>NZ_PTSB01000001.1:0-417085 GCF_002965125.1 Escherichia sp. MOD1-EC6162
GTGCTGTACTGGCTTTCAGGCTTAACCTGTAATGATGAAAACTTCGCCACCAAAGCAGGTGCCCAGCGCATGGCGGCAGAACTGGGGATTGTACTGGTAATGCCAGACACCAGCCCGCGTGGCGAACATGTTGCCAATGACGACGGCTATGATTTAGGCCAGGGTGCCGGGTTTTATCTTAACGCCACGCAACCGCCGTGGGCGGCACATTACCGGATGTATGATTATCTGCGTGATGAATTACCAGCACTGATTCAGTCGCAATTTAACGTCAGCAATCGCTGCGCCATCAGCGGCCATTCGATGGGAGGTCATGGTGCTCTGATTATGGCGCTGAAAAATCCGGGCAAATATACCAGCGTTTCCGCCTTTGCGCCGATTGTGAATCCGTGCAGCGTTCCGTGGGGAATCAAAGCATTTAGCACCTATCTGGGTGAGGATAAAAATGACTGGGTGGCATGGGACAGTTGTGCGCTGATGTACGCCAGCAATGCGCAGGATGCGATCCCGACGCTGATTGATCAGGGTGATAACGATCAGTTTCTTGCCGACCAGTTACAACCCGCCGTGTTGGCAGAAGCCGCGCGCCAGAAAGCGTGGCCGATGACGCTGCGTATTCAGCCGGGTTATGATCACAGCTATTACTTCATTGCTTCTTTTATAGAGGATCATCTGCGCTTCCATGCGCAGTATTTACTGAAGTGACAGTCCGCCCGGTTCGCCGGGCATCTTCTCATCAGAAGCGATAATCCACCGCCATAAAGTAACGACGTCCGTCTTCGTTATAGCTGTAGTCATCACGGCTGAGATCTTTATCTGTCAGGTTCAGCACGCCCGCGCGCAGTTTGACGTCTTTGGTCACCTGCCATGCCGCACCGGTATTCCAGATCGTATAGCCACCCGGCGTTTTAGCCGTATCGCTATCGGCACGTTTCTGCCCGGTATAATGAGCAGAAACATAGAATGACCAGTCTTCCAGCACCAGTGGTTTCCAGTCCAGCGTACCGTTGGCGGTATGGAACGGCAGATCGGAAAGCGGTTTGTTTTCACCATTGCTGACATCACGACCATCGTTATAGGTGTAGTTGAGTGACAGTTTCCATTCGTCACTGAACGGGATTTTCAACTCGGTTTCCACGCCCTGAATGCGCGCTTTGTTAACGTTGTAGTAGCTGAATACCGGTACACGTCGACCATTAGCCCCGGTTTCAAAACCTACAAAGTTCTGGTAGCCCGGTGCAGCGTTGACGTCGGACGTGCGGCTGATACTGATGCGATCTTTCACATCGTTACGGAAAACAGTCACGCTGGATTCAACGCCTTCCAGCCAGCCTTCTTCCCCCATGTAGTAAAGCCCCAGCTCCCAACTTTCGCTGGTTTCTGGCTTCAGATCCGGGCTACCAACAATCTTACATGCGCCACGGCAGGAATTAGTCGTCCAGTCAGGGCTAAGTTGCAGTAAAGAAGGTGCTTTAAAAGCCGTCGCCCAGCCGCCTTTCACCGTTACGGTATCGGTGGCGTTATAGACCAGATAGGCACGCGGGCTCCAGTGATCGCCGTAGGTTTCGTGATCGTCCATACGCACGCCGGTCGTCAGCGCCAGCGGCTCGAAGATCCGCCATTCGTCTTCCACAAACAGTGCATACTGGCTGGCAGATGTTTTGGTGCTGGTGCCGCCGGTCAGGTTTACCGCATCGCTAAGTTTGTCGTGACGCCATTCACCGCCGACCGTGACAAACTGATTAATCACCGTCAGCGGTAACGTGTATTTGCCATCAACAGTATTACTTTCTGAGGTAATCGGGCTGCTGTTACCAGGGTTTTTGTTTTCGACTTTCTCGCCATAGTATTTCAGCTCACTGGTGCCATAATCCCAGCGACCATTATGGCTGACAGAGTAGTTCTGGCGTTCCAGGCGGTTTTTGTCCAGCGAGTCGGAATCACGATCCTGACGGTCGAAACCGTAACCAGCGGTAAAATCGTGATTTTGATTCGGCGTCCAGGCAAATTCGACATTGCCATCGCGGCTGGAGAATCCTTCAATGCGCGGCGTTTCTCCGCTATCGGTGGTGGTTGAGTTCTGCGGGTCATCCTTTTCACGTTTCGCCAGGCTGCCGTAGGCTTTCATTCCCAGCACGCCGTCAATTAGTGGCCCACTGGTAAAAAACTGACCGTTGTAGGTGTCGCCGCGATCGCGATGCTCCTGAATGGTGGTATCGACCGTAACGGTTCCTGACCATTTCTGGCCAATTTTTTTGGTGATAATGTTGACCACCCCGCCGAGCGCATCAGAACCATATAACGAGGACATCGGGCCACGTACCACTTCAATACGTTCGATGGAATCAACCGGGATCCAATTCAGATCGAAGTCATTATGACGGAAGACAGCATTGCGGGAGTTCACGCGTTTACCATCGACAAGAATCAGGGTATAGCTGCTGTCCAGACCACGAATGCTGACGCCCTTGCGATTGTCCCCTTCGTTAGTCAGTTGTACGCCTGGCACTTCTTTGAGGACATCTTTCAGGTTCTGTACCGGTTTACGCTGCAAGTCTTCCTGGGTAATGACGCTGATACTGGCAGGTGCGTCTTTGAGGTTTTGTTCAACGGAAGAGGCGGTGACAACCATCGTTTCGCCATCATCATCAACCGCTAACACAGGCCATGCACAAGAAATCGCGGACAAACACAGCCCGACCCGTACGAAGGGGTTCAACCTAAACATTCCATATCTCCATGAGGTAACTACGAAAATAAAATGGGTTATCGCTCACATCTTCTTCACGTCCTCTTGCGCACGGCAGCATCGCAGTGGACTTTTTTTGTATGCAGGTGATCATCCCAGAGCGCCTGAACAGCCTCTGATTTGTCAGCCTTTTTCATTTCGCGTAACAATAATGCAAACGATAACAATTATCAATTCAATTGTTAAATTTTATATACGTATGATTTATATGGGAAATAGAATTGAAAAAGCCCTCTCAGGTGAGAGGGCTTAATAAGGAAGAGATAACGCTTATTTATTGTCGTTCTGTGGGAACTTCATTTCGCTGTAACGCACGAAGTGAGTTCCTTTAATCAACTTGTAACCAAACCAGATGGCCAGGAATAGCGGGATACCGATATACGTTGCCGCTACGCCGCCCCAGTCGATGGTATCTTTCAGGAACGCTTCGTAGTTCTGGCCCAGAGTGATAATCAGGCACAGCACAAAGGCGAAGATCGGTCCCAGCGGGAAGAAGCCCGAACGATACGGCAGGTCGTTAATATCGTGTCCCTGCAATACATAGCCGCGACGGAAACGATAGTGACTGATAGCAATCCCCAGCCAGGCGATAAAGCCGGTCATCCCGGAGGTATTCAGCAGCCACAGATACACCGTCTGGTTACCAAACATGGAGGTCAGGAAGCACAGACCGGCAATCACCGTCGTGGCATATAGCGCATTACGTGGTACACCGCCGCGCGACAGTTTAGAGAAAATACGCGGCGCTTTGCCATCGCACGCCAGGGTGTACAGCATACGGGTAGACGCGTACATACCGGAGTTACCCGCTGACAGTACTGCTGTCAGAATAACCGCGTTCATCACCGCCGCCGCAGAAAGCAGTCCTGCGTGCTGGAACACCAGCGTGAACGGGCTGACGCTGATGTCTTTCACATCATTGCGTAACAGACTTGGATCGGTGTACGGAATGATCAAGCTGATGATCAGGATCGCGAATACATAGAACAGCAGAATTCGCCAGAACACCTGACGTACCGCACGCGGAATATTTTTCCCCGGCTCTTCAGATTCACCCGCCGCAATACCAATCAGTTCGGTTCCCTGGAAGGAGAAGCCGACAATCATCGCCACACCGATCATCGCCGCAAAACCACCGGCAAACGGTGCCTCGCCTATCGTCCAGTTACTCCAGCCAGCAGGCTGTGCACCTTTGAAGATACCGAAAATCATCATCACGCCAACGGCGATAAAGATAATCACGGTCGTAACTTTGATCAGTGAGAACCAGTACTCCGCTTCACCAAAGCCTCTGACCGAAATGTAATTCAGCAGGAAGATAACGCCGAGGAACAGCGCACTCCAGATCCAACCAGGGACATCCGGGAACCACCAGCTCATTACCAACTGCGCGGCCACCAGATCAACAGCGATAGTTACCGCCCAGTTGTACCAGTAGTTCCAGCCCAGCGCGAAGCCAAAGCCCTCTTCTACATAGTTCTGACCGTAAGTCGCAAACGAACCAGAAACTGGCATATACGCCGCCAGTTCGCCAAGACTGGTCATCAGGAAGTAGACCATCAGGCCAATCAAAATATACGAGAGCAGCGCCCCGCCCGGACCTGCCTGAGAAATCGTTGCACCAGAGGCAACAAAAAGACCCGTACCGATGGAGCCACCAATGGCAATCATCGTCAGGTGACGCGCCTTTAATTCACGGCGTAAGCCCGGCGCTTCTGTGGTTTTAGTTTCGGAAACCATACGAAAATGCTATCCATCATTAAAAATGAGGCGCGATTGTAGCAGACGATTTGCAATCCTTCCGATAGAAATGCGCTTTTATAAGAGACCTTCATGATCGCCCAGGAATTATAAGTAAAGCAGCCAATCTCTTTTCTGGCGAATGCCTGACGCTGGCGCTGCGTCACGAAATCGACACAGCGCCAGCATGTTCCTGTACAGCAACTTAACGCGGTAAATTGGCAGGATTGCAGTAGTCCAGAAAGCGCATTAACGCGTTGGAAAGGTGTTTTTGCCGATGATGAATACGCCACAGCGTGCGCATCAGGCGCGGCAGCGGGACAGCAACTTCACGTAAAGAGCCAGCCTGTAATTGCTCTTCAATCACCCGTCGCGACAGGCAGCTAATCCCCAGTCCGTGACGCACAGCATGTTTGATGGCCTCGGAGTTTCCCAACTCCATCGCCATCTCAAACTTCGGCAGATGCGACAGTAACAGATAGTCGACAATCTCCCGCGTACCAGAACCGCGTTCACGCAGGATCCACGGTGCGGCAGCAAGCTGTTCTAAGGTGACCGGACCATGAGCAAGCGGCGAGGTTGGCGAGGCGAAAACCACCAGTTCGTCTTCCAGCCAAGGTTCAGAAATGATTTCAGTGCTGTGGCACGGCCCTTCAATAAAGCCAATATCAACGCGGAAATCCAGCACCGCCTGCATCACGTCCTGGCTGTTACCAACGCTAAGTTCAATCGGCAACTGCGGGTAATCATGGCGATAACGGGCGATAACAGCGGGTAAAATGTAATTGCCGATGGTGCTACTGGCATAGACACGAATCGCGCCGTTGTCTTCGCGAAACAGTTGTTCAATTTCAACAGCCTGTTCCAGCAGCGCCAGCGCGCGCGGATAAAGCAGCCGTCCGTGTTCATTAACAACCAGTCTTTTCCCCACGCGATCAAACAGTTGCACGCCAAGCTGCCCTTCCAGGTCGGTCAAGGCTGCGCTCACTGCTGATTGCGACAACGCCAGCATCACCGACGCCTGGGTGGTGGATCCACTTTTCAATACTTCTGCAAAAACTTCCAACTGTCGGAGGGTGATGTGCATAGTCGCTTACCACTTATAAAGATTAATTATAAATATATAATCAATTTTATTTTTAAACCAGTTGGTCGTAACCTTATGCCCGGTTAAAGGAGAGGGTTATGACGAATATCACCTTACAGAAACAACATCGTACACTGTGGCATTTTATTCCGGGGTTAGCCCTGAGTGCAGTTATCACCGGGGTCGCCCTGTGGGGTGGTTCCATTCCCGCCGTTGCGGGTGCCGGGTTTAGTGCCCTCACCCTCGCAATCTTGTTGGGGATGGTTTTAGGCAACACCATCTATCCGCACATCTGGAAAAGCTGTGACGGTGGCGTGCTGTTTGCCAAGCAATATTTATTACGTCTGGGTATCATTCTTTATGGCTTCCGTCTGACGTTCTCGCAAATTGCCGATGTCGGTATCAGTGGGATCATCATTGACGTGCTGACGCTGTCCAGTACCTTCCTGCTGGCTTGCTTCCTGGGGCAGAAAGTGTTTGGCCTGGATAAGCACACCAGTTGGTTGATTGGTGCCGGTAGCAGTATTTGTGGTGCCGCTGCGGTACTGGCAACTGAGCCGGTAGTGAAAGCGGAAGCCAGTAAAGTAACCGTGGCTGTTGCAACCGTTGTTATCTTCGGGATCGTCGCGATTTTCCTCTACCCGGCGATATATCCGCTGATGTCTCAATGGTTTAGCCCGGAAACTTTCGGTATCTACATTGGTTCTACTGTGCACGAAGTGGCGCAGGTGGTGGCGGCAGGTCATGCCATCAGCCCGGATGCAGAAAACGCAGCAGTTATTTCCAAAATGCTGCGCGTGATGATGCTGGCTCCGTTCCTTATTCTGCTGGCTGCACGTGTTAAACAGCTATCTGGGGCGAACAGCGGCGAGAAAAGCAAAATCACCATTCCGTGGTTTGCCATCTTGTTCATCGTAGTTGCCATCTTTAACTCGTTCCACCTGTTACCGCAGAGCGTGGTGAACATGCTGGTAACGCTGGATACCTTCCTGCTGGCAATGGCGATGGCGGCGCTGGGTCTGACCACTCACGTCAGCGCGCTGAAAAAAGCTGGGGCGAAACCTCTGCTGATGGCACTGGTACTGTTTGCCTGGTTGATTGTTGGTGGTGGTGCAATTAACTATGTGATTCAAAGCGTCATCGCATAAACCACTACATCTTGCTCCTGTTAACCCGCTATGATTACCGTTTTCCTCCAGCGGGTTTAACAGGAGTCCTCGCATGAAATACATTGGAGCGCACGTTAGTGCTGCTGGCGGTCTGGCAAATGCCGCAATTCGCGCCGCCGAAATCGACGCAACCGCGTTTGCCTTGTTCACCAAAAATCAACGTCAGTGGCGTGCTGCACCGCTCACGACGCAAACCATCGATGAATTCAAAGCCGCCTGCGAAAAGTATCACTACACGTCGGCGCAAATTCTTCCCCACGACAGTTATCTGATTAACCTTGGCCATCCGGTCGCAGAAGCCCTGGAAAAGTCGCGCGATGCGTTTATAGATGAAATGCAGCGTTGCGAACAACTGGGTCTCTCTTTGCTCAACTTCCACCCCGGTAGTCACCTGATGCAAATTTCAGAAGAGGATTGCCTGGCGCGCATTGCCGAATCCATCAACATTGCGCTGGATAAAACACAAGGTGTGACGGCGGTGATTGAAAATACTGCCGGTCAGGGCAGCAACTTAGGATTTAAGTTCGAACATCTCGCGGCGATTATCGACGGCGTGGAAGATAAATCCCGCGTCGGCGTTTGCATTGATACCTGCCATGCTTTTGCTGCCGGATATGATTTGCGTACCCCTGCCGAATGCGAGAAAACGTTCGCAGATTTTGCCCGTATTGTCGGCTTTAAGTATCTGCGCGGGATGCACCTCAACGATGCGAAAAGCGCCTTTGGCAGCCGCGTTGACCGCCATCACAGTCTTGGTGAAGGTAATATTGGCCATGATGCTTTCCGCTGGATCATGCAGGATGATCGCTTCGACGGTATTCCGCTGATCCTCGAAACCATTAACCCGGATATCTGGGCGGAAGAAATCGCCTGGCTGAAAGCGCAACAAACTGAAAAAGCGGTAGCCTGAAAATGAATAACCGGGAGAAGGAGATCCTTGCAATTTTGCGGCGTAACCCGCTGATCCAGCAGAATGAAATTGCTGATATGCTGCAAATCAGCCGTTCGCGCGTAGCGGCGCATATTATGGATTTAATGCGCAAAGGCCTGATTAAAGGCAAAGGTTACATTCTCACCGAGCAGGAATACTGTGTGGTGGTGGGGACAATCAATATGGATATTCGCGGGATGGCGGATATCCGTTATCCGCAAGCGGCCTCTAATCCCGGTACAATTCATTGCTCGGCTGGCGGCGTCGGGCGCAATATCGCCCACAATCTGGCACTACTGGGCCGTGACGTGCATTTACTCTCGGTGATTGGCGATGACTTTTATGGCGAAATGCTCTTAGAAGAGACGCGCCGTGCCGGAGTGAATGTCTCAGGCTGCGTTCGTTTACACGGTCAAAGTACGTCAACGTATCTCGCGATTGCCAATCAAGACGATGAAACCGTGCTGGCGATAAACGATACCCATCTTCTGGAGCAATTGACGCCGCAATTACTGAACGGGTCGCGTGATTTACTTCGCCATGCGGGCGTGGTGCTGGCTGATTGTAACCTGACTGCTGAGGCGCTGGAGTGGGTCTTTACCCTTGCCGATGAAATTCCGGTGTTTGTCGATACCGTTTCGGAATTTAAAGCAGGAAAAATCAAACACTGGCTGGCACATATTCACACCCTGAAACCGACTTTGCAGGAACTGGAAATTTTATGGGGACAGGCGATCACCAGCGATGCTGACCGTAATGCCGCAGTGAATGCGTTGCATCAGCAAGGTGTTCAGAAACTGTTTGTTTATTTGCCCGATGAGTCAGTTTATTGCAGCGAAAAGGATGGCGAGCAATTTTTACTGACTGCACCAAAACATACGACGGTAGACAGTTTTGGCGCCGACGATGGTTTTATGGCGGGACTGGTGTATAGCTTTCTGGAAGGAAGCAGTTTTCGCAATAGCGCCCGTTTTGCGATGGCCTGCGCGGCAATTTCGCGCGCCAGCGGCAACATAAACAACCCTACTCTGTCTGCCGATAACGCGCTTTCATTGGTGCCAATGGTGTAACAATGTTGCCGGATGCGACGCTTGACGCGTCTTATCCGGCCTACAAATCAGGCAATTTCAGCAAGTAAATGTAGGCCTGATAAGCTTGCGCATCAGGCAATGACACTCAAGCTAAACCAATAAAGAACCCGGCAATGGTCGCACTCATCAGGTTGGAGAGCGTCGCCGCCGCCAGCGCCCGTAAACCAAGTTGGGCGATTTCCGGCGCACGGTGCGGCGCAACCGCAGAAAATGCCCCAACCACCACGCCGATAGAACCAAAGTTAGCGAAACCGCACAGCGCAAAAGAAATAATCGCTACGGTTTTAGCATCCAGAGTGCCTGCGGTTTGCAAATACGGTGAGAAACTCAGGTAAGCGACAAATTCGTTAATCGCCAGTTTCTGCCCAATCAAACTTCCCGCAAGGTTGGCATCACTCCAGTCAACCCCCATCACCCACGCCAGCGGAGCCAGCAGGTAACCTAAAATGGACTCCAGCGAGGCATTTTCAAAACCAAACCAACCGCTAACACCGCCGATAATACCGTTAATCAACGCAATGATGGCGACAAATGCCATCACCACAGTCGCTACACCTGCGGCGATTTTCAGCCCGGTCATTGCCCCTGTAGCAGCGGCTTCAATAATGCTTTTTGGCGGTGTTTCGGTGAAAGAGAGGTTATTAAAGGAAACTTGCGAAGATTCCGTAGCCGGGCTTAACAAGCGAGCAAACAAGATCCCGCCGGGGATCGCCATTAACGATGCCGCCAGCAGATATTCCACTGGCACGCCCAGTGCAGCGTACCCAATCATCGTCGAACCGGCAATTGAGGCCATGCCACTACAAATCGCCGTAAATAATTCATTGCGATTCAGACGATCAATAAATGGCTTCACGATCGCCGGAATTTCGTTTTGCCCGAGGAAAATGGTGGTGACAGCAACAAATGACTCAATCTTGCTGATATGTAAAGCTTTCTGGAATATACCGCCAAGAATACGAATTAAGATCCCCATCACGCCAATGTAGTAAAGAATACTCACCAGTGCAGTAACGAAGATAATTGCCGGTAATACCCTGAAACCAAAGATAAATCCTGCGCCATCAAACAGGGTGTCCATTTTCGGCCCAACCAGAGAACCGAAGATGAAGGCACTACCCGCATCGCTGTACGCCATCACTTTATGGACACCAAAAGCGACCTTTTCTGCAACCCAACGTCCAGGCGGAAGCCAAAGCATAATACCGCCAATCACGACCTGTAATACCAGCGCCGCGCCGACGGTTCTCAGGCTGATCTTCTTCTTATTCACCGACAGCAAAAACGCAATCGTCAGCAATACCACCATTCCCAGAACACTTCTCATGACATCCATAGTTATTATCTCTTCATGTCATTTTGGGCGACGGCTTTCTGCCCATTATAAATAGCCGGGCTTGCACCTTGCGATACAGGCCCGACTTGCTATCAACACTTAATGGGTTTTGATGTAGCCGCGAACGCATTCTTCGACTAATCCCCAGAACCAGTCGGTATCAATTGTGATGCCGACTTTGGTATTAGCGGGCTTGCCGAGAACACCCAGTTCGTCGCAGACGGTACGCCCGTAACAAGGGCCGCTGTTGACGTCTACTTCGACATACATTTCCTGGGTTTTAATGCCATCAGGGTTAATCAGATAGCCAATGCAGGTGGCGTCATGCACCGGGCCACCAGCCAGACCATAA
Source organism: Escherichia sp. MOD1-EC6162 (assembly GCF_002965125.1). NCBI lineage: Bacteria > Pseudomonadati > Pseudomonadota > Gammaproteobacteria > Enterobacterales > Enterobacteriaceae > Escherichia > Escherichia sp. MOD1-EC6162. Next base: position 10,456 of record NZ_PTSB01000001.1, read on the forward strand.
TTTTCGAACTGAGTTTTGAGGGTGAAATTCATGATGTCACTGAACAGTTCACCGGCAGGGCCACCTGCCCTTTCCATCCGCGCAATCACATCCGGGGTGCAAACAGTCTGGTTAGTGAGATCGAGGCCCATCATCACCAACGGAACGCCGGAGGTGAACACTACGCGTGCGGCTTCCGGATCAGCAAAGATGTTGAACTCGGCAGACGGCGTAAAGTTACCTGTACCGTAAGCGCCGCCCATTAGCACAATTTCACGGATTTTCGACAGAATTGCAGGCTGCATCCGCATTGCCACCGCGATGTTTGAAAGTGGACCAACCGGCACCAGAGTGATATCGCCATCGCTTGCCATCAGGGTATCGATGATGTATTTCACCGCATGGGTGCTTTCAGCTTTACGGGTCAGCGGCTCGAATACCGGGCCATCCAGTCCGGTTTCACCGTGAATATTATCGGCAACGATTTGTTTGCGCATAATCGGCTGCGGCATCCCCGCATAAACCGGAACATTAATCTCCAGTTTCTGACAAACATTCAGACCATTAATTAATGTCTTATTGAGGGTTTGATTACCGGCCACAATGGTAATACCTAATAAATCAATCGCCGGATGTTTCGCTGCCATCATTATTGCAATAGCGTCATCATGACCCGGATCACAATCCAGGATAATTTTTCTTTTTTCCATTGTTTATTCCCTCTGTTTCAAGTTGCGTTATTTTTTCTACAGCAAAGAAAATTCAATCGGGCCGATAATTGAATCTTAACAACAGCGTACGTATGCTAAATATGAGAAATCTCATAGCGGGTAAACATCGTGAAAGAAATCCACAATAATGATCTTAAGCAGCAATTAATTGACGAATCCGCATTTAAGGTGTGCTTTGCAACGGATGTTTCAGTGGACACTCGGCTGTTTCATTTTTTAGCGCGTGACTACATTGTGCAGGAAGGACAACAGCCGTCATGGCTGTTTTACCTGACGCGAGGCCGCGCCAGACTCTACGCCACGCTTGCTAATGGTCGGGTGTCGCTGATCGATTTCTTTGCCGCACCCTGTTTTATTGGCGAGATTGAGTTAATCGATAAAGACCATAAACCGCGCGCGGTGCAGGCTATTGAAGAGTGTTGGTGTATTGCGCTTCCCATGAAAAATTACCGTCCGCTGTTATTAAACGACACACTATTTTTACGAAAACTCTGCGTCAGCTTAAGCCATAAAAATTATCGTAATATTGTTTCTTTAACGCAGAATCAATCATTTCCGTTAGTGAATCGCCTGGCCGCATTTATATTACTCTCGCAGGAAGGTGATCTTTATCACGAAAAGCATACCCAGGCGGCAGAGTATCTGGGTGTTTCTTATCGACACCTGTTATATGTTCTCGCACAATTCATTCACGATGGTTTATTAATTAAAAATAAGAAAGGATATTTAATTAAAAACAGAAAGCAGTTGTTAGAGCTGGCGCGGGAGATGGACCCGGAGAATAAACTCTCCGGGATGATGCAGTAAAAATTATTTGAATGCTGCGCGATTGCCGGATGCGACGCTTGATGCGTATTATCCGGCCTACGAATCGAGCATTACGCCAGACCAATAAAGAACCCGGCAATTGTCGCACTCATCAGGTTGGAGAGCGTCGCGGCTGCCAGCGCCCGTAAACCAAGCTGAGCGATTTCGGGCGCACGTTTTGGCGAAATAGCCGAGAACGCCCCAACGACAACACCGATAGAGCCGAAGTTAGCAAAACCACAAAGCGCAAAGGAGATAATCGCCACGGTCTTCACGTCCAGCGTGCCGCCCGTTTGCAGATAGGGCGAGAAACTCAGGTAAGCGACAAATTCATTAATCGCCAGTTTCTGCCCAATCAAACTCCCCGCAAGGTTGGCATCACTCCAGTCAACCCCCATGATCCACGCCAGCGGTGCCAGCACATAGCCAAAAATACTTTCCAGAGAGGCATTGGCAAAACCAAACCAGCCGCCAATACCGCCGATAATGCCATTGATCAGCGCAATAATTGCGACAAATGCCATTACTACCGTCGCCACACCTGCGGCGATTTTCAACCCGGTCATCGCACCATTCGCCGCCGCTTCGATAAAGCTTTTTGGCGGCGTCTCGCTGAATGACAGGTTTTCAAATGTCACCTGCGAAGATTCCGTCGCCGGGCTAAGAATACGCGCAAACAAGATCCCGCCAGGGATAGCCATCAGCGATGCTGCTAACAGATAGTCAATCGGCACGCCCATTCCGGCATAACCAATCATCATCGAACCGGCAATAGATGCCATGCCGCTACAAATTGCGGTAAACAACTCGTTGCGATTCATGCGATCAATAAACGGTTTAACGATCGCCGGGATCTCATTTTGCCCGAGGAAAATGGTGGTGACCGCAACAAATGATTCGATTTTGCTGATGTTAAGGGCTTTCTGAAAGATACTACCAAGAATACGGATCAGCAGTCCCATCACACCAATGTAGTACAGCAAACTGATGAGTGCGGTAACGAAAATAATCGCCGGAAGTACGCGAAAGGCGAAAATAAAGCCTGCGCCATCAAACAGGACATCCATTTTCGGCCCCACCAGCGAGCCAAAAATGAAGGCGCTGCCGGCATCACTGTAGGACATGACTTTATGTACGCCTAACGCCGCCTGCTCTACCGCCCATTTTCCCGGCGGAAAATAGAGCATAACGCCGCCAATGGCGATTTGCAGCAGCAGCGCGGCACCTACGGTGCGTAAACTGATGCTTTTTTTATTCACTGACAACAAAAACGCGATTGCCAGCAATACCACCATCCCCACAACACTTCTCATTATATCCATAATGATTTCCCTTCATGCCAGTAAACCCGGCGTCAACGCCAGGTTTCGGTATGTATGATAAGTACGGGCGACGGCTTTCTGCCCGTCAGAAATTAACCCACGAGACGTTGATATTCTTTGGCAATTTCGCTCGCCAGAATGGCATTGTTAAACACCAACTGGATGTTAGATTTCAGGCTATCGCCGCCGGTCAGTTCAGCAACTCGCGCCAGCAGGAACGGCGTACTCTCTTTACCGATTACACCTTGCTCTTCAGCTTCGGCAACGGCCTGATCAATTGCAGCGTTAATACTTTCTTCCGGCATCGCAAACTGTTCCGGGATCGGGTTCGCCACCACCAGGCCACCGTTCAGACCACTTTGCCATTTCACCGCCATCGCACGGGCAATTTCGCTGGCGCTGTCGAGACGGATGCTGACCTCAAACGGACTGGTGCGGCAGAAAAATGCCGGTAATGCTTTGGTCTGATAACCAATTAACGGCACACCGAAGGTTTCTAAATATTCGGTGGTTAAACCTAAATCGAGAATAGATTTCGCTCCGGCACAAACCACGGTAACATTGGTATGCGCCAATTCCTGTAAATCGGCAGAAATATCGAATGTCTGTTCCGCGCCACGATGTACCCCACCAATACCGCCGGTGGCAAATACCTTAATTCCGGCAAGCGCCGCAATAATCATGGTTGAAGCAACAGTAGTAGCGCCATTTTTTCCGGCCGCAACAACAAAAGGTAAATCGCGACGGCTAACTTTGGTTACGTTATGTCCTTCACGCCCCAGTAATTCAATTTCTTCTTTGCTTAAGCCTACTTTCATCACACCGCCAATAATAGCGATAGTGGCTGGTACGGCTCCCTGTTGACGAATAGTTTCTTCTACTTCAATTGCAGTCTGGGCATTTTGTGGAAACGGCATACCGTGAGAAATAATGGTCGACTCCAGCGCCACAACCGGTTTTTTGTTTTTTAAAGCATCCTGCACTTCCGGGGAAATCTGTAATAACTCCGGGGAAATTTTTAATTCAGACATTCTGCGTTCTCCACTAACGATATAACGTTGGCAACCGATAAATCAGGGTTATTGGTGTATTCACAGGAGAGCGCCATTGACGAACATCCCTGTGCAAAACGAACGGATTCGGCAAACGGCATCCCGTCTACCCAGCACGAAGCAAGTCCCGCCATCATGGCATCGCCCGCTCCGGTAACATTGACGACATTGGTTTTAATCGGCGCAGACCAGCCGCTTTCACCGCGGATTTCGCTGTAATAAACACCGTCACCGCCCATGCTCAGAACCAGTCGGTTCAGGCCATTTTGATGGAACCAGGCGGCAACTTTCGCCACATCTTCACGCCCCGAAAGGGCAATACCGCTCAGGGTTTCCGCTTCCAGACGGTTTGGCTTCAGTGTATGGATCTGCTTTAACCGTTCGCGTACTTTGACGCATTTCCATGCTGAAACAGGATCGACAAATACAGGTGCGTCGGCGGCGTTATCCAGGAGCCAGATCAGCGCCTCTTCACTGATATTACAGTCTGCGACAATGACCTTTGCCCCTTGAATAAAATCACGGTGCTGTGAGAGGAACTCCGCTGAAATACAGTTGCTAATATTCATATCATTTATAGCAACCAGCATTTCGCCGGTATTATCGAGTAGAGATAAATAACTTGAGGTATTTTCCCCTGGCACAATAAGGCATTTATCGACATAAACACCGGACTGATTAGTTTGTGTCAGGAGCGATTGACCATAAAAATCACTTCCTACGGCGCTCAGTAGCCAGGATTTTTTCCCCAGCAACGCCAGGTTTTGTGAAATATTGCGCCCTACGCCACCGGGGGTAAATTTTATTTTCCCAGGATTTGAATCCGCATAATTTAATGATCCATGTGAATATCCGGCGACATCAATATTAGCCGAACCTATAATTACGACATATTCCTTTTCGCGCATAGCACGTCCTCTGGTAAAAAATTACCAACCCTGTCAATCCACAAGAATATAGGTACTGCAAAGACCGTTTAAACATATGTTCATATTTAAACATGTGCTCATAGTATGCTTGTTTTACTTAAAGTAAATTACTGCCAGAGGGGCAAAATGAGCAGATTTGAGCAGGCTCACAAAACTCTATTATTGGCGGTTTTAGAAAAAGCGAAGAAATTGTGAAGTAATGCACAGAACTGAAACAATAAAAAAGGGCAGAAATTAATCTGCCCTTGAGAAAATGACGTTGCTGTTTGATGAGAGGTTCAGGTTTCTATTTGAAGTAAAAACCATTTAAATTCATAGAATTAATTTCAAACACTTTTCACTTATCTTGCGGTCATCAACGGATACAGGGCAGAAAATTCCTGCCCTGCAGTTCACGTTTTATTATGCTGTTTTCGCTACAGCGTCCACTTCCGGACGTTTCAGGAAAGCATAGGCCAAACCTGCCACCAGCGTACCGGCAATGATTGCCACCAGGTATCCCAGAACCGGCGTAATTGCGCCAGGGATCAGCAGAACAAACAGACCACCGTGCGGTGCCATCAGTTTCGCACCAATCGCCATAGAGATTGCACCAGTCAGCGCCCCACCAACGATACAGCACGGCAGTACTCGCATCGGATCGCGGGCGGCAAACGGAATTGCACCTTCAGAAATAAAGCACAGTCCCAGAACCAGAGCCGCTTTACCGCCTTCCTGCTGCGCTTTGTCGAATTTGCGACGTGCCACCATCGTAGCCAGCCCCATTGCCAGCGGTGGCACCATACCTGCCGCCATAATCGCCGCCATCGGGCCATAGGTTTGAGTACTCAGCAGACCCACACCAAACGCGTACGCCGCTTTGTTTACCGGACCGCCCATGTCAGTACACATCATTCCACCGAGGATCGCCCCCAGCAGAACCGCATTCGCAGTCCCCATAGTTTGCAGCCAGTGGGTCAGGCCTTCGAGGATGCCAGCAACCGGTTTACCAATCAGGTAGATCATCGCCAGACCCACCACCAGGCTGGAAACTAGCGGAATGATCAGAATCGGTTTTAGCGCCTCCATACTCTGTGGCAGTTTCAGTTGCGTACTGATTAACTTCGCAATGTAACCGGCCAGGAAACCCGCAATAATACCGCCAATGAAGCCAGAACCGGTGCTGACCGCCAGCATACCGCCAATCAGACCCGGAGTAAGCCCCGGACGATCGGCAATAGAGAAAGCAATATAACCCGCCAGTACCGGAACCATCAGCGCAAAAGCTGAACCGCCGCCAATCTGCATCAGCGCCGCAGCAAGCGTCCCTTGCTCTTTAAATGCTTCAATACCAAAAGCAAAAGAAAGCGCGATACACAGACCGCCAGCAACCACCATCGGCAACATGTAAGAAACGCCCGTCAACAGGTGACGATACGCGCCTGCACTCTCTTTCTTAGCTTCAGAGCTTGCCGTTTGGGCTTTACCTGCTGGCTCATAAGGCGTCGCTTCAGCAACCGCTTTATCCAGCTCCTGCGCCGTTTTCTTCAGCGCCAGTCCGGTAGAAGTGCGGTACATGGGTTTACCGGCAAATTTTGCCAGATCGACTTCAATGTCTGCCGCCACAATCACCAAATCCGCTGCCGCCACTTCTTCAGGCGTGATGGCATTCCCCGCACCAACAGAGCCACGGGTTTCAACTTTCACCCACCAACCGCGTTTTTTCGCTTCAGTTTCAATGGCTTCAGCCGCCATAAAGGTGTGTGCCACGCCGGTTGGGCAAGCAGTAACCGCAACCACGCGTTTCGGGCCGCTGGCTGCAACCGGTGCTGTAGCAGCTACCGGCGCAGTGTAAGGTTTCGCATGGCCTTTGGCTTCGCTCAGGAACAGCTCCGGATGCGCGACGGCCCGGGAAATATCGCCCAGCCAGACATTTTTACCGTTCAGCGCGCTATCGTTCGGGATGGAATCACCAAGAACAATCGCCATTTCAGCGTCGTTAGGATTATCGATGATTTCCAGTTTTGCTTTTCGCGCCGCCGCGCCCAGCAGGGTCTTCGCCATATAGGCGCGTGCCTGACCGAGATTAGCGTCAATAATCAGCAGCGTTTTCATTATGCCTCTCCTGCTGTCAGTTAAAAGGTTGTAAGTCGACGCGCGCCATCATTGCGGCCAACTGCGGACGATCGGTAATACCTACATTACTTTGACTTACCGCCAGGGCTGCAACAGCCGTCGCCAGACGCAGTGTGTGTTCACTGGATTCACGCATTAGCAAGCCATAAATCAGGCCACCAACCATAGAATCCCCTGCGCCAACGGTGCTTACGACATCGACTGCCGGTGGTTTGGCGATCCATTCGCCGGAGGCATTAACCCAAAGCGCGCCTTCGGCACCCAGTGAAATTACAACATGCGCGATACCTTGTTCACGTAGCGCATGTGCAGCTTCAATGACATCTTTCATTTCAGGCAGTTTACGACCCGCCCAGATTTCCAACTCACGGCGGTTAGGTTTCACCAGCCATGGTGCCGCTTTCAAACCAGCCACTAACGCTTCACGGCTACTATCAAAGATAATGCAAGGACACTGACTACGCAGGCGAGTCATCCAGTCGGTGAATGCTTCCGGGCTGACACCTGACGGTAAACTACCGCTGACACAGACCATATCGAACTGACCAAGCCAGCTTAAAGAATCCGTCACAAAGCGTTCCCAGTCGGCTGGAGTAACTTCGAAACCAGAGAAGTTGAGATCGGTGACTTCACCGTCTTTTTCTGTCAGCTTGACGTTAATGCGGGTACGCCCCTGGACAACCTGGAAACGGTTGGCAATGCCCAGCTCGCTGAACAGTTGCTGAAAACCGTCCTGATTGTCTTTGCCGAGGAAGCCGCCAACGGTGACATCAATCCCCAGGTCTTTTAAAACTTTGGCCACGTTGATGCCTTTACCCGCTGCATGCAGACCGGTGGTTTTCACCAGGTTCACTTCGCCGCGTTCAATTTCCGGGCAGAAACCGACAAGGTCATAGGCCGGATTGAGGGTGATCGTAGCAACACGTCTGCTCATTACGCGCCCTCCCCAAGACCGGCGGCGATGGCGTCGCCAATGGCTTTCAGCGCCTGTTCAGCATCTGCTCCCTGGGCGGTAAAGCGTAGGCGATGACCTTTCTTAACGCCAAGTGCTACAACTTTCATTAGACTACGTCCATTTGCCGGTTTGCCGGTGCCATCAAGGTTTGTCACGGTAATATCACTGTTAAATTGTTTAATGGTATTGACCAGCATGGTGCCTGGGCGGGCATGCAGGCCGTGTTCATTGCGCACCACAAACTCCGCGCTTAACACGTCGTCGGTCGGCACATCATCGCTGGTCAGCAGCGCCAGCAACGTTGCTGCATCAGCTTTCAACAGACGTTCAGCCTTATTGTCGATCAGCAGGTCGCTCAGACGCTTAAGTACCGCGACTGGCTGATCGTCATTCATCGCCACACTCACCAGCATGGCTGCCGTTTCGCCTTCAACATCAAAAGCATTTGCCGCACGGCTTACCGCAATGGCGCTGCGCAGGTTGCCTTCGGCACTATCGTTCAGCCAGATCCCCTGCCCGAGGTTCAACGGCTGTTCATTGATGGCTTTGGTAACAAAAGCGGTATCAACCGCGCCCGCTTCTTTCAGACGAGCAGCATTCAGCGCCTGAAGAGTCAGCAAATCGCTGGCGACGATATCCAGCGTCAGCATTTCGTTATCAAGCTTCAACTGTTCACTCTGCTTTTCGCCCATCAGCAGTGCGCGCAGTTCTTCTGCAGTGGTGGCTGATTTCAGTTGTTCAGCAACGGAATCATCGCTCAGGACGTGCGTCAGTTGACGCAACAGCCCCAGATGTTCATCCGAGCTGGCGGCAATACCGATAGCAACATACGCCACCTGACCTTCGCCCCATGTCACGCCTTCCGGGAACTGAAACACCTGAACGCCGGTTTTCAGTACCTGATCGCGGGTGTCGGTGGTGCCGTGTGGAATAGCAATACCATTGCCGAGGAACGTTGAGGTTTGCTGTTCGCGCGCCAGCATGCCATTGACGTAACCTTCAGCGACATTACCGGCCTGCACCAGCGCCGCAGCGACCTGGCGAATCGCCTCTTCTTTGTCTCCGGCCTTTTCGCCCGGATGGATGTCCTGTACGGATAACTGGAACATAGTTCTCCTCTCTTGCTGAATTGAAACGATTCAGCTTCTATGAGAAAAAAAGCGCTAACCTGGCTTAGGGTTAAAGACAAGATCGCGCTGAAACGTTTCAAGAAAGCATAATACTTCTGTTTCAGCACGCAAGGGATGGCGCTAAATTATGTACAAAAGTTTGATGTGCTGCACATTTTTTTGCCGATAATCTGAATCGCTGATGGCGAAATTTGTTATCAACATGATCATTTCAGCAGCGTCAGCAAAGGTTCAACAAGAGTGAAATAGCATTTTGATTATTCATGGCGAGTTTGATTTCACTGACTGTTTATTTTCTGACAAGCGGCGTAAACTCCGCGTCTTCATCTTTCAGTGATCGACCAGCATGCATAATTCCCCCGCAGTCTCCAGCGCGAAATCGTTTGACCTGACATCAACGGCATTCTTAATTGTTGCCTTTCTCACCGGCATTGCAGGCGCTCTGCAAACCCCAACGCTCAGTATTTTTCTTACCGATGAGGTACACGCCCGCCCGGCAATGGTGGGATTCTTCTTTACCGGCAGCGCCGTCATCGGGATTCTGGTCAGCCAGTTTCTCGCCGGGCGCTCCGATAAGCGCGGCGATCGTAAATCACTGATTGTCTTTTGCTGCCTGTTAGGCGTGCTGGCCTGCACCCTTTTCGCCTGGAATCGCAACTACTTCATCTTGTTGTTTGTCGGCGTTTTTCTTAGCAGCTTTGGCTCTACCGCCAACCCGCAGATGTTTGCTCTTGCCCGTGAACATGCCGATAAAACCGGGCGTGAAGCAGTGATGTTCAGCTCTTTTTTGCGCGCCCAGGTTTCACTGGCATGGGTCATCGGCCCGCCGCTGGCTTATGCCTTAGCGATGGGTTTCAGCTTTACGGTGATGTATCTCAGCGCGGCGGTAGCGTTTATTGTTTGCGGCGTGATGGTGTGGCTGTTTTTACCGTCGATGCAAAAAGAGGTTCCGCTGGCGACCGGCACGGTTGAAGCACCGCGGCGTAACCGTCGCGATACGCTATTGCTGTTTGTCATTTGTACGTTGATGTGGGGTTCAAATAGCCTGTACATCATCAACATGCCGCTATTTATTATTAACGAACTACATCTTCCAGAAAAACTGGCGGGTGTGATGATGGGGACCGCCGCCGGGCTGGAAATCCCGACGATGTTAATTGCCGGTTATTTTGCCAAACGTCTGGGTAAGCGGTTCTTGATGCGCGTAGCAGCCGTGGGTGGCATCTGTTTTTACGCAGGTATGCTGATGGCACATTCACCTGTCATTCTGTTGGGCTTACAGATGCTGAATGCTATTTTTATCGGTATTCTTGGCGGTATTGGGATGCTCTATTTTCAGGATCTGATGCCCGGCCAGGCGGGTTCAGCAACCACGCTCTATACCAATACATCACGTGTGGGCTGGATTATCGCCGGTTCAGTAGCCGGAATAGTCGCAGAGATCTGGAATTATCATGCAGTGTTCTGGTTTGCGATGGTGATGATTATCGCCACCCTGTTCTGCTTACTGCGGATTAAAGATGTTTAAGGCGCGGTCAGTATTTCCAGATCGATAAGCCAGGTCATTGCCTGCTGACGCGTGTCGCCGCACATTTCTGCACTGGCTTGTAAGCCTGCGCAGACTCTCGGGCGCAGTGGCGAGGTAAAAATTTTACAGCGTTGCTGTTCATCGAGCTGAATGCAGGGTGTATTGGCGGGCTTGCCATCTGGCATACCCGGAATAGGGCTGGAGATTGAGGGGGCGGTACAACACGCCCCGCAATCCGGACGGCATTCCATACATTGTTCTCTTCAGGTTAACCACCGGATTGATGAGCGCGCACAGTACCACCTTTTTTGCACCAGCAAAAGTGCGAATACCTCTTGCCTGAAATGGCCGTCGCGAGTAGTTTGTCGCGATATTTTTGACATTTTCGACTACAGGAATTTTTCGATGCCAAGAGCGAACGAAATTAAAAAAGGTATGGTTCTGAATTACAACGGCAAATTGCTGCTGGTTAAGGATATTGATATTCAGTCCCCCACTGCCCGCGGTGCCGCTACGCTGTACAAAATGCGCTTTTCTGATGTCCGTACCGGGCTGAAAGTAGAAGAGCGTTTCAAAGGTGATGATATCGTTGACACCGTGACGCTGACCCGCCGCTATGTTGACTTCTCCTACGTTGATGGCAACGAATATGTCTTTATGGATAAAGAAGACTATACGCCGTATACCTTCACGAAAGATCAGATTGAAGAAGAACTGCTGTTTATGCCGGAAGGCGGTATGCCTGACATGCAGGTTTTGACCTGGGACGGCCAACTGCTGGCACTTGAACTGCCGCAGACCGTTGATCTGGAAATCGTTGAAACCGCACCAGGCATTAAAGGTGCTTCTGCCAGCGCACGTAACAAACCGGCAACATTAAGCACCGGTCTGGTGATTCAGGTGCCAGAATACTTAAGCCCGGGCGAAAAAATCCGTATCCATATCGAAGAACGCCGTTACATGGGGCGTGCTGACTAACTTCAGCCACATTCAAAAAGGGACTGCTCAGGCTGTCCCTTTTTTAATTTATTATACCAATCTGCTATTTTGTGCTTACTGAACGCCTTCCGCCCGTAAAATTTACTCGTTGATTGATCGCCCTCACACTTCATTGCATTAACAATCCAGACCAATTTCAATTGCTGTCATATAACTTTACACTGCCATTGTTAATTAATCGTTACTGAGACGTGACCTCTATGAATACTATTGCCTCCGTTACGCTCCCCCATCACGTACACACTCCATGCTACGATCGCCAGCAATTGAAATCCCGTATCGTTCATTTTGGCTTTGGAGCCTTTCACCGCGCACATCAGGCATTATTAACCGATCGTGTGCTGAATGCGCAGGGTGGCGACTGGGGAATTTGTGAAATCAGCCTGTTCAGCGGTGAGCAATTGATGAGCCAGCTTCGCGCACAAGACCATTTATACACTGTGTTAGAGAAAGGTGCAGACGGCAATCAGGCGATTATTGTCGGTGCCGTTCACGAATGCCTGAATGCAAAACTGGATTCATTAGCAGCGATTATTGAGAAATTTTGCGAACCGCAGGTGGCGATAGTTTCCCTGACGATTACCGAAAAGGGGTATTGCATCGACCCGGCCACCGGCACGCTCGACACCAGCAATTCGCGCATTATTCACGATCTACAAACGCCGGAAGAACCTCATTCCGCACCAGGCATTCTTGTCGAAGCACTGAAACGCCGCCGTGAACGCGGCCTTGCGCCATTTACCGTGCTCTCCTGCGACAATATTCCCGACAATGGCCATGTGGTGAAAAATGCGGTGTTGGGAATGGCAGAAAAACGCTCACCAGAACTCACCGAATGGATAAAAGAACACGTCAGCTTTCCGGGAACGATGGTTGATCGCATTGTTCCGGCAGCAACCGACGAATCGCTGGCGGAAATTAGCCAGCATCTGGCCGTGAATGATCCCTGTGCGATTAGCTGCGAACCGTTTATCCAGTGGATAGTGGAAGATCACTTCGTTGCAGGACGTCCAGCCTGGGAAGTCGCAGGTGTACAACTGGTGGATGATGTTTTGCCCTGGGAGGAGATGAAACTGCGCATGCTTAATGGCAGCCACTCTTTTCTCGCTTATCTGGGTTATCTCGCAGGGTTTGCCCATATCAGTGATTGCATGCATGACCGCGCATTTCGCCATGCCGCCAGAACGTTAATGCTGGATGAGCAAGCGCCGACGCTACGGATTAAAAATGTCGATTTGACGCAATATGCGGATAAGTTAATTGAACGTTTTGCCAATCCCGCACTGAAACATAAAACCTGGCAAATCGCGATGGATGGCAGTCAGAAATTACCGCAACGCATGCTGGCGAGCATTCGCATTCATCTGGCGCGCGAAACAAACTGGCCGTTACTGGCGTTAGGAGTCGCAGGCTGGATGCGCTATGTGAGCGGCGTTGATGATGCCGGAAATGCCATTGATGTTCGCGATCCGCTCAGCGATAAAATTCGCGATCTGGTTGCGGAAAGTAGCAGTGAACAACGCGTTAGCGCCCTGCTTTCTCTGCGTGAAGTTTTCGGTGATGACCTGCCCAATAACCCGCATTTTGTGCAGACAATCAAAAATGCCTGGCAACAAATAGCGCAGTTTGGAGCGCATCAGGCACTGTTAAATACCCTCAAAATTTAACGATTTCTGCGGTTAAGGTGGACGGAGGCATGCTTCGTCCGCTCCTTCTCTTCTCTTTTCCAGCTTTTTTAGCCAGGATTAACGCACAGTTAACTAATCTGATTATTGCGGAGCCGTTGTGACCAGGACCAACCTCATCACCGGTTTTCTCGGCAGCGGGAAAACGACGTCAATTCTTCATCTATTAGCCCACAAAGATCCGCAAGAAAAATGGGCGGTGCTGGTTAATGAATTTGGTGAAGTCGGGATAGATGGTGCTTTGCTCGCTGACAGCGGTGCATTACTAAAAGAGATCCCCGGCGGCTGCATGTGCTGCGTTAATGGCTTACCGATGCAGGTGGGGCTGAATACCTTACTGCGCCAGGGAAAACCAGACCGCTTGCTGATAGAGCCTACAGGGCTGGGCCATCCAAAACAGATCCTCGATCTGTTAACCGCTCCGGTTTATGAACCGTGGATCGATCTGCGCGCCACGTTATGTATTCTCGATCCTCGCCTGCTGCTGGATGAAAAAAGCGTCAATAATGAAAATTTCCGTGACCAGTTGGCTGCCGCAGACATTATTGTCGCCAATAAATCCGACCGAGCGACGTCCGAAAGCGAGCAAGCGTTGCAACGCTGGTGGCAACAAAATGGTGGCGATCGGCAATTAATTCACAGCGAACATGGGCAAATTGATGGTCATCTTCTGGATTTACCCCGTCGCAATTTAATCAAATTACCCGCCAGCGCCGCCCATTCACATCAGCATACCGTGAAAAAAGGGTTAGCCGCGTTAAGCCTGCCAGAGCATCAACGCTGGCGTCGCAGTCTCAACAGCGGACAAGGGCATCAGGCCTGCGGTTGGATATTCGATGCTGATACGGTGTTCGACACCGTTGGCATTCTGGAATGGGCGCGGCTTGCACCAGTGGAACGCGTGAAAGGCGTGATGCGTATTCCTGAAGGACTGGTGCGAATCAACCGTCAGGGCGATGACTTGCACATTGAAACGCAAAACGTGGCACCACCGGACAGTCGCGTTGAGCTGATTTCCAGCAGCGAAACTGACTGGAATGCCTTACAGAGCGCGCTGTTGAAGCTTCGTTTAGTGACCAACGCGTAAGGTTGCTTGCGTTTTTCAGTAAGATGATTAGAGAAAATATGATTAAAAATTTGCCGCAAATAGCGTTGTTAAACGTTGTCGGCCTCGCGCTGTTTCTTTCCTGGTACATTCCCGTCAATCATGGATTCTGGTTGCCGATTGACGCGGATATTTTCTATTTTTTTAATCAGAAACTGGTCGAAAGCAAGGCTTTTTTATGGCTGGTCGCATTGACCAATAATCGCGCTTTTGACGGCTGTTCACTGCTGGCAATGGGACTGCTGATGCTGAGTTTCTGGCTGAAAGAAAACGCCTCCGGCAGACGCCATATCATGATTATCGGTCTGGTCATGCTGTTAACCGCAGTGGTATTAAACCAGTTGGGCCAGGCATTAATTCCGGTAAAGCGAGCCAGCCCGACATTAACATTTGCGAATATTAACCGCGTCAGCGAACTGTTATCTGTGCCAACAAAAGATGCCTCGCGAGATAGTTTTCCTGGCGATCATGGCATGATGTTGCTTATTTTTTCTGCATTCATGTGGCGTTATTTCGGAAAAGTCGCAGGCGTCATCGCCCTTATTATTTTTGTGGTATTTGCATTTCCCAGAGTGATGATTGGCGCACACTGGTTTACCGATATCATTGTCGGTTCCCTGACTGTGATATTGATTGGTTTGCCCTGGTGGTTGATGACGCCATTAAGTGATCGATTAATCACCTTCTTTGACAAATCATTGCCAGGAAAAAGAAAACATTCCTAAAACAAATAACTCACAGTAATTAACATCATCAGGTTTATTTTCATAGACCGGATAATCCTGATGATGCACTGCGTTGCTTTCGTTCATCGAGTAAAATAGTCATTCTCTAACTAAATGAATGGATTGCATGCTTTTTGCTCAATCGTTCTTTAATTGACCAATCCCGGTTATTAACTTTCTGTATCACTTTTTCTTATAAAAAATCATGTAAAACCCCTCGCCAAGACCGCGCCAATCGGGTAATCTCGAACTCGTTTTGCCTCGGCGGTAAATTATCCTCACAGCATATAATTTTGTGCGTTAGTCCACAGATTTGGCCTTAGGGAATTGTTTCAACATGCCCAGGTAATTAGTCTCGTCTCGCTTGGCATTTTTTTATAACGATATTTGTCGTTAAGGACTTCAAGGGAAAACAAACAACATGGTCAAATCTCAACCGATTTTGAGATATATCTTGCGCGGCATTCCCGCGATTGCAGTAGCGGTTCTGCTTTCTGCATGTAGTGCAAACAACACCGCAAAGAATATGCATCCTGAGACACGTGCAGTGGGTAGTGAAACATCATCACTGCAAGCTTCTCAGGATGAATTTGAAAACCTGGTTCGTAATGTCGACGTAAAATCGCGAATTATGGATCAGTATGCTGACTGGAAAGGCGTGCGTTATCGTCTGGGCGGCAGCACCAAAAAAGGTATCGATTGTTCTGGTTTCGTACAGCGTACATTCCGCGAACAATTTGGCTTAGAACTCCCTCGTTCAACTTATGAACAACAGGAAATGGGCAAGTCAGTTTCCCGCAGTAATTTGCGTACAGGTGACTTAGTTCTGTTCCGTGCCGGTTCAACGGGACGCCATGTCGGTATTTATATCGGCAATAATCAGTTCGTTCATGCTTCCACCAGCAGTGGTGTTATTATTTCCAGCATGAATGAGCCGTACTGGAAAAAGCGTTACAACGAAGCACGTCGGGTTCTTAGTCGCAGCTAATAAACCGTTTGGATGCAATCCCTTGGCTATCCTGACGAGTTAACTGAAGGCACTGCTTAAGCAGTGCTTTTTTATTTTCATCCATTATAGAAAATGATGTTTCCATGCCTTGATCCAGGCTATAGTCCCGTCATTCTCTTCTACTTCAGCGTTATCGTAATCTCAGGAATATTAACGGAACTATGTTCATACGCGCTCCCTCTTCCGGACGTAAGATCCTGCTTACCTGCATTATTGCGGGCGTGATGATCGCGATACTTGTCAGTTGCCTTCAGTTTTTAGTGGCCTGGCATAAACATGAAGTCAAATACGACACCTTGATTACCGACGTACAAAAATATCTTGACACCTATTTCACCGAGCTGAAGTCCACTACTGATCACCTCCAGCCACTCACCTTAGATACCTGTCAGCAAGCCAACCCTGAACTGACTGCACGTGCGGCATTCAGTATGAATGTACGAACGTTTGTGCTGGTAAAGGATAAAAAGAGTTTCTGTTCTTCTGCGACTGGTGAGATGGACATTCCGCTCAATGAACTGATTCCGGCGCTCGACATTAGTAAAAATATTGATATGGCAATGTTGCCTGGCACACCGATGGTGCCCAACAAACCCACGATCGTCATCTGGTATCGCAATCCTTTATTAAAAAATAGCGGCGTTTTTGCAGCATTGAACCTGAACCTGACGCCGTATCTTCTCTATAGCTCTCACCAGCAAGATTTCGATGGTATAGCACTCATTATTGGTAATACTGCGATATCGACCTTTACGCCGCATTTGATGAACGTCCGCGAGTTAACCGGCACGCCGGTACGTGAAACCAAAATCGCAGGCATTCCGCTGACTGTTCGACTTTATGCTAACGACTGGACATGGAGTGATGTGTGGTACGCGTTTTTACTGGGTGGAATGAGTGGAACTGTCGTTGGCCTGCTCTGCTATTACCTGATGAGCGTGCGTATGCGCCCTGGCAGAGAGATTATGATGGCCATCAAGCGTGAGCAGTTTTACGTGGTGTATCAACCGGTGGTTGATACACAAACGCTGCGGGTAACGGGCCTGGAAGTGTTACTGCGCTGGCGTCATCCGGTAGTGGGTGAAATCCCCCCGGATGCCTTCATTCATTATGCCGAATCGCAAAAGATGATTGTGCCACTGACCCAGCACCTGTTTGAGCTGATTGCTCGTGACGCGGCAGAATTACACAACGTACTGCCGGTGGGCGTAAAGTTTGGTATTAACATTGCGCCGGATCATTTGCACAACGAGAGCTTTAAAGCCGATATACATCGACTGCTTGCCTCCCTGCCCGCTCACCATTTCCAGATTGTGCTGGAAATTACCGAGCGCGATATGTTGAAAGAACATGAAGCGTCACAACTCTTCGCATGGCTGCATTCTGTCGGCGTGGAAATTGCCATTGATGACTTCGGCACCGGACACAGCGCGCTTATCTATTTGGAACGTTTCACGCTCGATTACCTGAAAATTGACCGCGGTTTCATCAATGCCATAGGTACGGAAACGGTCACCTCACCAGTGCTTGACGCGGTGCTGACGCTGGCGAAGCGTCTCAATATGCTGACAGTTGCTGAAGGGGTTGAAACGCCGGAACAGGCACGCTGGTTACGCGAACGTGGTGTTAATTTCCTGCAAGGTTACTGGATTAGTCGCCCTCTGCCGTTGGATGATTTTATCCGCTGGTTGGAGAAACCGCATACGCCGCAGTGGTAAGGAGTGCTTGTGTCCCTTATTATTCATAGAGAAAGCATGCCGGATTGCGGCTAATGATGAGTAAAAGGAAATCCATTGCAGATGATTGTGCGCATACTGCTGGTGTTTATCACCCTGTTCACCTTCGGTGTGCAGGCGCAGGCTATTAAGGAAAGCTATGCCTTTGCAGTACTGGGAGAACCCAGATATGCCTTTAATTTCAACAATTTTGATTATGTTAATCCTGCCGCGCCAAAAGGCGGGCAGATAACGTTATCCTCCATTGGCACCTTCGATAATTTCAACCGCTATGCACTACGCGGAAACCCCGGTGCACGTACCGAGCAGTTGTACGACACACTATTTACCACCTCCGATGACGAGCCGGGCAGTTATTACCCGCTAATTGCCGAAAGCGCGCGCTATGCCGACGATTATTCCTGGGTTGAAGTTGCTATTAATCCGCGCGCCCGTTTTCATGATGGTTCGCCCATTACTGCCCGCGATGTTGAGTTCACTTTTCAAAAGTTTATGACTGAAGGCGTGCCGCAATTTCGCCTGGTATACAAAGGCACCACAGTTAAAGCCATTGCGCCGTTAACCGTGCGCATCGAATTAGCTAAACCCGGCAAAGAAGATATGCTTAGCCTGTTTTCACTGCCGGTATTTCCAGAAAAATACTGGAAGGGTCACAAACTGAGCGACCCGCTCGCTACGCCTCCACTTGCCAGTGGTCCGTATCGCATTACGGCCTGGAAAATGGGGCAAAATATTGTCTATTCCCGCGTGAAAGATTACTGGGCGGCAAACTTACCGGTAAACCGTGGACGCTGGAATTTCGACACCATTCGCTACGATTATTACCTTGACGATAACGTCGCTTTTGAAGCATTTAAAGCTGGTGCCTTTGATTTGCGCATGGAAAACGACGCCAAAAACTGGGCCACGCGCTATACCGGTAAAAATTTCGACAAAAAATACATTATCAAAGATGAGCAAAAGAACGAATCAGCCCAGGATACACGCTGGCTGGCGTTTAATATTCAGCGCCCGGTATTCAACGATCGCCGGGTTAGGGAAGCCATCACCCTCGCCTTCGACTTTGAATGGATGAACAAGGCCTTGTTTTACAATGCCTGGAGTCGCACTAACAGCTATTTTCAGAATACCGAATACGCTGCCAGAAATTACCCCGACGCTGCGGAACTGGTGCTGTTGGCACCAATGAAAAAAGATCTACCGCCAGAGGTGTTCACACAAATCTACCAGCCGCCAGAATCCAAAGGCGATGGCTACGACCGTGATAATCTGTTAAAAGCCGACAAACTTCTCAACGAAGCAGGCTGGGTACTGAAGGGTCAGCAACGCGTTAACGCTACGACGGGTCAGCTTCTCAGCTTTGAATTATTGCTTCCAGCCAGCAGTAATAGCCAGTGGGTATTGCCGTTCCAGCACAGCCTGCAACGGCTTGGTATCAACATGGACATTCGCAAGGTGGATAACTCACAAATCACCAACCGAATGCGCAGCCGCGACTATGACATGATGCCACGCGTGTGGCGGGCGATGCCGTGGCCCAGCTCCGATTTACAGATTTCCTGGTCATCGGAATATATCAACTCTACTTATAATGCTCCCGGCGTACAAAGTCCGGTCATCGACTCGCTGATCAACCAAATTATTGCCGCCCAGGGAAATAAAGAAAAATTACTGCCGTTGGGGCGCGCCCTGGATCGCGTATTAACGTGGAATTATTACATGTTGCCGATGTGGTACATGGCGGAAGACCGTCTCGCCTGGTGGGATAAATTCTCCCGCCCGGCAGTGCGTCCCGTTTATAGTCTCGGTATTGATACCTGGTGGTATGACGTCAATAAAGCGGCCAAACTGCCGTCAGCCAGACAACTGGGAGAGTAGATGGGCGCTTACCTGATTCGCCGTCTGTTGCTGGTGATCCCAACGTTATGGGCGATTATCACCATCAACTTTTTTATCGTGCAAATTGCGCCTGGCGGTCCGGTCGACCAGGCCATCGCCGCCATTGAGTTTGGTAATGCCGGAGTATTACCAGGTGCAGGCGGCGAAGGCGTGCGTGCCAGCCATGCACAAACGGGCGTCGGCAACATCAGCGACAGCAACTACCGCGGTGGACGCGGATTGGATCCAGAAGTGATCGCAGAGATCACCCATCGCTACGGTTTCGATAAACCGATCCACGAACGTTACTTCAAAATGCTCCGGGACTACATTTGTTTTGATTTTGGCGACAGCCTGTTTCGTAGCGCCTCAGTGCTGACATTGATTAAAGACAGTCTGCCGGTTTCCATCACCCTCGGATTGTGGAGCACGCTGATTATCTACCTGGTGTCAATTCCGCTGGGTATTCGCAAAGCCGTTTATAACGGTAGTCGCTTTGATGTCTGGAGTAGCGCATTTATTATCATCGGCTACGCTATCCCGGCCTTTTTGTTTGCAATCCTGCTGATTGTCTTCTTCGCGGGCGGCAGTTATTTCGACCTGTTCCCTCTGCGCGGCCTGGTTTCCGCTAATTTTGATTCACTACCGTGGTATCAGAAAATCACCGATTATCTGTGGCACATCACGCTACCCGTGCTGGCGACAGTGATTGGCGGCTTTGCGGCGCTCACCATGCTGACAAAAAACGCCTTTCTTGATGAAGTGCGCAAGCAATATGTGGTTACCGCGCGCGCGAAAGGAGTGAGTGAGAAAAACATTCTCTGGAAACATGTGTTCCGCAACGCCATGCTGCTGGTGATTGCCGGTTTTCCAGCGACTTTCATCAGCATGTTTTTCACCGGTTCGCTGTTGATTGAGGTGATGTTTTCACTCAATGGCCTCGGTTTGCTGGGCTATGAAGCGACCGTCTCGCGCGATTATCCGGTGATGTTTGGCACCTTGTATATTTTCACCCTGATTGGCCTGCTCCTGAATATCGTCAGTGATATCAGCTATACACTGGTCGATCCTCGTATTGATTTTGAGGGACGCTAATGCCGCAACTCAGCCCCGTCAATCAGGCCCGTTGGGCGCGTTTTCGTCATAATCGTCGCGGCTACTGGTCGTTATGGATTTTCCTCTTCTTATTCAGTTTGAGTTTGTGTTCTGAACTGATCGCCAACGATAAACCGTTGCTGGTACGTTATGACGGTAGCTGGTATTTCCCGTTGCTGAAAAACTACAGTGAAAGTGATTTTGGCGGCCCGCTGGCAAGCCAGGCGGATTATCAGGATCCGTGGCTAAAACAACGACTGGAGGATAAAGGCTGGGTACTGTGGGCACCGATTCGCTTTGGTGCTACCAGTATCAATTTTGCGACCGATAAGCCCTTCCCCTCCCCACCCTCACCACAAAACTGGCTGGGGACGGATGCCAACGGCGGCGATGTGCTGGCGCGTATTCTGTATGGCACACGGATCTCGGTTCTGTTTGGTCTGATGCTGACACTCTGTTCCAGTGTGATGGGCGTGCTGGCGGGGGCGCTGCAAGGTTATTACGGCGGAAAAGTGGATCTCTGGGGGCAGCGCTTCATTGAAGTGTGGTCGGGGATGCCGACGCTGTTTCTGATAATTCTGCTTTCCAGTGTCGTTCAACCTAACTTCTGGTGGCTGCTGGCGATTACCGTCTTGTTTGGCTGGATGGGTCTGGTGGGCGTAGTGCGTGCGGAATTTTTGCGTACCCGTAATTTCGACTACATCCGCGCGGCGCAGGCGCTTGGCGTCAGCGATCGCAGTATTATCCTGCGTCATATGTTGCCAAATGCAATGGTCGCTACCCTCACCTTTTTACCGTTTATTTTATGTAGCTCGATCACCACCCTGACCTCGCTCGATTTCCTCGGCTTCGGCTTGCCACTCGGTTCACCATCGCTCGGAGAACTGCTGTTACAAGGGAAAAATAACCTTCAGGCACCGTGGCTTGGGATCACCGCCTTCTTGTCGGTGGCGATATTATTGTCATTGCTGATCTTTATTGGTGAAGCAGTCCGCGACGCATTTGATCCTAATAAGGCGGTGTAGCATGACGCAAACTCTGTTAGCGATTGAAAATTTGTCGGTGGGTTTTCGCCATCAGCAAACCGTTCGCACCGTAGTGAATGATGTTTCGCTACGCATTGAAGCTGGCGAAACGCTGGCGCTGGTGGGTGAGTCTGGCTCCGGCAAGAGCGTTACTGCGCTGTCGATTTTACGTCTTCTCCCTTCCCCGCCTGTTGAATATCTCTCTGGCGATATTCGTTTTCATGGCGAATCGCTGCTTCATGCCAGCGAGCAAACGTTGCGTGGTGTGCGGGGAAATAAGATTGCCATGATTTTCCAGGAGCCGATGGTATCGTTAAACCCATTGCATACTCTGGAAAAACAGCTTTATGAAGTGCTTTCACTGCATCGCGGGATGCGTCGGGAAGCGGCGCGTGGTGAAATCCTTAATTGCCTCGATCGCGTCGGTATCCGCCAGGCAGCAAAACGGCTGACAGACTACCCGCATCAGCTCTCCGGCGGCGAACGTCAGCGGGTGATGATTGCAATGGCGCTACTCACTCGACCGGAATTATTGATTGCTGATGAACCGACTACCGCACTGGACGTCTCTGTCCAGGCGCAGATTTTGCAATTATTACGCGAACTGCAACATGAACTGAATATGGGCATGTTATTTATTACTCATAACCTCAGCATTGTCAGAAAACTGGCCCACCGCGTGGCAGTGATGCAAAACGGTCGCTGTGTGGAGGAAAATCGCGCCACTGCGCTCTTTGCCTCCCCCGTTCATCCTTACACGCAAAAACTACTCAACAGCGAACCGTCAGGCAATCCAGTGCCGTTGCCAGAGCCAGCCTCAACGTTGCTTGATGTTGAACAGCTTCGGGTCGCTTTCCCCATTCGTAAGGGACTCCTGAAACGCGTCGTCGATCATAACGTGGTGGTGAAAAGCGTCAGTTTTACGCTTCGGGCGGGTGAAACGCTGGGTTTAGTGGGCGAGTCCGGCTCCGGCAAAAGCACCACAGGACTGGCGTTGCTACGATTAATTGACTCTCAGGGCAGCATCGTTTTTGACGGTCAGCCATTGCAAAATCTAACTCGTCGCCAGCTATTGCCCATTCGCCATCGCATTCAGGTGGTATTTCAGGATCCAAACTCCTCACTCAACCCACGACTCAACGTGTTGCAGATTATTGAGGAGGGGTTACGTGTGCATCAACCCACCCTTTCAGCCACGCAACGCGAAGAGCAAGTGAAAGCCGTAATGCAGGAAGTGGGGTTAGATCCTGAAACGCGCCACCGTTATCCGGCGGAGTTCTCGGGAGGTCAACGACAACGTATTGCGATTGCCCGAGCATTGATTCTGAAACCTTCGCTGATCATTCTTGATGAACCAACATCATCGCTCGACAAAACGGTACAGGCGCAAATATTGGCGCTATTGAAATCATTGCAACAAAAGCACCAACTAGCCTATTTGTTTATCAGCCATGATTTGCATGTTGTTCGCGCATTATGTCATCAGGTTATCGTGCTGCGACAGGGAGAAGTAGTGGAGCAAGGACCGTGCGCGCGCGTGTTTGCCGCACCGCAACAGGAGTATACGCGTCAGCTACTGGCGTTGAGCTGATGCTTAAAAAGGATTGTAGTTTGAGAAAGGCTCGGCAATTGCCACACCAAAATTTTTCAGTCGACAGGTGGCGGCGAACTCATCCTGCCGATTAACAAACAGACATGGCTCACCTTCACACTCCAGTACCGAGCACGGAACTTCAATATCGCTTAATGCCTGGCTAAGTTTGTACATCACCGACCATGCGTTATCGCCATCCGGGCTAAGCAATTTAAGCGCCACCAGGCTGTTGTCACCGCACGGTCCATTTTGCGGAATCGGTTCAACTTTTGAACCTGCGAAACCAGCAGACCAACGATAGTTCTGCGGCAGTCGATGGACGATTGAGAGTTGTAATGAAGTCACTTATTTTCCCCGGAAGCACATTTAATTCACAATTTATTTACATTAATTTTAACACATCATCAACAACCCGTCTTTAAACAGATCGTAAAGATTGATGCCTCGCCTGCGTGGCCTCTATGGCTCTGATTTAAATAATATCTGCGGGCGTGGTCACGTTTGCGGGGCTATATGTACCCGTTTCTGAGATCTAACTCAACCTTTTTAACTACAATGATGTGACTTTTTACATAAATTGATTTTACATAAAACAAACAAATGACGGGGGATTGATAGATTTGTGGTTGATATGCATCAACAAAGGAAGCCTTTTAGCTTCCCTGTTGAGCAATAGTTCACCGTTTTTTGGGTCTGCTGGCGTACAAACAGAAGAGAATTGAACTGGTTGCACAGAATGCGATTGACCAAATCATCGGCCATGCGGAATTAAAGGTCGCCAGCGAAAGCAGCGCTCCAACAATTGCGCCAATGCCAAAACGAAAAGTTCCTGCAAGCGACGACGCGGTTCCCGCCATATGAGGGAACTCATCCAGAATTACCGCCATCGCGTTAGAAGACACCATCGATACGCAGCCAACAAACGCCGCCACACCCACTACCAGCGACCAGAATCCTAGCCCCAGTAATGCGCTGATGACCATCCACGCCGCCATAATAAATTGAATCCACAGCCCCGAGCGGAACATATTCAGCGCGCCAATGCGGCGAACAAAGCGACTGTTAAAAATGGTCATCACAAACAGGAAAACAATGTTTAACGCAAAGTAATAACCGAAGTTTTCCGGTGCGACATGGTTAATTTCAATGTAGACAAACGGTCCGGCGCTTAAGAACGAGAACATCCCGGCAAAGCTAAAACCGCTGGCCAACATATAACTCAGGACACGCTTATGGCGGAACAACGCGGCAAAGTTACCAATGGTGGTACGGATGTGAAACGGCTGGCGACGCTCCGGCGGCAAGGTTTCTTTGATCAGGAAGAAGATCATTGCCGAAGCCAGAATCGCCGCTACAGCGAGGATCCAGAAAATATAATGCCAGCTCAACCACACCAGCACCCAGCCGCCAACAATCGGTGCCATCAGCGGCGCGATGGTGGTCACCAGCATAACGAACGACATCATCCGCGAGAACTCTTCTTTCGGGTAAATATCGCGCATCAGGGCATTGATAACCACGCTGGCCGCTGCCGCCGCCAGACCGTGAAAGAAACGCATCACAATCAACTGATCGATGGTTTGCGCCAGCGCGCACGCCACCGCCGCCGCGGCAAACACCAATGTACCACCGAGGACAACCGGCTTGCGCCCGAAGCTATCCGCCATCGGCCCGTAGATTAACTGCCCCAACGCAAACCCCAGAATATAAGTACTCAGAGTCATCTGCGTACTGCCCGCAGGCACACCAAACTGGGCAGAAATCACCGGCAGCGCAGGCAGATACATATCAATCGACAGCGGCATCAACATGGCCAGCAGGCCAAGGATAAAGACAATAGCAAACGACGAATGCTGTCGGGTGGTCACAACTGGCTCCTGAAAGTCATTAAAGTGTTAAACGACGCTGGCAATTTCTTCTTCAGTTAACGGACGATATTCACCGGGTGCTAAATCTGCATCCAGCGTAATGCCGCCAATACGTTCACGGTGCAGTTCAACCACGTGGTTACCCACAGCGGCAAACATACGTTTCACCTGATGATAACGCCCTTCACTAATGGTCAAACGAACCTGCGTTGGGGTAATCACTTCCAGCACCGCAGGCTTAGTGAGATCTTTTTCGTTATGCAGTTGTACACCTTTAGCAAATTGCTCTGCCGTGTCGTCCGCTACGGGTGATTCCAGCGTCACCAGGTACGTTTTCTCGCAATGATGACGTGGAGAAGTAATGCGGTGCGACCACTGACCATCGTCGGTCATCAGCACCAGACCGGTAGTATCGATATCCAGCCGCCCTGCCGCATGCAGTTTCCATGCTACAGGTTCATCAAGAAAATAGAGCACCGTTGGGTGATCCGGGTCATCCGTGGAACAAACATAGCCCTGAGGCTTATTGAGCATGAAGTAACGTGGGCCATGTTGCTGTACCAACGGGTTACCATCGTAAGCCACACTGTGTTCAGGAAGCAGTTTAAACGCTGCATTGCGGACGATTTCGCCATCGACGGTGACACGAGTGCCGCGGATTTCACGCCCGGCAATAGCACGGCTAACGCCGAGTTGCTGTGCGATAAATTTATCAAGTCGCATGTGTGTGATTTTGCCTGTAAAAACGGAGGTCGGGCATTGACCCGAAAATCTGAACTGTTGTCTGCCCAGTATAGCGGTCTAATAACTTCCCTCAAGGGAAAAAGATCCGTGGCATACTATTAGCAGAATAATCTACCTACGCGAGACCATGATTTTTACACTCCGTCCATATCAGCAAGAAGCCGTGGATGCCACGCTCAACCATTTTCGTCGTCATAAAACTCCTGCCGTTATCGTACTCCCTACCGGTGCGGGTAAAAGTCTGGTGATAGCGGAACTGGCACGGCTGGCGCGTGGTCGCGTGCTGGTGCTGGCACACGTCAAAGAACTGGTAGCGCAAAACCATGCAAAATATCAGGCGCTGGGGCTGGAAGCGGATATTTTTGCTGCCGGACTAAAGCGCAAAGAGAGCCACGGTAAAGTAGTATTTGGCAGCGTACAGTCGGTCGCCCGCAATCTCGACGCCTTTCAGAGTGAATTTTCACTGTTGATTGTCGATGAATGCCATCGTATTGGCGACGACGAAGAGAGCCAGTATCAGCAAATCCTTACTCACCTGACAAAAGTGAATCCCCACTTACGCCTGCTGGGGCTGACTGCCACGCCCTTTCGGCTGGGGAAAGGCTGGATCTATCAGTTTCATTATCACGGCATGGTGCGCGGCGACGAGAAAGCCCTTTTCCGGGACTGCATTTATGAGTTACCGCTGCGCTATATGATTAAACACGGTTATCTGACACCACCGGAACGGCTGGATATGCCGGTAGTGCAATATGATTTCAGCCGCTTACAGGCACAGAGCAACGGGCTGTTCAGCGAAGCGGATCTCAACCGCGAGCTGAAAAAACAGCAACGCATTACGCCACACATTATTAGCCAGATTATGGAGTTCGCCGCAACGCGCAAAGGGGTGATGATTTTCGCCGCGACGGTCGAACACGCAAAAGAGATCGTTGGTCTACTGCCCGCCGAAGATGCCGCGCTTATTACCGGCGACACGCCCGGCGCTGAACGTGATGTATTAATTGAAGATTTTAAAGCCCAGCGTTTTCGCTACCTGGTCAACGTTGCGGTACTGACCACCGGATTTGACGCGCCACATGTCGATCTTATCGCCATTCTGCGCCCTACCGAATCGGTAAGTCTTTACCAACAAATTGTCGGGCGTGGTCTGCGTCTGGCTCCGGGTAAGACCGATTGCTTAATTCTTGATTATGCAGGTAACCCTCACGATCTCTACGCCCCGGAAGTAGGTACGCCGAAAGGCAAAAGTGACAACGTCCCGGTGCAGGTTTTCTGCCCTGCCTGCGGCTTTGCCAACACGTTTTGGGGCAAAACAACCGCCGACGGCACATTGATTGAACACTTTGGTCGCCGTTGTCAGGGATGGTTCGAAGATGACGACGGGCATCGCGAACAGTGTGATTTTCGCTTCCGCTTTAAAAACTGCCCCCAGTGCAATGCAGAAAATGACATTGCCGCGCGCCGCTGCCGCGAGTGCGACACCATTCTGGTTGATCCGGATGATATGTTAAAAGCGGCGCTACGGTTGAAAGATGCTCTGGTGCTACGCTGTAGCGGCATGTCTTTACAGCATGGGCACGATGAAAAAGGCGAATGGCTGAAAATCACCTATTACGATGAAGATGGTGCTGATGTGAGTGAGCGCTTCCGTCTGCAAACACCCGCCCAGCGAACCGCCTTCGAGCAGCTTTTTATCCGCCCGCATACGCGCACACCGGGCATCCCTCTGCGCTGGATAACCGCCGCCGATATCCTCGCCCAGCAAGCGTTGCTGCGCCACCCGGATTTTGTCGTTGCACGAATGAAAGGCCAGTACTGGCAGGTTCGTGAAAAAGTGTTCGATTACGAAGGCCGTTTTCGTCGGGCGCACGAATTACGCGGTTAATGGTAGTTTTGATTGATGTGAAAGGCGTTTGAGTATAGAATCTCGCCCGCTTTTGCATACGCAAAGCAGATCACTTACCTGTTGCTGGGTCGCCTGTAGCAGGAATCAATTAAGAGAGAAAGAAATGTTTACTATCAACGCAGAAGTACGTAAAGAGCAGGGTAAGGGTGCGAGCCGCCGCCTGCGTGCCGCTAACAAATTCCCGGCAATCATCTACGGTGGCAACGAAGCGCCGCTGGCAATTGAGCTGGATCACGACAAAGTCATGAACATGCAAGTTAAAGCTGAATTTTACAGCGAAGTTCTGACCATCGTTGTTGACGGTAAAGAAATCAAAGTTAAAGCTCAGGATGTACAGCGTCACCCGTACAAACCGAAGCTGCAGCACATCGACTTCGTTCGCGCTTAATTGCTGAATAAGTTGTAAGAAACCCCGCTCCGGCGGGGTTTTTTGTATCTGCAGATTATGCCTGATGCGACGCTGCTCGTCTTATAAGGCCTACGGTATGGTTGTTTTTTGTCGGCCAGATAAAGCGTTCACACCGTATCTGGCATTCATAACACCAAACCGATTAATTGCTGCCAGAAGTCCGGCGCTGCAATTGATCGCGCAGATTCGGCGGTGTGCCCTTAATGGTCAGTGTATCGGTCGCCGGATCCCAAAAAATCCGTTCACCTAACAGCATCGCATCAAAGTTAATGGTCAAGCCACCGCCGCTACCGGCAAACTTCGTCAACTGACGCAGTGTGCTGCGGTCTGCCGGGAAGCTCTCTTCCAGTTCATACCCTTTTTCAGCCGCAAATTCCGTGAAGCTCACTTCGCTGACGCCCGCCAGCTCTTTTGACAGCGATTCCAGCTCGATTTCTTCGCCCGCCTGCAATTGCTCATTACAGTAGCTATAAACCTGCTGGCGAACATTTTGCCGTTCTGCTTTATCCAGTTGCGCTTCGGCAGTGAAATCATCAACCGCCTGCAACAAACCGCGGTTTTGCGCTTTCGCATTCAACCCTTCGCTGGCACCGAGGAAGTCCATAAAGAAATCAGCCACTTTGCGCCCTACTCGTCCTTTCAGGAAAGTCAGATAACGGGTCGATTCTGGGTTAGTTTCCCACTCGGTCAAATCGATACGCGCCACAATATCCGCATGATTGATATCAAGATAATGGGTCGGGTTGATGTCGAGGTTTTCGTTAACGCGCATACTGCTTAAATTGTTCAGCACGCAAATCAGCAGATACTCCACAGCCAGATAACGGTAGTGGCAAAACAGCACAAAACCGCCGTCAGCAAAGGGGTATTTCGCCAGCTCGTCACGCAGGCGACCTGTTGCCGCGCGGCTAAATGCCAGAAAATCTTCTTCGCCCTGGCGCTGCAAACGTAACGCCTGCGCCAGTTCACTCTCTTCGTTGAACAAGCCGTAGGCTTTATTTTTAGCGCTATAGACCCGATGCAGTTCTGCCACCATCTCAACGACGGTTTCCGTCGGCTCCAGCAATGAATCGCGCAACACCAGCTCAAGGTTCTGCTCATCACGCTTGATAAGCTGGTGCAGAGCAATCTGGTTGATATCCAGACTCATGATAAACTCTCCTTTAAGACCGGGCGGTATTCAATCACCGCCGGTAAAGCGACGCAATAAAAGATGGCAGCCATTTTACAGAAGGCAGCGTAACGCGAATGATTTAAAGTATAAAAAAGCAGAAAAAAAACCGTTGCTACGGTAATATGTTGCCCTTTCATCAACTAACTGATTTCGATTTATGCCACAAATTTCCCGCTACAGTGATGAACAGGTTGAACAATTGCTCGCAGAGCTGCTCAACGTACTGGAAAAACATAAGGCTCCGACCGACCTTTCCCTGATGGTGTTAGGCAACATGGTCACTAACCTTATCAATACCAGCATTGCCCCGGCTCAACGCCAGGCGATTGCCAACTCTTTTGCCCGCGCCTTGCAGTCCTCGATCAACGAAGACAAAGCGCACTAAG
The DNA here is from genome assembly GCF_002965125.1 of Escherichia sp. MOD1-EC6162. Lineage (NCBI taxonomy): Bacteria > Pseudomonadati > Pseudomonadota > Gammaproteobacteria > Enterobacterales > Enterobacteriaceae > Escherichia > Escherichia sp. MOD1-EC6162. The sequence goes on from NZ_PTSB01000001.1 coordinate 40,345, forward strand.
GGAAACAGATAACAGGTTATGGTAACTCATCATCAGCGCTACCGTGAAAAAGTCTCCCAAATGGTCAGTTGGGGGCACTGGTTTGCACTGTTCAATATTCTGCTTTCACTCGTCATAGGCAGCCGTTACCTGTTTATCGCTGACTGGCCGACAACACTTGCTGGTCGTATTTATTCCTACGTAAGCATTATCGGCCATTTCAGCTTCCTGGTGTTCGCCACCTACTTGCTGATCCTCTTCCCGCTGACCTTTATCATCGGCTCCCAGAGGCTGATGAGGTTTTTATCCGTCATTCTGGCAACGGCGGGAATGACGCTGTTACTGATCGACAGCGAAGTCTTTACTCGTTTCCATCTCCATCTTAATCCCATCGTCTGGCAGTTGGTTATCAACCCGGACGAGAATGAGATGGCGCGCGACTGGCAACTGATGTTCATCAGCGTGCCGGTTATTTTATTGCTTGAACTGGTGTTTGCGACGTGGAGTTGGCAAAAGCTGCGCAGCCTGACACGTCGTCGGCGCTTCGCCCGTCCGCTGGCCGCATTCTTATTTATCGCCTTTATCGCCTCGCACGTGGTGTATATCTGGGCCGATGCCAATTTCTATCGCCCAATCACCATGCAGCGCGCCAATCTGCCGCTTTCATATCCGATGACGGCGCGACGTTTTCTTGAGAAGCATGGCCTGCTTGATGCACAGGAGTATCAACGCCGTCTTATTGAGCAAGGCAATCCGGACGCCGTTTCCGTACAGTATCCGTTAAGCGAACTGCGCTACCGCGATATGGGCACCGGACAGAACGTCTTGCTGATTACTGTCGATGGCCTGAACTATTCACGCTATGAGAAACAGATGCCTGCACTGGCGGGTTTTGCCGAGCAAAATATTTCATTCACACGCCATATGAGTTCGGGCAACACCACCGACAACGGCATCTTTGGCCTGTTCTATGGCATCTCGCCAAGTTATATGGATGGCATTCTGTCGACCCGCACGCCTGCGGCGTTAATTACCGCGCTTAACCAGCAAGGCTATCAGCTTGGGCTATTCTCATCCGATGGCTTTACCAGCCCGTTGTATCGCCAGGCATTGTTGTCAGACTTCTCAATGCCAAGCGTTCGCACGCAATCCGATGCTCAGACCGCCACACAGTGGATCAACTGGCTGAGCCGCTACGCGCAAGAAGATAATCGCTGGTTCTCATGGGTATCTTTCAATGGCACCAACATTGACGATAGCAACCAGCAAGCATTTACCCATAAATATAGCCGGGCAGCAGGCAATGTTGATGAGCAGATCAACCGCGTGTTAAATGCGCTGCGTGATTCTGGCAAGCTGGACAATACGGTGGTGATTATTACTGCCGGTCGGGGTATTCCACTGAGCGAAGAGGAAGAAACCTTTGACTGGTCCCACGGTCATCTTCAGGTGCCGTTAGTGATCCACTGGCCGGGCACACCGGCGCAGCGTATTAATACCCTGACCGATCATACCGATCTAATGACCACGTTGATGCAACGCCTGCTGCACGTCAGTACGCCTGCCAGCGAATATTCGCAAGGTCAGGATTTGTTCAATCCTGAACGCCGTCATTATTGGGTTACCGCAGCGGATAACGATACGCTGGCAATCACCACGCCAAAAATGACGCTGGTGCTGAACAATAATGGTAAATACCGCACTTACAACTTACATGGTGAAAGAGTGAAAGACGAAAAACCACAGTTAAGTTTGTTATTGCAGGTGCTGACAGACGAGAAGCGTTTCATCGCTAACTGATTAATTATAAATCAGTTAGCAAAATATCTTACTTGCAATCGGTGTGGAAAACGGTAGTATTAGCAGCCACGAGTCGGCACGTAGCGCAGCCTGGTAGCGCACCGTCATGGGGTGTCGGGGGTCGGAGGTTCAAATCCTCTCGTGCCGACCAAAAATCCCTTAAGAACCAGCCTGTTATGGCTGGTTTTTTTATATCTACACGTTGTCCCGCAACCCACACTTGCAGTTTTACTACATGCCCATACATAAAATGGGGTAACATTCACGCGCCTGGTAGCGTTTCCAACGCTACGCTCAAACATAATGATTCTAATAAAACCTCAGGAGACTACTATGCCTGAAGCAACGCCTTTTCAGGTGCTGATTGTGGATGATCATCCACTTATGCGACGCGGTGTTCGTCAGTTACTGGAACTTGATCCTGGCTTTGAAGTGGTCGCTGAAGCGGGCGACGGCGCAAGTGCTATCGATCTGGCGAATCGACTGGATATCGACGTGATCTTGTTGGATCTGAATATGAAAGGCATGAGTGGCCTGGATACCCTCAATGCCTTGCGCAGGGATGGCGTTACCGCGCAAATTATTATTCTGACCGTTTCAGATGCCTCCAGTGATGTGTTTGCGTTGATAGACGCAGGCGCTGACGGTTATCTGTTGAAAGATAGCGACCCGGAAGTACTGCTGGAAGCGATTCGCGCCGGGGCAAAAGGCAGCAAAGTCTTTAGCGAACGCGTCAATCAGTACTTACGCGAACGTGAAATGTTTGGCGCAGAGGAAGATCCCTTCAGTGTGTTGACGGAGCGTGAACTGGATGTTCTGCACGAACTGGCGCAGGGGCTGTCCAATAAGCAGATTGCCTCAGTGTTGAATATTTCCGAGCAAACAGTGAAAGTACACATTCGCAATCTGCTGCGTAAACTCAATGTCCGCTCACGCGTGGCAGCAACTATTTTGTTCCTGCAACAACGCGGGGCACAATAAAAAAAGCCCGATGGCGTCACCATCGGGCCTCTTCTTATTTACTTTGTTGCGGCGACAAATGCTGCATCGCCTGCGCGATACTGCGTTCAATCACCGCTCGACGGGTATCGTTGGCGGGTAAGAGCTTCAACATCATCTCCCACGCAGCAACGGCTTCGCCAAATCGCTGCTGTTCAAAGGCGTTAAACGCATACATGCTTAACACACGAATATTGCTGTGGTCGCTTCTCACCAGTTGGCGTAGCAACTCTCCACCCAGGCGGTTGTCGTTGGGATCAGAAGAACGCGTCAGTGCTTCAGCATAACCCAGCGCCGCATCACTATTTTTCGGGTCGAGGCGATACGCGTTAGCATACGCATCGGTCGCAATACTGGCATTACCCAGCGCCATCCCAATGCGACCCAGCATAATCCAGCCTTCAATATCTCCCGGATTTTTTTGCAGTTGAGTACGCATCCCCAGCGCGAGGCGCGACATCTCTTCTTCATTCAACGGTTCAGCTTTCGGATCCAGCGCCCTGTCCAGCAGTGCCGGAGCCTGCACCATGGCCTGCTGCCAGGCTTTTACCTGCTGATAATTGCCGGTCTGGTAGTAACTGACGCCAGCCACAACTAACGCCACCACAATACCCGGCAGATAAACAACATATCCGGCACGCTTACCTTCCGGCATGCTTTGTTCGGGAAACTCCTCCTGCGCCACATGCACCCGACGCCGCGAACGGGAGTAAATCACCCAACCGCCAATGCCAATAGCCACCACCGGTAGCACCCACAGCAGCACGGTCAGCGGCGTTAACGGCGGATCGTAAGTAACGAAGTTGCCGTAACGCGCCACCATATAATCAACAATCTCTTTCTTACTCTTGCCTTCCTGCATCAGTTCGTACACTTTCTGTCGCAGGTCGGTGGCAATCATCGAGTTGGAATCGGCAATGCTGTTGTTCTGGCATTTCGGGCAGCGCAGTTCTTCAGTGAGCTGACGGAACTGTTGTTCCTGTGCTTCATCCTTAAACTGCAACACGTCGATGGTCGCCAGTGCCGAGCTGGAGATCATCAGCATCAGCACGCCCAATAAAAACCTCATTGTGCGGCCTCCTTACTGTATTTCTCCCATAGCGGCTTGATCTCTTCTTGCCAGACGCGGGGATTGAGATCGCCCGCATGGCGATAGCGAATGATGCCGTTGCCGTCGATGAGGAACGTTTCTGGCGCGCCATAGACACCGAGATCCAGCCCTAACATGCCGTCGCCGTCAAACAGACTTAACGCGTAAGGATTACCCAACTCTTTCAGCCAGCTAATCGCTTTCTGCCTGTCGTCTTTATAGTTCATACCGACCACGCGGATACCCTGCGCAGAAAGCTGATTCAGGTATTGATGTTCCGCACGGCAGGTCGGGCACCAGGTCGCCCAGACGTTCAGCAGCACCGGCTTGCCCTGAGTCAGCACGTCCGCCTGATAAAACTGACCTGGATTATCCAGTGATTCAAGGCGAAACTTCGGCACTGGCTTGCCAATAAGCGCCGATTCCAGATTGGTCGGATCATCTCCTTCAGCATTACGTGCCAATTGCCACAGCAACGCTGCAGCAATCGCCAGGAAGATAATCAAAGGAATTAACAATACTTTGCGCTTCATACAGCCTCCGGCGCAGTTTTTTGCGGGTTCACGCGCTTGCGATAACGAGGATCAAACAGGCACAGTAGCCCCCCCAACGCCATCATCAGTCCGCCCGCCCAGATCCAGCGAACAAACGGTTTGTAGTAAAGACGTACAGCCCACGCACCGTTTTCCAGCTCTTCACCGAGCGCCGCGTACAGGTCACGGGTGATGCCGCCGTCAATTGCCGCTTCGGTCATCATCGAACCAGCGGTGTTGTAATAACGTTTTTCTGCATACAACACCGTTTCCGGTTTGCCGTCACGCGTCACGCCGATTGTCGCCACGCCGCCACGCCAGTTCGGACCGCTAACGTCTTTTACGTCGCGGAATGTGAAACGATACTCATGAATATCGACGCTATCGCCAGACTTCATGCGTACGTCACGCTCAACGCTATAGTTCTGACTGAAGGCGATACCAACAATTGTCACTGCAAGCCCCAGGTGGGCCGCCACCATTCCCCAGTAGCTGAAGGTTGTTTTGGTGCCACGCGAAATACGCAGCGCCGCTTCGGCAATCGCCAGCACACCAATCCAGCAGGCCATTGCCAGACCGAGTACCGTCATCGCCACGACTTTGCTTTCGAACAGCCACGGCAACAGCAACGACAACGCCAGCGTGCTAATAAAGGCGATAATCAACAAATTGCGGATTTTACGCGGACGATCGCGCCCCCAGCGCACCAGCGGGCCAACGCCAAGCAACAACGCAAACGGCACCATCAGCCAGGTAAACATGGTGTTGAAGAACGGTTCGCCAATCGAAATGCTGCCCAGCCCGAGCTGCTTATGCACCAGCGGCAGCAGCGTCCCCAGCAGTACCACCAGCATCGCGGCGACCAGCAAAACGTTGTTCGCTAACAACAGAGATTCCCGCGACCACAGCGCATTGTTTACGCGTGAGCGAACTTTGTGTCCACGCGCGGCAAACAGCAGCAGCGAACCGCCAATCACCAGCACCATAAAGGCGAGGATAAACATGCCGCGCGCCGGGTCAGACGCAAATGCATGTACCGATACCAGCACGCCGGAGCGCACAAGGAAAGTTCCCAGCAGACACAACGAGAAGGCACTGATTGCCAGCAATAATGTCCACGCTTTGAAGCTGGCACGTTGTTCAGTCACCGCCAGCGAGTGCATCAGCGCAGTACCCACCAGCCACGGCATAAACGAGGCGTTTTCTACTGGATCCCAGAACCACCAGCCGCCCCAACCAAGTTCGTAATAAGCCCACGCAGAACCAAGTACGATGCCAAGCGTCAGGAAGATCCACGCCGCCAGCGTCCAGGGACGGGTAAAACGTGCGTAGGTGCTGTCCAGACGTCCGCTCAATAAAGATGCAATGGCAAAAGCAAACGCCACCGAGAAACCGACGTAACCCATATAGAGCAGAGGCGGATGGAAGATCAGCCCTGGATCCTGCAACAGCGGGTTAAGATCACGCCCTTCAATCGGGAAGTTCGGCAGCGTGCGGGAGAACGGGTTAGAGGTAAAGAGAATGAACAGCAAAAAGCCGACGCAGACCATTCCCATTATCGCCAGTACGCGGGCAACGATATCCAGCGGAATACGCTGGCTAAAAATCGCTACCGCAAAGGTCCAGCCGCTCATCAGCAGCACCCACAGCAGCAGCGAGCCTTCATGCGCGCCCCAGGTGGCCGCCACGCGATACCACACCGGAAGCTGGGTATTAGAGTTGCTGGCCACGTAGGTGACGGTGAAGTCGTTCACCACGAACGCATTGACCAGCACCAGAAATGCGCCAGCCACAGACATAAACAGCAACCAGGCAAACAAGCGAGAAGAGGCCATCATGCGCGCATCTCCACGCGCCACGCCCCACAAAGGATAGACGGACAGCAGCAGCGCAATCCCTAATGCCAGGCACAGCAGTCCGTTACCAATTTCCGGCATCATGATGCTGGATCCTTATAAACACTGGCCGGGCGACGGTGATTAGCTTCCATCGCTTTCTCGACTTCTGGCGGTGTGTAGTTTTCATCGTGTTTCGCCAGTACTTCTTTCGCGAGGATATGATTGCCTTTTTCCAGTTCGCCCTGCACCACAACGCCCTGCCCTTCACGGAACAGGTCCGGCAGAATGCCTTCGTAAGAGACATCCACTGAGCCTTCAGCATCGTAAATGGTGAAGGTCACTTTCAGCGAGTCAGGATCGCGCTGCACGCTACCCGGCATCACCATCCCGCCGACGCGCAGACGCTGACCGACTTCCGGCATCTGCTGGGTTTCACGCTTGCCGTAGAGAATTTCCCCCGGCGTATAGAAAAGATCGATATTCGAGCGCAGCGCATACAGCACCAGACCGATAGTCAGCGCCAGCCCCGCCAGCACGGCACAGGCAATCCACAAGCGGTTTTTACGGCGAATATTCATGCAGCCTCCTGCTGTTGCGCAGCACGTAAACGCGCCTCACGCGCCCGTTGTTGCGCCACGCCACGCAGAATTGCGCGATGCTGCATCACCGAGTGCACGACCAACACCACCAGCGGAATAACAGTCATCACTACCGCCAGCCAGACAAAAAAGGCGTAACCGCCCATTGCGAAAAATTCATTCCAGGAAGCAAATGCAGGGGTCATTTACGGCCTCTTTTCAGTATCAGTTCACTCACCCACGGACGGCGTTTTTCCATCAGCAAAATCAAATTACGCATCCGCATTAGCGTCAGCGTGGCAGACAGCAGCAGGAAACCAAAAATCGACCAGCGCAGCGGCGAACGCATCGCCGGATCGATACTTTGCTGCATCCGCGTTGATCCCTGATGCAGGGTGTTCCACCACTCCACGGAGTAATGAATAATCGGCAGGTTTACTACACCAATCAGCACCAGGATCCCCGCCGCACGCCCCGCCAGACGGCGATCGTCGAAAGCGTGCCACAGCGCAATCACACCAACATACAGAAACAGCAACACCAGTTCAGAGGTCAGACGTGCGTCCCATACCCACCAGGTCCCCCACATCGGTTTTCCCCATGCGGAACCGGTAACCAGGGCAATAAAGGTAAACACGGCACCAATGGGAGCCATCGCCGCCACCGCCAGATTGGCCATTTTCATCTGCCAGACAAGGCCGATAAACGCCGCCACCGCCATTGAGGCATAAATGCCCATCGACCAGATCGCCGCAGGCACATGCAGATAGATAATGCGGTAGCTATTTCCCTGCTGATAATCAGCCGGAGCGAAGCCGAATCCCCAGATCCAGCCAACGGTAAGCACGACCACACTGGCGATTGCCAGCCACGGTATAAACCAGCCACAGATTTGGTACAGCCGTGGTGGGATCGCCAGTTGATGCAGTGTTTTCCACATAGTTTCGATACCAGACTCGAACAAAAATCAGTAATCCAGCGTTATTGAATGCTGATTCGTAACGCTGCCGCCGTCGCAAAAGGACTTAATGTCGCGGTGCCTGCCAGCAACGCGCCTAAAATTGCCAGATACCCGTCAACGGGCAAATGCATCGAAGCCGCGTCCATCGCGGCGGTAGCAAAGATGAGTAATGGGATGGTCAGCGGTAACACCAGTATGCTGAGCAGCACGCCACCGCGTTTAAGTCCCACTGTCAGCGCCACGCCCGGAGCACCGAGAAATCCCAGCGTTGGAGTTCCCAACAGCAGCGTCAGCGCCATCACTTGCCAGCCATAAACGTCCATTCCCAGTAGCAATGCCACCAGTGGCGAGAGGATAAGTAACGGTAAACCGGTTACCATCCAGTGCGCCATCACCTTCGCCAGCACAACGGCGGGCAAGGGTAACGGCAACAACATCAGTTGTTCAAGACTGCCGTCCTGCAAATCGTCACGGAACAGTCGCTCCAGCGCCAGTAAGGAAGAAAGCAGCGCTGCCACCCAAATAATGCCCGGTGCAATACGTGCCAGCAGTTGCGGCTCCGGACCGATACTGAGCGGAAAAAGGGTAATAACAATCAGGAAAAACCACAGCGGGTTGGCGATTTCGGCGCTATGGCGAAACGCTACGCGCAGCTCAAGACGGAAAATGCGCCAGAACATCATACGCCCCTCGTTTTCGTCAGAGATATGCGGCGGATTTTACTTTCGGCAACGTTGAGCGGTTGGTGAGTAGTAAGAATCACAATCCCCCCCTGCTCCGTATGCTGTGCCATACGCTGGGTCAGATGATCGACGCCGTTAACGTCAATCGCGGTAAACGGTTCGTCGAGGATCCACAAGGTGGCACGGGTCAGCCACAGACGCGCCAGCGCAACGCGGCGTTGTTGCCCGGCAGAGAGTTGATTCACGGGAATATCTTCGAATCCGGCAAGCCCGGCCTGCGCCAGAGCGTCCAGACAGTGTGCGGTATCACCATCGCGATGATAAAAGTGCAGATTTTCTAACGCCGTCAGCCGGGTTTTGATCCCCGGCTGATGGCCTATCCATAACAGGTTTTGATGGTAGCTATCGCGTACCTGATGCAAGGGCTGCCCTTGCCAGAGAACTTCACCCGCATCAGGGCGAGACAACCCCGTCAGCAAACGGAGAAGCGTTGTCTTCCCCGCGCCGTTGCTGCCGGTGATTTGTACCCACTCTCCTGCATTCAGCGTAAATGACAAACCACTAAATAAAGTGCGTTCATCCCGCTCGCAGAGTAATTCTCTGGCTTCAAGCATACCCACGCAATAACCCTGTTAAAAACCTGGTTCGACTTCACGCATATCAGGCAGCTTGTGCGCTATCCCTTTATGGCAGTCAATACAGGTTTGCCCGTCTTTCACCGCCTGAGCGTGCATCTTCGCGGCAACACCTTTCTGGGCGGTTGTATCCATATACTCGAAGTTGTGACAGTTACGACACTCCTGCGAGTTATTGTCCTTCATCCGCCGCCACTCATTCTGTGCCATAGTCAGGCGATGAGCTTCAAACTTTTGCGGCGTGTCAATAACGCCAAAAATTTTACCATACAGCTCTTTACTTGCTTTGAGCTTGCGTATCATTTTCGGCACAAACTCGTGCGGAACGTGACAATCCGGACAGGTCGCACGCACGCCACTACGGTTGTTGTAATGCACGGAATCCATGTATTCCTGATACACCGTATTGCGCATTTCGTGGCAGCTAATGCAGAACTCTTCGGTATTGGCTTTTTCCATTCCGGTGTTAAAGCCGCCCCAGAAGACAATACCGCCAACAAAACCGATCAACAGCAGCGTACCCAGCGCCAGACGACTGGGAGTACGCCACCATTTCCACAGGCGCTTAATCAGGCCAGGCTTACGGTCAGAATTTCCCATAATAACCTCTTATTTCCCGTAACCTTTTGATGGGGTGAAGGTATTCCCCACGATTGGCGCGGTATCGGCCTGCGGCACGTGACATTGCAGACAGAAGTAACGACGCGGAGCCACTTCCGCACCTACCTTGCCATCGCTGTCCATAAAGTGAGTTGGACTGATGCGCGGCGCGCCAGTGGTGCGATAGCTCTCGACACCGTGGCACTGTAAGCAGCGGTTGGTATTGGTCGTTACCTGATAACCTTCAACGCTATGCGGGATCATCGGCGGCTGATTCACATAGTTCAGCGGCATCCGATCCTGCTCTTTTGGCATCCGAATGGCCCCTTCCTGCGTCCCGGATACTTCCGGCGACTGGCTAAAATCGACGCCATTAGCCGCCCAAACCGCGCCGCTCACCACCAGGGCCAGCATCGCCGTCCATTGACACAGCGCTTTCTTCAGGTCATGGCTTTTCATGATTTCGCTCCCGAACTCCATCGTGTAGTTATTGTAAATACATCCTCAGAACAGACATCCACGCAGCGACCGCACGTCATGCAATCGCGGCTGGTGACCTGCACCGGGCTTTGTTCATCCAGCACCGGGGCACGTAGTACATGCGGTTCCGGGCAAACATGAAAACAATCCATACAGCGGTTACATTTCTGCCGATCGGTAGCCGCAACGGTAACAATACCTTTGCTACCCAACACGCCATACAGCGCACCGACCGGGCAAATGTGACCGCACCAGCCGTGTTCAACGACCAGTAGATCAAATAAAAACAGCGCGAGAATAAGCAGCGCGCCGCTGCCGAATCCCATTACCAGGCTGCGCCCCATCAGGGAAACAGGGTTAATCCATTCCCAGATGAGTGTGCCGGTTAAGGCCGATCCCACCAGTATGACGACCAGCAGCACGTAGCGAATGTGCCGCGGGATCGTCGCAGACTGATTGAGGTCAAATCGCCTGCGTAACCAGTTTGCTAAATCGGTAATCGGGTTCAGCGGACAGACCCAACTGCAAAATAATCGCTTTCCTGCCAGGGCGTAGAGCACAGTGATAATTACTGCGCCGGTCAACGCCACTGTGGCAGGTAGATGACCGCTGGCAAGGCTTTGCAGCGTCATCAGCGGATCGGTCAGCGGAATGGTGTCGAGTAACAAGCTACTGCTATAGTTGCCGTGCAAGATCCACACACCAAACCACGGGCCGCTCAAAAACATTCCCAGTACGAAGAACTGACAAAGGCGACGCAACACCAGCCAACGGTGACTACGCCACCAGCCTTTTTTCGCCAGCGCCTCGCGCCCGGCGTCACGTTTACGATTTGCCATCGTTCCCCTCCAGCCAGCCGAAGCGGTAATGGTGACCTAACTCCCCTTTCGCCAGTGACAGCGGTAACACCTTGATTGCCGGTTGCTCCAGTACGCACACTTTTTCGCACTTACCGCAGCCGGTGCAGGCATCGCTGTGAACCGTTGGCAGAAAACGGGCGTGTTTACCGGTACGCGTGTTGCGCTCCAGTTCCAGGGTAATCGCCTCATCAATTTTCGGGCATTCGCGATAACAGACATCGCAGCGCAGCCCCTGAAAGTTGAGGCAGTTCTCCTGATCCACCAGCACTGCCAGTCCCATCCGCGCGTCGTCGATCGATTCGATTTCACGATCCAGCGCACCACTCGGGCACACTTTGGCACACGGTACGTCCTCACACATTTCGCAAGGAATATCGCGCGCCACAAAGTACGGCGTGCCCGCCGACAGGCCAGAGGCCAACGTCGCCAGCTTTAAGGTGTCGTAAGGGCAAGCCTGAACACACTGCCCGCAACGCACACAGGCACTGGCAAAGGCGTTCTCGTTTATGGCTCCGGGCGGGCGCAACCGCACGCCAGATGCACGTGCGGTTTGCTGTTGTAACCCCAGCGCCACACCCACGGCAGCCAGCCCGCCTGCTGTGCGAACGACATCGCGCAGAAAGCGGCGGCGACCATTTTGAGGTTTCGCTGACCGGGACATAATGGCTTACACCTTCTCCAGTTTGACCGCGCACTTCTTAAAGTCCGTCTCTTTCGAGAGCGGATCGGTCGCGTCCAGCGTCAGTTTGTTAACCAACTGTGCGGCGTCGAAGAACGGCATATACACCAGGCCCTGCGGCGGACGGTTACGACCGCGCGTTTCGACAATCGAGATCACTTCGCCACGACGAGAAACCACTTTCACTTTGTCACCACGACGCAGGTCACGCGCTTTCGCATCCAGCGGGTGAATAAACAGGACCGCTTCCGGGAAGGCACGGTGCAGTTCTGGTACACGGCGAGTCATACTGCCGGTATGCCAGTGCTCCAGTACGCGCCCGGTAGAGAGCCACAGATCGTATTCTTCATCCGGAGCTTCCGCCGCCGGTTCAAACGGCAGTGCGAAGATCACCGCTTTGCCATCCGGTTTACCGTAGAACTTGTAGCCTTCGCCCGCTTTCACATACGGGTCGTTGCCTTCACTGTAACGCCACTGCGTTTCTTTACCGTTAACTACCGGCCAGCGCAGGCCGCGTGCTTTGTGGTAGTCATCGAACGGAGCCAGATCGTGACCGTGACCGCGGCCAAACCATGCGTACTCTTCGAACAGCCCTTTTTGCAGATAGAAGCCCAGCTCGCGGGATTCATCATTAAGTTGATCTTCTGCCAGTTCGGATACCGGGAATTTGCTCACTTCCGGGGTGGCATACAGTACCTCGTACAGCGTTTTGCCACGCAGCTCCGGTTTCTTCGCCAGCAGCTCTTCCGGCCACACTTCTTCAGTTTTGAAGCGGCGGGAGAACTGGACTAACTGCCAGAGATCCGATTTTGCTTCGCCCGGTGCCTGTACCTGTTGACGCCAGAACTGAGTACGGCGTTCTGCGTTACCGTAAGCCCCCTCTTTCTCTACCCACATTGCTGTCGGCAGAATCAAGTCCGCGGCCAGCGCACTGACTGTCGGATATGGATCGGAAACGATGATAAAGTTGCGCGGATCGCGCCAGCCCGGCATACGCTCTTCATTAATGTTCGGCCCGGCCTGCATGTTATTGGTACACATGGTCCAGTAAACATTCAGCGTGCCGTCTTTCAGCGCACGGTCTTGTGCTACCGCGTGCAGACCGATTTTTGCCGGAATGGTGCCGCTCGGGATATTCCACTTCTTCTCGCAGATATCACGGTGTTTCTCGTTGGTCACCACCATGTCCGCTGGCAGACGGTGAGCAAAGGTGCCCACTTCACGCGCAGTACCACACGCGGAAGGCTGACCCGTGAGGGAGAACGGACCGCAACCCGGCTGGGAAATTTTGCCGGTCAGCAGATGCAGGTTGTAGACCAGGTTGTTGGCCCACACGCCGCGGGTATGCTGGTTGAAACCCATCGTCCAGTAGGAGATGACTTTCTTGTTCGGATCGGCATACAGTTGCGCCAGTTGTTCCAACTGATCTTTTGGCACGCCGGTCATTTCAGCGGTTTTTTCCAGCGTATATTCGGCAACAAAGGCTTTGTAATCTTCAAAGCTCATCGGCTCGGAAGCATCGGAACCCGGATTTTTCGCCGCTTTTTCCAGCGGATGGGTTGGACGTAAACCGTAGCCGATGTCCGTCGCCCCTTTACGCAGATTGACGTGTTTGCTGAAGAAGTCCTGATTTATCGCATTGTTTTGAATGATATAGTTGGCGATATAGTTCAGGATCACCAGGTCAGACTGCGGCGTAAAGATGATGCCGTTATCCGCCAGTTCAAAGCTACGATGCTGGTAAGTAGAAAGCACCGCCACGGTGACGTTCTGGTTAGAGAGACGACGGTTGGTAATGCGCGACCAGAGGATCGGGTGCATCTCCGCCATGTTCGCGCCCCACAGCACAAACGCGTCAGCCTGTTCGATGTCGTCATAGCAGCCCATCGGCTCATCCATACCAAAGGTACGCATAAAGCCAACGACCGCCGACGCCATACAGTGGCGTGCGTTCGGGTCGATGTTGTTAGAACGGAAGCCCGCTTTGAACAACTTGGACGCGGCATAACCTTCCCAGATAGTCCACTGACCAGAACCGAACATACCGATCGACTCCGGCCCTTTTTCTTTCAGGGCGGTTTTGAATTTCTCTTCCATCACATCAAAGGCTTGATCCCAGGTGATTGGGGTGAACTCGCCTTCTTTGTCATATTTACCGTTTTTCATACGCAGAAGCGGCTGCGTCAAACGGTCTTTACCGTACATAATTTTGGGCAGGAAATAGCCCTTAATGCAGTTCAGACCACGGTTAACCGGTGCGTCCGGGTCGCCCTGACAGGCCACCACACGCCCCTGTTGCGTTCCGACCAGAACGCCACAACCAGTACCGCAAAAACGGCATGGCGCTTTATCCCATTTAATGGCTTCCTGCTGACCAACAACGGCGCGGGCAACGCCCGGCACGCTGAGACCGGCAGCCGCCGCAGCGGCCGCAACGGCGTTAGCTTTCATAAAGCTACGACGACTGAGTTTCATGGTGTTTCCTCACCTTGCTCTTCCTGCTGGTGATAAACCAGCGACACCGCCAGCACGCCTTCTACGTTGCGTACTGACTCAATGGTTTGAATTAGCGTTTCGCTGTCTTCTGCTTCCACCACCACTATCAACTGACCACTCGGCGCGTCGCTGACAGCGACTTCACAGCCATCAAAGGCGTTCAGTTGGGTGCTGATGTCTGAAATTCGTTCGCTTTTGGCCTGAACGACCAGGCTGCAAACTTGCCAGTTAGTGTGCATGGAGATACTCCGCAGTAATGGCTGATACCGGACAACTAGCTGCACATGCTCCACATCCGTTGCAAAGTTGGCTATTAAGTTGCGGCTGGTAGATCCCGGAAAGCGTCGGGCGAAAGATAATGGCCATTGGTTCACAGCTATCCTGACAGCGACGGCATTCGACTGCCTGATACGCCAGGCACGTCTCCCCGATGGTGAACAGCAAATCCCAGGCCCTGGTGTGGCGCGGAGAAAATAGTGATTCGGGGCAAGCCTGCGCACAGGCATAACAGAAACTGCACTCGTTGTTTTTGAAATTAACGCTCGGATAGCCGCCCGCACCACGTTGCAGAATGTTGTTTTCACAAGCATTAATACAGGCGTCGCAGCGGGTACAATGGGTCAGAAAATGAGATTCATCACCAGACCAGGGCGGACGGATACCGTTACTGGCTTTGCGCCAGCGACCAGTGAGTATGCCCCGACGGGATACATCAATCTTCACATTGACCTTCCATCATTAACGCGCTCTGAAAACGGAGAGCGACCAAATAAACCGCATAATTAATAAGCCATTTTTATAGCCGCTAAGATATTAAAGGATGTGTCAAAGATGCATACCCCGATCGGGGTAAAACCTGTAGTAGGATCAAAAGAGTGGTGGGAAGACTGGCAAAAACGGTCTTTTGCTCACATTTCAAATGGTTATAAATAAATTTATATAGCGATAAATTCACCAAATATATTTCTTCAGGCTTAACCATTCATCAGCATATAACACCAAAAGAGAAGGTAAAGTTGTCTGAATATTCCTTAAGTTATTCATAAAGCAAATTAATAAATTTGATGAATATGTTAACCTTCAGCGACATCATCGGTGAAAAACCTATAAATGAAGAAAGGAAAACAAAATGAAGACCATTCTACCTGCAGTGTTGTTTGCCGCTTTTGCCACGACCTCTGCCTGGGCGGCAGAAAGCATCCAGCCGCTGGAAAAAATTGCCCCTTATCCGCAAGCCGAAAAAGGGATGAAGCGTCAGGTGATTCAGTTAACCCCGCAAGAAGATGAATCTACCCTGAAAGTAGAACTGTTGATCGGTCAGACGCTAGAGGTCGATTGCAATCTGCATCGTCTTGGCGGAAAACTGGAAAGCAAAACGCTGGAAGGCTGGGGCTATGATTATTATGTCTTTGATAAAGTTAGCTCCCCGGTTTCGACGATGATGGCCTGTCCGGATGGCAAGAAAGAGAAGAAATTTGTTACCGCGTATCTGGGTGATGCCGGAATGCTGCGTTACAACAGCAAGCTGCCGATCGTGGTGTATACACCAGACAATGTGGATGTGAAATACCGCGTCTGGAAGGCGGAAGAGAAGATTGAGAACGCGGTAGTTCGCTAAACGAATGTGAAGTGCTGCACTCCGCAGGTCGGATAAGGCGGTTACGCCGCATTCGACATCTAACGCCCTGGCCGGTTGCCTGATGCGACGCTGCGCGTCTTATCAGGCCTACGCCGCTGTGAAGTGCTGCCCCCCGTAGGTCGGATAAGGCGGTTACGCCGCATCCGACATCTAACGCCCTGGCCGGTTGTCTGATGCGACGCTGCGCGTCTTATCAGGCCTACGCCGCTGCGAAGTGCTGCACCCCGCAGGTCGGATAAGGCGGTTACGCCGCATTCGACATCTAACGTCCTGGCCGGTTGCCTGATGCGACGCTGCGCGTCTTATCAGGCCTACGCCGCTGTGAAGTGCTGCCCCCCGTAGATCGGATAAGACGGTTATGCCGCATCCGGCATCTAACGCCCGAGCCGGTTGCCTGATGCGACGCTGCGCGTCTTATCAGGCCTACGCCGCTGTGAAGTGCTGCACTCCGCAGGTCGGATAAGGCGGTTACGCCGCATCCGACATCTAACGCCCGAGCCAGTTGTCTGATGCGACGCTGCGCGTCTTATCAGGCCTACGCCGCTGTGAAGTGCTGCCCCCCGTAGGTCGGATAAGGCGGTTACGCCGCATCCGACATCTAACGCCCTGGCCGGTTGCCTGATGCGACGCTGCGCGTCTTATCAGGCCTACGCCGCTGTGAAGTGCTGCCCCCCGTAGGTCGGATAAGGCGGTTACGCCGCATCCGACATCTAACGCCGGAGCCAGTTGTCTGATGCGACGCTGCGCGTCTTATCAGGCCTACGCCGCTGCGAAGTGCTGCCCCCGTAGGTCGGATAAGGCGGTTACGCCGCATCCGGCATCTAACGCCCGAGCCAGTTGCCGGATGCGGCGCACCATTACAACGCAATATCCGCCACTTCTTTTTGTACTGGTTGCGGTTTCAACTGCGCTTTCGGCGTGCTATCTGCCGCCTGCGGCTTATCATATTTCAGGCTCAGAACTTCGCTGGTGTACTGCAATTCACGTTCTGTTGCCGCCGCATCACCGTTCAGCTTGCTGCCATAAGACGGAACAATCGCTTTCAGCGTGGCCTGCCATTGTGGGCTGGAAACACGATCACCAAACACTTTTTCCAACAGACTCAACATAATCGGCGCAGCGGTAGATGCCCCCGGCGATGCGCCGAGCAGCGCAGCAATGGTTCCTTGCTGGTCGCTGACCACTTCTGTACCCAGACGCAGCACGCCGCCTTTATCGGCATCACGTTTGATAATCTGCACGCGCTGTCCCGCTTGCCACAAACGCCAGTCCTCTTTTTTCGCTTGTGGGTAGTACTCTTTCAACGCTTCAAAACGATCCTCTTCACTCAACATCACCTGACTCACCAGATATTTCACCAGATCGAAATTATCCAGCCCGACGTGCATCATCGGCATCACGTTAGAGGTGGTGGTGGAACTCATCAGATCCCACAGCGAACCATTTTTGAGAAATTTGGTTGAGAAGGTAGCAAATGGCCCGAACAGCACCACGCGTTTACCGTCCAGTACACGGGTATCGATATGCGGAACTGACATCGGCGGCGCGCCAACGGATGCTTTACCATAGACCTTCGCCAGATGGTGATTAACCACATCCGGGTTTTCCGAAACGAGGAACTGACCACCCACCGGGAAACCGGCGTATTCTTTCGCTTCCGGAATACCGGACTCCTGCAACAGTTTCAGTGCCGCGCCACCCGCGCCGATAAAAACAAATTTCGCACGGATGTTCTGTGCGGTGCCGTTTTTCAGATCGGCAACGGTGACGGTCCAGGTGTTATCGTCATTACGTTTGATAGCGCGGACTTCGCTGCTGAGTTGCAGCGAGAAGTTAGATTTCTTCTGTAATGAGGCGATCAACTGACGGGTGATCTCACCGTAGTTCACATCGGTGCCAATTTCTGTACGCGTAGCCGCCACTTTCTGTTGTGGATCACGCCCTTCCATCACTAACGGTGCCCACTCCTTGATTTGCGCGTGATCTTCAGAGTAACGCATACCGCGAAACAGCGAACTTTGTTGCAATGCCGCGTAACGGGCACGCAGGAAATTGACGTTATCTTCGCCCCAGACAAAGCTCATATGCGGAACGGTATTGATAAATGAACGCGGGGTACGCAGCACGCCGCGCTCGACCTGGTGCGCCCAGAACTGGCGGGAAATCTGGAATGCTTCGTTAATGGCGACTGCTTTTTCAATACTGATGCTGCCATCGGCGTTTTGCGGGGTGTAATTGAGTTCCATCAGCGCAGAATGCCCGGTTCCGGCGTTGTTCCAGCCGTTCGAACTCTCCTGCGCGACACCCTCCAGGCGCTCTACCATGGTCATCGACCATTCAGGCTCCAGTTCCCGTAAATAGGTCCCCAACGTGGCGCTCATAATGCCGCCGCCAATCAACAGTACATCAGTTTCCTGCTCCTCGGACGCTTTCGCTTTTGCCGTCATTGAAACGGCATTAAGCCCCACGGCCATCGAGAAGAGCATGGCAGTCACTTTTTTCATCTTGTTAATGCCTTACTTTTAGTCGCTTTATTGCAGGTGAGATTTGCGCGGCATCAACGTTAACACTTAAGTAACAACATTTAAATAATGTTTATAATTTATCTTCTATTTTTATAAACATTATGATTTCGTTGATTAATTATAAGGTTATTAGAAACGAAGGGAACGCTTACCTGGCAGCAGAAGTCCGTCAGGTAAGCGTCAAAATATCATGCCGTCCGGGCAACGGCATCACGCGAAGCGGCATCACGCTCTTCGCCGGTTAGTTCGCTAAGCAGCCCACTGCGCATTTCCAGCAGGCGGTCGGCGTGAATAAAATAGTGGTCGTCATGACTGATGGCGAAAATCGTTTTGCCCATCTCCTGCATCAGCGGCAGTAATACCTGATAAAACTCACGGCGGAAGTGTGGATCCTGATCCGCTGCCCATTCATCCAACAGGATTATGTCGCGTTCTTCTGCCAGTGCCAGCAACAACGCCACGCGTTTCTTCTGCCCTTTCGATAACTTCAGGTTAAGAATACGCCCGTTACTTAACTCAAGCTTATGACCCATTTTCAACTGATCTAACCACTTCTCAACCAGTTGTGGATTTGCGGTTTTACCCTCCGGCCCCAGCAGTTGATCAAACAACCAGACATCGGTAAACACGGCGGAAAACAGCTTGCGATAATCTTCTGGTTTTTCAGCGCTGATGGGGTTGCCATCCAGCAAAATTTCACCGCTTTGCGGCTGATACAACCCCGTCAGCAACATCGCCAGCGTCGATTTACCGCTACCGTTGCCACCAATCAGGAACAGCAGTTCGCCACGTTTAATAGTGAGGTTAATCGGGCCAACGGAAAAAGCATTATCCTGATAACTAAACGTCACGTTACGCAGCTCCAGGGTTTGCCAGTTGGGAAACGCCTGCGGGCGCGGAAACTCCGCTTTAAAAGGCGCGAGCGCGAATTTGTTCAGCTTGTTGAACGCCACCTGTGCCGTCAGCAGCGTCGGCAACGCACCAACCGCCGAAAGCAGCGGTGTACGCAGGAACAACAGCGTCAGCGAATAAGTCGCCGCAACGTTGGTATCAGCCCAACCGAGACTGTTTGCCATCCAGAACACCAGGCCTATTGCGCCCAGCATCATAATGTTCGACCAGTTCACGGCACTAAGATGGAATGTATCAGCACGAATAATATGATGGCGATATTCTTGCGCATCGGGGATGTAGAGATTGTTAAAAACGTACTCGGCGCGCTCGCGGTTCAGGGTCAGCTCTTTGCGCCCTTCCAGTACAGTTTGAAAATCCGTGTACAGCTTGTCTTCGGTTTCTCGCAGGGTCGCCATATGTTTGTACACCCGCGCCACCAACAAAAAACCACCCCAGATGGTGATTGCCATCCAGATCGCCGTTACCAGCAACATTTTACCCGACAGCATCCACAGATACGCCGCCGAACCCACAGTGAGAATGATACCCTGCACCAGTTCAGGTAAGCGCACAAAAGCGATGGTGATATTGCGCACATCGCTGGTTAACCCCGCCAGCAATGAGGCACTGCCCAGTTGTTCAATGCGCTCGACGTGGGTATCCAGAATCCGCTTGATAAATTCGCTACGCAGTCGGTAAACGAAATGATGGCCCAGCGTGGTGAGCGCCAGTTGCGATCCCAGTGTTACCGCCATCAACAGCAGCAATAAACCCAGAAACTCCGGCAACACCAGCAAACTGGTATCTGCCGTTTCGATAAGACGCTGATTGATAAAAGCAATTAAGCCAATACCTAACGCCGCACTGGCGAGGCTGAGCGCCATCACACTGATAAATGGCCAGCGATACTGCCGCCAGACAAGTACAAGAAGTTCCATGCAGAAAACCCGGACAATGAATTACAGCCCGCAGTTTAAACATCTCCGCGCACACAGCAATAATAATTCTTATTTTTATTCTTCTTTACCTGCCTGGCGAAAGGTCAGGTTGTAGCGACAGTCGGCGGTCAGTGGATGAAATCCCGCTTTTAGCGATTGAATACCGTGATAAAACAGCCGTGACTCACCGCCCCACACCACCACATCGCCATGTTCCAGCAACAGACGTTTTAGCGGATCATTACGTTTCAAGCCGCCAAACTGGAAAATTGCAGGCAGTCCCAGAGAAACAGAAACAATTGGCGCGCGCAGATCCGGCTCGTCTTTATCCTGATGCAATGACAGTTTCGCGCCAGGGACGTAGCGGTTGATAAGGCAAGCGTCAGGCTGGAAATCGGGATACCCCGCCGCCGTTGCTGCCCGTTGGCACAAATCACGAAAGCCTTGCGGCATGGCGGGCCACGGCTTATTTGTTTGTGGATCAATAGGCGAATAGAGATAGCCTTGCTGGTTAGTCGTCCAGCCAAGACGTCCACAGTTAGTCATTGCCACCGACATGGTATACCCACCCGGTGTAACCATCTGGCGAAACGGCGACTGGTTGGCGACACCGTTAATTTCCTGCATCAGATCTTCTGCGATATCAAAAGCAAAACGGCGCAGGATCACTGCGCCGGAAGCCAGCGGTTCTTGCCAGGGTTCAGCATCAGTGAACAGATCCAGCATTACCTCTCCTCATTTTCAGCTTCGCGACGTAGCAATTGCGCTTTACGCGAAACACCCCAGCGGTAACCGGAAAGTGCGCCATCGCCACGTACCACCCGATGACAAGGTATAACGATCGCTAACTTATTGGCGGCACAAGCACTTGCCACTGCACGCACCGCTGTTGGTTTGCCGATGGAATTTGCCAGTCGCTGGTAACTCACTGTTTCACCACAAGGAATGGAACGCAATGCTTGCCAGACTTGTTGTTGGAAAGCAGTGCCGCGAATATCCAACGGTAACGTCAGCGGCGTATTACGGTTATTAAGGCTGGCGATGACCTCGCGCACATGTTGCTGAAATGTCGGATCAGCAGGGGCGTTGTCGGCGGCAGGAAACATCTGCTGTAGCTCGCCAATTAATGTCGCATCGTCATCGCCCAGTAAAATCGCGCAAATCCCCCGCTCGCTTTCCGCCACCAGGCAACGCCCCAGCGAACAATCGGCCAGCGCATAACGAACAGCCAGGTTTTCGCCACCATGACGAAACTGTTTAGCCGTCATGCCCAGCGTTTCGTCGGCTTTACGGTAGTAACTGCTGCCGTCGGGAAATCCGGCGTGGAGAATCGCCTGGGTGACGCTCTCCCCTTTCGTTAACGATTCGCGCAAGCGACGAGCGCGCCAGGCCTGTTGCCAGGCTTTTGGTGTCATTCCGGTCGTAGCTTTAAATAAACGGTGTAAGTGGAATGGACTCATCGCCACCTGGTCGGCTAAAGCCTCCAGCGTCACGGGCGTTTCTTGTTCCAGCAGCCGACAAGCATGGGTGATTTTATCCAACCGGTCTTGCCGGGCATTGGCTTTGTCCGGCTGGCAACGTTTGCAGGGGCGAAAACCTGCGGCAAGCGCCTCGCTGGCATCCGCATAAAAGGAGACGTTTTCCCGCAGGGCATGTCTGGCGCGGCAAGACGGGCGGCAAAAGATGCCCGTGGTACGCACGGCGAAAACAAATTCGCCGTCGGCGTGCGGGTCGCGGGCCAGGACAGATTGCCAGCGTTGATCGTCAGTTAAGCATGTGGCGTTTTTCATAAGCAGCTCCCTGGTTAAGGATAGCCTCTAGTCTGCCCGGTCACCATCACGCAAAAACCAACAATCTTGCGCTTTAATTTTTTTCGCTGATAAGGAAGCTTTTAAACTGCGGCGACATCCAGGTTTTAAAACTATCGCCCTCTTTGGTGATCATATAGACCGCCAGCCCTTCCCGGCGAACGATTTCTTTGGCTTTATCCGGCCCGAGAACCATTAACCCGGTGTCCCAGGCATCGGCCTCCAGCGCCGTCGGGGCAATTACCGTCACGGACACCAGATTATGTTCGATGGGACGCCCGGTTTGCGGATCGATAACATGGGACAGGCGTTTGCCGTCCAGCTCGTAATAGTTGCGATAGCTACCGGAGGTGCTAATCCCGTGGCCATTGATATCGACCACGGCCTGAACCGCATTCTCTTTATCGGTCGGTTTTTGGATCGCCACCCGCCACGGCTGCCCTTCACCATTCATGCCCCGGCTGTTCAGTGCGCCGCCAACCGACACCAGATAGCGGGAAATACCTTCCTGCTCCATGAGACGCGCCAGATGATCTGCCGCATAACCTTCACCCACGGTGGAGAGATCGACATATAAGTCCGGCACATCTTTTTGCAGATATTGCTGATGCAACTGATTAATTACCGTCAGGTGCTGTAAGCCGGTTTTGGCTTTCATCGCGTCGATCTGTTCCTGGGTCGGGATTTGTACCGGCTGTTGCTCCGGGCCAAAGCCCCACAAATTCACCAGCGGCCCGACGGTAATATCCATCGCACCGTCAGTCTTTGCGCCAATGCGTAGCGAAGTGGTGACGATATCAGCCATCGCTTCACTTACCGGCCACGGCGATAAACTTTGCGAGTCGTTAAAACGCATCAGCGCGGAATCTTTTTTATAAGTCGAAAGTAGCTGATCGTCGGCATCCAACTGAGTCTGGATCTTCTCTTTGAGTTCAACACTACGTTTGGCGTCAATGCCCGGAATGCTGGCACGCCAGAAGGTTCCCATCGTTTTGCCTTCAAGAACGGTAACTTCAGGAGCGTTGGGTTTGGCGGGTTGTGGTTTTTGATCGCAACCAACAAACAAGAGCGCGGCAGCCAGCAATGCCACACGGGTAAAGTTCATTTCCATACGTGATTATCCTCATGCGAACGGTCGCAAGAGTACACCAAAAGACTGCGTTTGTACGCTGAAAACAATGAAAAAAGGGCCCGCAGGCCCTTTGTTCGATATAAATCGAGATTAGAACTGGTAAACCAGACCCAGAGCTACGATGTCATCAGTGTTGATGCCAGCAGCGCGGGTGAACTGGTTGTCGTCCAGCAGGTTGATTTTGTAGTCAACGTAGGTGGACATGTTTTTGTTGAAGTAGTAGGTAGCACCAACATCAACATATTTCAGGATATCTTCGTCGTCGTAGTTACGACCAGCAACGACACCCAGGTTTTTACCTTTAGACTGCAGGTATGCTACAGACGGACGCAGACCGAAGTCGAACTGGTACTGAGCAACAGCTTCGAAGTTCTGTGCTTTGTTCGCCCAACCCAGGGAACCTACGCGAGTTGCGTTATAGGTCTGGGTGTACTGAGCAGCCAGGTAGATGTTGTTCGCGTCGTATTTCAGACCACCAGTGTAGGTTTCAGCACGGTCGCCGTTACCGATGTAAGCAGCGCTGTTCTGATCATCAGTACGTTTGGAGCTGGAAACTGCAGCACCGATACCGAAGCCTTCGTAATCATAAGTGATAGAACCGCCAACGCCGTCGCCGTTCTGACGCAGAGCGCCACGAGCGTTGTTGGTCATGCCTTCGCCGCTTACGCTACCGTTTTTACCCTGATACTGAACAGCAAAGTTCAGGCCGTCAACCAGACCGAAGAAGTCGGTGTTACGGTAGGTCGCGAAGCCGTTACCACGCTGCTGCATGAAGTTGTCAGAACCGTAGGTGTCGCCACCGAATTCTGGCAGAACGTCGGTCCAGGAAGTTACGTCGTAAACAACGCCGTAGTTACGACCGTAGTCGAAAGAACCGATATCCTGGAATTTCAGACCAGCGAATGCCACACGGGTCCAGGAGTTGTTTTCGCTTTCCGGAGCGTTGCCCTGGATCTGATATTCCCACTGGCCATAACCGGTCAGTTGGTCAGTAACCTGAGTTTCACCTTTGAAGCCGAGACGCATGTAGGTCTGGTCGCCATCTACAGACTTGTCGTCAGAGAAATAGTGCAGGCCGTCTACTTTACCGTACAGATCTAATTTGTTGCCGTCTTTGTTGTAAACTTCAGCAGCGTTTGCTGCGCCTGCTACCAGCAGAGCTGGGACCAGGAGGGACAGTACTTTAACTTTCATGTTATTAACCCTCTGTTATATGCCTTTATTTGCTTTTTTATGCCACTGCATACTGATTAACCCTCATTAATCAGTCGGCAAGTCCATTCTCCCCAAAAATGCAGAATAATCCAACACGAATATGATACTAAAACTTTTAAGATGTTTCATTTATCGCTATAGATGTTTCAAAATGTAAATGTGATGGAACTTTTTAAGATTCTTGATGATTGGCGAAATAAGCACCTAACATCAAGCAATAATAATTCAAGGTTAAAATCAATAACTTATTCTTAAGTCGTTGATAGCACTGAATGCCAAAACAAAATCTTCACTCGCAACTAAAATATGTCTCGCTATCATCATTAACTTTATTTATTACCGTCATTCATTTCTGAATGTCTGTTTACCCCTATTTCAACCGGATGCATCGCATCCGGTTTTTTTTACCCTTCTTTACACAACTTTTATTTTCTTGTGCTACCCATGCAAAATTATAACAACTGTTAATAATTTCACATAAAATTAACAATATTATAATTCCCCGCCATCTTTCCTTATTTGTAATTAACTTTGTTCTTTTTGCAGATTATTTGTACAAAAAAATGCCGCATGTACATCTCTTTCCCATCGTGCAAAAGGATAAATATCATTGGGGAAGAGAGAACCATCTATCTGGTAATAGTCTGGAATTTCGCTCTATACCCTTTATACTGCCCTATCACTTCGAGAAGTTTTAACAGGTCATAAACACGAATGCGTCAGAAAGAGACAACGGCCACGACCCGCTTTTCACTCCTACCGGGGAGCATTACCCGCTTCTTTTTACTGTTGATCATTGTGTTACTTGTGACGATGGGAGTGATGGTACAAAGCGCCGTCAACACCTGGCTAAAAGATAAAAGCTACCAGATTGTCGACATTACCCATGCTATACAAAAGCGTGTCGATACCTGGCGTTACGTGACCTGGCAGATCTACGACAACATCGCTGCGACGACTTCGTCTTCCACCAGTGAAGGTTTGCAAGAGACGCGTCTGAAACAGGATGTCTATTATCTGGAAAAACCACGCCGCAAAACAGAAGCCCTGATCTTTGGTTCTCACGACAATTCAACGCTTGAGATGACCCAACGAATGTCTACTTATCTGGACACATTATGGGGCGCAGAAAATGTACCGTGGTCGATGTATTATCTGAACGGCCAGGATAACAGCCTGGTGTTGATCTCTACTCTGCCATTAAAAGATCTCACTTCTGGTTTCAAAGAGTCGACCGTCAGTGACATTGTCGACTCACGTCGCGCGGAGATGCTGCAACAGGCCAATGCACTGGATGAACGCGAAAGTTTTTCTAATCTGCGTCGTCTTGCCTGGCAGAACGGCCATTACTTTACCTTGCGTACCACCTTTAACCAGCCAGGACATCTGGCGACGGTGGTTGCATTTGATCTGCCTATTAATGACCTGATCCCGCCGGGGATGCCGCTGGATAGCTTCCGTCTTGAGCCAGAAGCGGGCGCAACGGGTAACAATAATAATGAGAAAGAAGCCGCAGACAGCGTCAGCATTAACTTCAACAGTTCTAAAATTGAAATCTCTTCGGCGCTCAACTCCACCGATATGCGATTGGTCTGGCAGGTTCCTTACGGCACTTTACTGCTGGATACATTGCAAAACATTCTGCTGCCACTGCTACTGAACATCGGTTTGCTGGCGCTGGCGCTTTTTGGTTATACCACCTTTCGCCATTTCTCCGGCCGCACCACGGAAAGAGCCCCCAGTACTGCAGTGAATAACGAACTGCGTATTTTGCGGGCAATAAATGAAGAGATTGTGTCACTCCTACCGCTCGGCCTGCTGGTTCACGATCAGGAATCGAATCGCACAGTAATAAGCAATAAGATTGCCGACCATCTGCTACCGCATTTGAATCTGCAAAATATCACCACTATGGCAGAGCAACATCAGGGAATCATTCAGGCGACTGTTAATAACGAACTGTATGAGATTCGCATGTTCCGCAGCCAGGTAGCGCCGCGTACACAAATCTTCATTATTCGCGATCAGGATCGCGAAGTGCTGGTAAACAAGAAACTCAAGCAGGCACAGCGTCTGTATGAGAAAAATCAGCAGGGCCGGATGGCTTTTATGCAAAACATTGGTAACGCACTGAAGGAGCCAGCCCGGGGGCTTGCAGAAAGCGCAGCAAAACTTAACTCGCCGGAAAGCAAACAACTGGCGAATCAGGCGGACGTATTAGTACGACTGGTTGATGAAATTCAGTTAGCGAACATGCTGGCGGACGATAGCTGGAAGAGCGAGACTGCGCTTTTCTCCGTGCAGGATTTAATTGATGAAGTGGTGCCTTCTGTATTGCCTGCGATCAAACGCAAAGGTCTGCAACTACTGATTAACAATCATCTGAAAGCACATGACATGCGCCGTGGCGATCGTGATGCCTTACGCCATATTTTACTGCTGCTGATGCAATATGCCGTCACCTCAACGCAACTGGGGAAAATTACCCTCGAGGTTGATCAGGATGAATCCTCCGAAGAACGTCTGACTTTCCGTATTCTGGACACCGGAGATGGTGTAAGTATTCATGAAATGGATAATTTGCATTTCCCGTTCATCAACCAGACCCAGAGCGATCGCTATGGTAAGGCAGACCCGCTGGCATTCTGGTTGAGTGATCAACTGGCGCGCAAACTGGGCGGTCATTTAAACATCAAAACACGGGACGGCCTTGGTACACGCTACTCCGTGCATATCAAAATGCTCCCGGCAGACCCGGACGTTGAAGAGGAAGAGGAACGTTTACTGGATGATGTCACCGTGATGGTGGATGTAACTTCTACAGAAATTCGGAATATTGTCACTCGCCAGTTAGAAAATTGGGGTGCAACCTGTATCACACCCGATGAAAGATTAATTAGTCAGGATTATGATATCTTTTTAACGGATAATCCGTCTAATCTTACTGCCTCTGGCTTGCTTTTAAGCGATGATGAGTCTGGCGTACGGGAAATTGGGCCTGGTCAATTGTGCGTCAATTTCAATATGAGCAATGCTATGCAGGAAGCAGTCTTACAATTAATTGAAGTGCAACTGGCGCAGGAAGAGGTGACAGAATCGCCTATGGGTGGAGATGAAAATGCGCAACTCCATGCCAGCGGCTATTATGCGCTCTTTGTAGACACAGTACCGGATGATGTTAAGAGGCTATATACTGAAGCAGCAACCAGTGACTTTGCTGCATTAGCCCAAACGGCTCATCGTCTTAAAGGCGTATTTGCCATGCTAAATCTGGTACCCGGCAAGCAGTTATGTGAAACGCTGGAACATCTTATTCGTGAGAAGGATGTTCCAGGAACAGAAAAATACATCAGCGACATTGACAGCTATGTCAAGAGCTTGCTGTAGCAAGGTAGCCTATTACATGAACAATATGAACGTAATTATTGCCGATGACCATCCGATAGTACTGTTCGGTATTCGAAAATCACTTGAACAAATTGAGTGGGTGAATGTTGTCGGCGAATTTGAAGATTCCACAGCACTGATCAACAATCTGCCGAAACTGGACGCGCACGTGTTGATTACCGATCTCTCCATGCCTGGAGATAAATACGGTGACGGGATCACCTTGATCAAATACATCAAGCGCCATTTCCCAAGCCTGTCGATCATTGTTCTGACCATGAACAACAACCCGGCAATTCTTAGTGCGGTACTGGACCTGGATATCGAAGGGATCGTACTGAAGCAAGGCGCGCCTACGGATCTGCCGAAAGCCCTCGCCGCGTTGCAAAAAGGCAAGAAATTTACCCCAGAAAGCGTTTCTCGTTTGCTGGAGAAAATCAGTGCCAGTGGTTACGGCGACAAGCGTCTCTCGCCTAAAGAGAGTGAAGTACTGCGCCTGTTTGCAGAAGGTTTCCTGGTTACCGAGATTGCCAAAAAGCTCAACCGCAGCATCAAGACCATTAGCAGCCAGAAGAAATCCGCGATGATGAAGCTGGGCGTCGAGAACGATATCGCCCTGCTGAACTATCTTTCTTCTGTTACCTTAAGTCCGGCGGATAAAGAGTAATTTAGCCAGCCAACAGGTCGGATGCGGTGTAAACACCTTATCCGGCCTACAAATCCCAATATTTCAATAGATTGCACAAACGCAGGCCTGATACGACGTGCCAGCGTCGCATCAGACATTTACACCGACCACACCCTACGATGATTTCCGCGCTTTCCTGACTCTTTCGGCATACATCGTCAGCGTCTGTTTTATGACATCCAGCGTCACCGGCTTCGACAGACAACTATCCATCCCGGACTCCAGGCATCGCTGCTTCTCTTCGGCCAACGCATTGGCTGTCACCCCGATTACCGGCAATGTTAGCCCCAATTGGCGGATACGCTGCGTTAACCGGTAACCATCCATATTCGGCATGTTAACGTCACTAAGCACGATATCAATGTGATTCTTGCTAAGAACATTAAGCGCATCGATACCATCATTCGCGGTCTTACACTGATAACCCAACGATCCGAGCTGATCGGCCAATAAGCGACGGTTAATAGGATGATCATCAACCACCAGAATCATCATGTCGTCGTTGCTGGTAGACTCTTTGTCAGCCAGCGGCAGAACGTTGCCAGGAGCATCATTTTCCATCTCAACCCGATAGATACGCGCCAGTAGCACAGGCAGTTCATGCGACGAAGCAACGCTATGCTCCCATTCACCGGGCGCTCTTTCCAGCGGAATGCCAATATGTCGGCGGCAGAAAGTCACCACCGCTCTGCCCTGCCATTTTTCACTCAGCGGCTCATCAGTAATCAACACATCCTCAGGTGACGGTTCCTGACCTTCATATGTTGTAACGACTACACCACTGCGCTGCAAACTGGTTTCGATAAATTGGCATAGCGACGCATTGCGTACCGCCAACCAACAGCGTTTACCCGTTAACCCTTCAACGCCTTTTTTATGTGGATATTGTGCGCCGTACAGTGGAATACGCACGGTAAACTGGCTTCCCATACCAGGTTCAGACTCCACCGAGATGTCACCGTCCATCATGCTGATCAATTTTTCACAAATCGCCAGCCCCAGACCGGTTCCCTGGAAGTTACGCTGAACGCCTGTCCCCACCTGGAAGAAGGGATCAAACAGCCGCACCACTTCTTTCGCCGGGATACCCACGCCGGTATCGCGAACGCGAATAGAAAGATAATCACCATCGGCACGGACATGCAGAACAATGCAGCCGGTATCGGTAAATTTTATGGCGTTACTCAACAGGTTGGAGATGACCTGCTGTAAACGCATCGGATCACCGTTTAAAGTTACCGGCACATCCGGTTCAATAAAGCAGTACAAACCAAGTTGTTTACGCACCACCAGCGGCAAATAGTTGGCGGTGATATGGTTCATCACTTCACGCGGTGAAAACTCACGCGGTTCTATCTTCAACTGTTCCGATTCAATCTTCGAAAAATCGAGAATGTCGCTGATAATTTTCAACAGCAGACTGGAAGAGTTGTTCATTGCCGTCACCAGACGGTCAACGCCTTTCGGTAACTCTTTAGTTTGCAATAGATCCAGGTTACCGATAATGCCGTACAGTGGTGTACGCAGCTCGTGGCTGACGGTAGCAAGGAACATCGATTTCGATTGGCTCGCCTGTTCTGCTGCCTGCGCCATCTCTTGCAGCGACTCTTCCATCTTCACACGTGAAGAAACATCGACAAGTACGCAAATCGCCACGTTTTCATTACGATAGCGCGAATGGACGAAACTGATTTGCAGATTGGTATTGTTGCTGGTCAGGACATCGACAAAATTGACCTGTTGACCGCAAATAATTTGCGTCAGCCGCTGGCGATCCTCATGCGTAAGCATATTGAGATAGGTATGCGCCAGTTCGTTACTCAAAATATTGACGCCATCAGCGGTACGCAAAATGCAGATCCCGACCGGCGCGGAGGCGACAATCTTGCGGTTAAACTGCTCATGCTCCTCCAGACGCTGGGCGTCGCTTTCCGCCGGAATGAAAATACGCCGCTCATACATCCGCGCGAGAGTAAACAACGCCGCCCCGGTGATCACATTGAGCAAAATCGCGTTGAGGATCAGCATACGTATGCGTTCCAGCACCTGATCAACGGGCACCGAGTAAACAATGCTTAACGATGACGGCGGCAGATTTTTCTTCAGCACCAGCTCATGGAAACCTGGTGTATAACCGAACCAGGAGCGTTCCTGCATCCAACGCGGTTCAGCTTTGATTTTACTTTCCGGTCCGGTCAACGAAATCAGGGTATGACCATTCTCATCAAGGATGGTGACTCCCATCGGTAATGTACCCGGTAAAAAGAAGTTCTCCATCCGAATGGTTTGTTCAACGCCCAACAAGGCCTGCAAACGGTTCGCCAGATAAACCGGCGTCAGCGCGTAGAAATACCCGACGCCAGGGCGCGGGCCTTCGCTGATCCAATAGAGGTTGCTGCCACTGTCATCCTGCGGCGCATTACGATACTTATTGATGCGCTCATGCAGAGCTTTCAAGGCGGTATCGCGTTCGACAGGCATATCACGCAAACCAAAGTTTGCCATGCAGAGGTTATCGCTGCCGATCAAAAATACGCGGTTGAGATCGTAAGCTGCAGAGAAATTATCGCGCCAGTAGCGCATAAACCATGCCAGCGACTCCAGAGATCCCCGCCAGGTGTTACTCATCGCGGAACAGTCAGAATCGGCAAACAGCGGTTCGAACTCGGGCACATCCGTTTGCGTTTCCCGCCCACGCGGGGAAAGTACGCCGTTTTCTGCAGACAAGCGATTTTCGGCAATGTACTTCAGCTCTTTCATCACATCAGAAGTGCGTTGGATAAACCGCTGAGCCTGATCGGAGCTCAGGTTAAATTCCTGACGAATCTCAGATTCTCGCTGATGCAGAGCATTGACGATGTAAAACACTGATGAGAAAGCAATCAACAGCCAGAGCAATAACGCCAATGCTCTGAACATATAGCGCGAAACTTTCAGGGTTGTACGAAAAGAAGCAAGGTATTTCAAAGGGGCGAAGCTCCGCCTCAGGTGACCGATGGAGTGTGGTTAAGGTAGCGGTAAAAACGTGCCACCGCAATGTTCTGTCATCCCAGTAATATGATACACCGCCGAGAAATCATCACCTTAACCCCCGATAATCGTCATATACCGGACAAGATTGGTGGATTTCAGCATGAATTATATGAAGTGGATTTATCCACGCCGCTTACGCAATCAAATGATCCTGATGGCAATCCTGATGGTCATTGTCCCAACGCTTACTATTGGTTATATCGTAGAAACGGAAGGACGTTCAGCAGTCTTATCTGAAAAAGAGAAAAAACTTTCTGCCGTGGTCAATCTGCTTAATCAGGCGCTAGGCGATCGCTACAATCTCTACAACAACTTACCGCGTGAAGAGCGTATCCGCGCATTGAACGCAGAACTTGCTCCCATTACCGAAAATATCACTCACGCCTTCCCTGGGATAGGTGCTGGTTATTACAACAAGACGCTGGATGCGATAATCACCTACGCGCCTTCAGCGCTATATCAGAATAATGTGGGCGTTACTATCGCCGCAGATCACCCTGGTCGCGAAGTAATGCGTACAAATACACCTTTAGTTTATTCAGGCAGGCAAGTTCGCGGCGATATTCTGAATTCAATGATTCCCATTGAACGTAATGGTGAAGTCCTCGGTTATATCTGGGCCAATGAATTAACCGAAGATATTCAACGCCAGGCCTGGAAAATGGATGTGAGGATTATCATTGTGCTCACCGCCGGTTTGCTGATTAGCCTGCTGTTGATTGTGCTCTTCTCCCGTCGCCTGAGCGCCAATATAGATATCATCACCGATGGCCTCTCGACTCTGGCACAAAATATTCCTACCCGATTACCACAATTGCCCGGTGAAATGGGGCAAATCAGCCAGAGTGTTAACAACCTCGCCCAGGCACTGCGTGAAACGCGGACACTTAACGATCTGATTATTGAAAACGCTGCCGATGGCGTCATTGCCATTGACCGCCAGGGTGATGTAACCACCATGAACCCCGCAGCAGAAATCATCACTGGCTATCAACGTCATGAACTGGTAGGGCAGCCTTACGCCATGTTGTTCGACAATACTCAGTTCTACAGTCCTGTACTGGATACGCTGGAACATGGCACCGAACACGTGGCACTGGAAATCAGTTTTCCAGGCCGTGACCGCACCATTGAACTCAGTGTCACTACCAGTCGTATTCATAACACGCATGGTGAAATGATAGGTGCTTTGGTGATTTTCTCTGATTTAACTGCCCGAAAAGAAACCCAACGCCGCATGGCGCAAGCTGAACGCCTCGCCACCCTGGGTGAACTGATGGCAGGCGTGGCGCATGAAGTACGTAATCCGCTGACGGCTATCCGTGGTTATGTGCAGATCCTACGCCAACAAACCAGTGACCTAATACATCAGGAATATCTGTCCGTTGTGCTCAAAGAAATCGACTCAATTAACAAAGTCATTCAGCAATTGCTCGATTTTTCACGCCCACGCCACAGTCAATGGCAACAAGTCAGCCTTAATGCATTGATTGAAGAAACTCTGGTACTGGTGCAAACCGCCGGAGTACAAGCGCGGGTCGACTTCATAAGCGAACTGGATGATGAATTAAGCCCGATTAGCGCCGATCGTGAACTGCTCAAACAGGTACTACTGAATATCCTGATCAATGCCGTCCAGGCTATCAGTGCACGAGGGAAAATTCGCATTCGAACCTGGCAGTACAGTGACTCACAACAGGCCATTTCGATAGAAGACAACGGCTGTGGCATTGATCTCTCGCTGCAAAAAAAGATCTTCGATCCCTTTTTCACCACCAAAGCCTCAGGAACAGGGCTTGGTCTGGCGTTAAGTCAGCGCATCATTAACGCCCATCAGGGGGATATTCGCGTGGCCAGTTTGCCGGGCTGCGGCGCAACCTTCACCCTTATTTTACCGATCAACCCGCAGGGAAATCAGACCGTATGACCGCTATTAATCGCATCCTTATTGTTGATGATGAAGATAATGTTCGCCGTATGCTGAGCACCGCTTTTGCACTACAAGGATACGAAACACATTGTGCGAACAACGGACGCACAGCATTACAACTGTTTGCCGATATTCACCCTGACGTGGTGTTGATGGATATCCGCATGCCAGAGATGGACGGCATCAAGGCACTAAAGGAGATGCGCAGCCGTGAAACCCGAACCCCCGTTATTCTGATGACGGCCTATGCTGAAGTGGAAACCGCCGTCGAAGCACTACGTTGCGGTGCCTTCGACTATGTTATCAAACCGTTTGATCTCGATGAGTTGAATTTAATCGTTCAGCGAGCTTTACAACTCCAGTCAATGAAAAAAGAGATCCGCCATCTGCACCAGGCACTGAGCACTAGTTGGCAATGGGGGCACATTCTCACCAACAGCCCGGCGATGATGGACATCTGCAAAGACACCGCCAAAATTGCCCTTTCTCAGGCCAGCGTCTTGATTAGCGGTGAAAGTGGCACCGGAAAAGAATTGATTGCCAGAGCGATTCACTACAATTCGCGGCGGGCAAAGGGGCCATTTATTAAAGTCAACTGCGCGGCGCTACCGGAATCGTTGCTCGAAAGTGAACTGTTTGGTCATGAAAAAGGCGCATTTACTGGTGCACAATCCTTGCGTCAGGGATTATTTGAACGCGCCAACGAAGGTACTCTGCTCCTCGACGAAATTGGCGAAATGCCGCTGGTACTGCAAGCCAAATTACTACGCATTCTTCAGGAACGGGAATTTGAACGGATAGGCGGCCATCAAACCATAAAAGTTGATATCCGCATCATTGCTGCCACCAACCGCGACTTGCAGGCAATGGTTAAAGAAGGCACTTTCCGTGAAGATCTCTTTTATCGCCTTAACGTTATTCATTTAATACTGCCACCTCTGCGCGATCGTCGGGAAGATATCTCCCTGTTAGCTAATCACTTTTTGCAAAAATTCAGTAGTGAGAATCAGCGCGATATTATCGATATCGATCCGATGGCAATGTCACTGCTTACAGCCTGGTCATGGCCGGGAAATATTCGTGAGCTTTCCAACGTCATTGAACGCGCCGTCGTGATGAATTCAGGCCCGATCATTTTTTCTGAGGATCTTCCGCCGCAGATTCGTCAGCCTGTCTGTAGCGCTGGTGAGGCCAAAACAGCCCCTGCCGGTGAGCGTAATTTAAAAGAGGAAATTAAACGCGTCGAAAAACGCATCATTATGGAAGTTCTGGAACAACAGGACGGCAACCGAACCCGCACGGCTTTAATGCTGGGCATCAGTCGCCGTGCATTGATGTATAAACTTCAGGAATACGGTATCGATCCGGCGGATGTATAACACCAAAACTTGCTATGCAGGAATTTGCACAGTGCGCAAATTTCTGCATAGCCGAACATTCACCTTCGTCATCCCCTTCTAATTTACCCTTTATTATTCAACCAGTTAAAAAACAACAGCAAATATTCTCATTCTGGCACTCCCCTTGCTATTCCCTGACTGTACCCACAACGGTGTATGCAAGAGGGATAAATAATGAAAACAAAATTGATGACATTACAAGACGCCTCCGGCTTCTTTCGTGACGGCATGACCATCATGGTGGGCGGATTTATGGGGATTGGCACTCCATCCCGCCTGGTTGAAGCATTACTGGAATCAGGCGTTCGCGACCTGACATTGATAGCCAATGATACCGCGTTTGTTGATACCGGCATCGGCCCGCTCATCGTCAATGGTCGTGTCCGCAAAGTGATTGCTTCACATATCGGCACCAACCCGGAAACAGGTCGGCGCATGATATCTGGTGAAATGGACGTCGTTCTGGTGCCACAAGGTACGCTAATCGAGCAAATTCGCTGTGGTGGTGCCGGACTTGGTGGCTTTCTCACTCCAACCGGTGTCGGAACCGTCGTAGAGGAAGGCAAACAGACGCTGACACTCGACGGCAAAACCTGGTTACTTGAGCGTCCACTGCGCGCCGACCTGGCGCTAATTCGCGCTCATCGTTGCGACACACTTGGCAACCTGACCTATCAACTTAGCGCCCGCAACTTTAACCCCCTGATTGCCCTTGCGGCTGATATCACGCTGGTAGAGCCAGATGAACTGGTCGAAACCGGAGAGTTGCAACCTGACCATATTGTCACCCCTGGTGCCGTTATCGACCACATCATCGTTTCACAGGAGAGCAAATAATGGATGCGAAACAACGTATTGCGCGCCGTGTGGCGCAAGAGCTTCGTGATGGTGACATCGTGAATCTGGGCATTGGTCTGCCGACGATGGTCGCCAACTATTTGCCAGAAGGCATTCATATCACTCTGCAATCGGAAAACGGTTTTTTGGGGCTAGGCCCGGTGACAACGGCACACCCTGATCTGGTGAACGCTGGCGGACAGCCATGCGGTGTTTTGCCTGGAGCAGCCATGTTTGACAGCGCCATGTCATTTGCACTGATCCGCGGCGGCCATATTGATGCCTGCGTGCTCGGTGGTTTACAGGTAGACGAAGAAGCCAACCTCGCAAACTGGGTAGTGCCTGGGAAAATGGTGCCCGGTATGGGTGGAGCGATGGATCTGGTGACCGGGTCGCGCAAAGTGATCATTGCTATGGAACATTGCGCCAAAGATGGTTCACCAAAAATCTTGCGCCGCTGCACCATGCCGCTCACTGCGCAACACGCGGTGCATATGTTGGTAACAGAACTGGCAGTCTTTCGTTTCGTTGACGGCAAAATGTGGCTCACCGAAATTGCCGACGGATGTGATTTAGCCACCGTGCGTGCCAAAACCGAAGCTCATTTTGAAGTAGCCACCGATCTGAATACGCAACGGGGTGATTTATGATTGGTCGCATCTCGCGTTTTATGACGCGTTTTGTCAGCCGGTGGCTTCCCGATCCTCTGATCTTTGCCATGTTGCTGACGTTGCTAACATTCGTGATCGCGCTTTGGTTAACACCACAAACGCCGATCAACATGGTGAAAATGTGGGGTGACGGTTTCTGGAACTTGCTGGCGTTCGGTATGCAGATGGCGCTTATCATCGTTACCGGTCATGCCCTTGCCAGCTCCGCTCCGGTGAAAAGCTTGCTGCGTACTGCCGCCTCCGCTGCAAAGACGCCCGTACAGGGCGTCATGCTGGTCACTTTCTTTGGCTCAGTCGCTTGTGTCATCAACTGGGGATTTGGTCTGGTTGTTGGCGCAATGTTCGCCCGTGAAGTCGCCCGGCGAGTACCCGGTTCTGATTATCCGTTGCTCATTGCCTGCGCCTACATTGGTTTTCTCACCTGGGGCGGCGGCTTCTCTGGCTCAATGCCTCTGTTGGCTGCCACACCGGGCAACCCGGTTGAGCATATCGCCGGGCTTATCCCGGTGGGCGATACTCTGTTCAGTGGTTTTAACATTTTCATCACTGTGGCATTGATTGTGGTGATGCCGTTTATCACCCGCATGATGATGCCAAAACCGTCAGACGTGGTGAGTATCGATCCGAAACTACTCCAGGAAGAGGCTGATTTTCAGAAGCAGCTACCGAAAGATGCCCCACCATCCGAGCGACTGGAGGAAAGTCGCATCCTGACGTTGATCATTGGTGCACTCGGTATCGCTTACCTGGCGATGTACTTCATCGAACATGGTTTCAACATCACCATAAATACCGTCAATCTGATGTTTATGATTGCGGGCCTGCTACTGCATAAAACACCAATGGCTTATATGCGTGCTATCAGTGCGGCAGCACGCAGTACCGCCGGTATTCTGGTGCAATTCCCCTTCTACGCCGGGATCCAGTTAATGATGGAACACTCAGGCCTCGGCGGACTCATTACCGAATTTTTCATCAATGTCGCAAATAAGGACACCTTCCCGGTAATGACCTTCTTTAGCTCTGCGCTGATCAACTTCGCCGTACCTTCTGGCGGTGGTCACTGGGTTATTCAGGGGCCATTTGTGATACCCGCAGCCCAGGCACTGGGCGCAGATCTGGGTAAATCCGTAATGGCGATCGCCTACGGCGAGCAATGGATGAACATGGCTCAACCGTTCTGGGCGCTGCCAGCACTGGCAATCGCCGGACTCGGTGTCCGCGACATCATGGGCTATTGCATCACTGCCCTGCTCTTCTCCGGCGTCATTTTCGTCATTGGTTTAACGCTGTTCTGACGGCAACTCTACAGACAGAAGGAATATAAAATGAAAAATTGTGTTATCGTCAGTGCGGTACGTACTGCCATCGGTAGTTTTAACGGTTCACTCGCCTCCACCAGCGCTATCGATCTAGGGGCAACGGTGATCCAGGCCGCCATTGAACGCGCAAAAATTGACTCACAACACGTAGATGAAGTGATTATGGGTAACGTCCTGCAGGCGGGTTTAGGGCAAAACCCGGCGCGTCAGGCATTGCTTAAAAGCGGGCTGGCAGAAACGGTGTGCGGATTTACGATCAACAAAGTGTGTGGCTCGGGTCTGAAAAGCGTGGCGCTTGCCGCCCAGGCGATTCAGGCCGGTCAGGCGCAGAGCATCGTCGCGGGTGGAATGGAGAACATGAGTTTAGCGCCCTACTTACTCGATGCAAAAGCACGCTCAGGTTATCGTCTGGGAGACGGACAGGTTTATGACGTAATCCTGCGCGATGGTCTGATGTGCGCCACCCACGGTTATCATATGGGGATTACCGCCGAAAACGTGGCCAAACAGTACGGAATTACCCGTGAAATGCAGGATGAACTGGCACTAAATTCACAGCGTAAAGCGGCAGCGGCAATTGAATCTGGTGCTTTTACAGCCGAAATTGTCCCGGTAAATGTCGTCACACGGAAGAAAACCATCGTCTTCGATCGCGATGAATTCCCGAAATCAGATTCTACTGCAGAAGCTCTGGCTGCATTGCGCCCGGCCTTCGACAAAGCCGGAACGGTCACTGCCGGGAATGCTTCAGGCATTAACGACGGTGCTGCCGCACTGGTGATTATGGAAGAATCGGCGGCGCTGGCGGCAGGCCTTAAACCACTGGCTCGCATTAAAAGCTATGCCAGCGGCGGCGTGGCTCCCGCGTTGATGGGAATGGGGCCAGTACCTGCCACGCAAAAAGCGTTACAACTGGCAGGGCTGCAACTGGCAGATATTGATCTTATCGAAGCCAATGAAGCGTTTGCTGCGCAGTTCCTTGCCGTAGGGAAAACCCTGGGCTTTGATCCTGAGAAAGTGAATGTTAACGGCGGGGCTATCGCGCTCGGGCATCCTATCGGTGCCAGCGGTGCACGTATTCTGGTCACTCTGTTACATGCACTGCAGGCACGCGATAAAACGCTGGGGCTGGCAACGCTATGTATTGGTGGTGGTCAGGGAATTGCGATGGTGATTGAACGGTTGAATTAATAAACAAAAACGCCCGATAGCGAAAGTCATCGGGCGTTTTCTTAAACAACGACAGTGAAGGTAACCTCATTAATTACCAGTCAAAACTTTTCACCAGCGTCAGTTCACCAGCATTACGCATCGGGACAACAAAAGTTTCCTGTTTTTCATTGACCGAGCCTTCATCAGTGATGAGCGTCAGTTGAGCAGTCGTCAATTCCGTTTCGCTGCGTCCGCCATAGTAGTTGATATACACCTGATAGCGCCCGTGAATCGGCGCAGGCATAGCGAAAATCTCTGGTCCGTAACCTGTCGTGACATCCATATCCAGTGCGCCACTATTTTTCAGCGCTGTATTACCGTACCAGGCGTGTTCACCATCCGGCGTGACGACATGGAGATCGAGATCGGTATTATCCGTATCCCATGAAAGAACTAACCGTAAACGCGCGCGAATTGCACCAGCCCCCGGTGTAGAGTAAAACTGCATTTTTTGTCGGCTTTGCCCATCAGGGCTGATGACCTGCACACTGTTGCTGCCTTCGGTAAAAATATAAGGGCGCGCAAATGAACCATCAGATTCAATTCTCTGCGGCATACTGGCACCGTTGACCACCAATCGCCCCTGCTGGGTTTTGCCCGCCGCAGCATAATTTTTTATTTTGCCGCGGATCTGCGCAGAGATATTTTGATCATCAGCCATATTGACGGACGACGCGGGGTAATTGATCGATTGTGAAAAACTGGCATCTTCACCCTCTGCCGGATGCCAGCCAGAAAGCGGTGCATCAATTTCGACTTCCTGCACTCCTTCGCTGTGGGCAACAGGCGAAAGTGCCACCAGTAACAACGGAAGAAATATCTTTCGCATAGCATTAGTCCATTAATAATTGTCGGGTCAGCGCTTCGATATAGTTCTCATCCAGCCCGGTGGGGTATCCATCAAAGGCAAGATGCAGGTACTCATGAGTTAAATCC
The DNA here is from genome assembly GCF_002965125.1 of Escherichia sp. MOD1-EC6162. Classification (NCBI taxonomy): domain Bacteria; kingdom Pseudomonadati; phylum Pseudomonadota; class Gammaproteobacteria; order Enterobacterales; family Enterobacteriaceae; genus Escherichia; species Escherichia sp. MOD1-EC6162. The sequence goes on from NZ_PTSB01000001.1 coordinate 80,123, forward strand.
AGTCGATCCTGAAGTGTAAAAAAATTACGAATAAATAGCCTTTTTTGCTGCCGATCGGTATAGGGGAACCCCGAGACTAAACGGCACACCGCGAATACGTCTGGCTCGTTGTACCCCGTCTCGTCTTGTAACGCGCGCCGCCACTGTGGCATTTTTTCCGCCAGCCAGGCTTTCGCTTTCGGTAATAACTGGCAAGTAGAGCGTGGTGCTCCCCAGCGGCTAAGGCTGTTGTCGGGATAAGCAAAGGCGAGTATCTGGTCGTAACGCTCTCCCTGCCCCGCCTGGACGGTGGCTTGCCGCCAGGACAGCGTTCCTTCAGCAGCGCGACTGCCATGATAATGAACCGGATCGCCCGCATAGATGAGATCCTGCGTCCAGGCGGTCATCGTCCGCGCGCCCGTGGTGGCTGGCGAAGCAGAAACGCGCTGAGTGGCGCTGCTGTCCGGGATTGTCAGGCAATCGCCTTCCCGATCGGCGTTTTGCTGTAAAAATGTGCGAATCGCCACGGTCATGGCTTTCGCTGCCTCAGGGGGCGTACTTTTCGCCTCGCGATCCAGCACTCTGGCAACGTACTCTTCACGATCGAGATGCGACTGCAATTTTAGTTTGCCATTTTCCGTAAGTAAGGTCGTCTCACCGTGGCTGACCAACGTAATATGGTTACCATTGGCAAACGTCACTCGATAGCGCCCATTGAGCACGCCGGGTTTTACTGCCGTCGTACTCTTTTCCGCAGTGATTTTTTTCACCGGATAACGAGCAAACAGATCCACCAGTACACATTGCCCACTGGCAACTTGCGTCGGTACAGGCAAAACCTGATTAAGAATCGTCGCGTAACGGGTCAATACCGTTTTGCTGGTGCCGCTGCCTGTAACCCATAGCGGCGTACCATCAGTTAACCAACCAGCAAAACCGCCCTGACGGATTTCCTGTTTATCATCGGCAAACCAGCTCCAGGTTTTCACTCGTACCCGACTACCGAGCATGGACGCTACGCCAATTTTCGAATCGTCCAGCACCACGTCCAGTAATATTTCCTGGGCTTTGTTTTGCGCAGGTAACGTCGCCAGTGAATCAAGCAACGATTTAACGGTTACCGACGTTTCGGGTTTCAGCGTAGAAAGCGATGCTAACCAGGTTGGTGCCTGGCGCTGTTGCCAGTATTGCCCCCACGCATCCGCACCGATGTGCAACCGCTGCGGCGAAAAGTAGAGACCACAGGAACGCACCAACGCCGTTTCGCGCGTAATGCTCTCCCCCGCCTGACAGCAATAGACTTCTTCCGGAGAGTTACCGCGACACTGGTAGGGCTGCTCCGGCTGATGAGTATCCTCAAGCCAGGCATAAACATACAGCTTCCATAAGCTCCCTAACGGCGTAGTGAGCGTGTCAGGTAGCGTAGAGACGTTTGTCACGCCCGATGGCGTCAACTGATACAGTTGATCATGCTGCGCCCCCCGCAGTGCCAGTTGTAACGGCGTCTCCTCCGCAAACGTTGACAGCGTAACCAGCGTCAATAGCCAGACGATTCTGCGCCAGTTCACTTATTTCACCTGCATCCCGCGCCATTCGCTACCTGCCGCAACGCTTTGCTGCGCAGGCGCATAGGAACGCACATAACGAACGGGCGGTAGAACGAATTGCCCTTTTTGCGAGAAGCGCAGCAGATGGTGGAAAGTGACCGTTCCTGCAAATTCTTTCACCGGCACCATATAAGCCAACTCGCTCATTTCATTACGCGCTTTTTCCAGCAACTGCCCCTGCTGTTTCGCGGTGTTGGGCTTGTTGACTGAGATGCCCCACGTTGTCCGTTCAACATCAGCTCCCGGCGGTAGCGGTACTTCCACCTGACCGTAGCGCAGCGGCGCATCCTGCTCACTGGTGAGAGTGATTTCATCGAGATACAGCGCATCGCTGTCAATCTCACTACTGGTAACCGGCTGCAGAGTAAAGCTCATCTCTTCATCCCCCGGGATCAGCCGATACAACTGGCGTTCAACGGTCACCGGAATGTTACTTTGTTGAGCAGTTTTTGCCGGTTCACGCCAACGGATCTGCACGTTTTGCGACGATAATTCGTCACCAAAAGAGAGAATGTCTGGCACCCCCTGACCAACCCAACGCCAGTATTCGCCCCCGCCAGTCGCCTTTTGTTTAGCCCATGCGCCCGCAGGTGCGGGTAACACTACGGGAGGCATCGCTGCCATATATTTCGCCAGCCAGTTCATGGCCAGTGCACGTTCGATACTGGATTGCTGGGCGGTTAAACCACTTAAAATGGCCGCAGCCTGGGTGGAGTCGCCACCGCTATTAAGCAACACAACCGTGTGCGCCAGCGGTTGGTTGCTGTTTGCCGCTTTATCCCACGCATACTGCTGGACCTGTGGCATGACAGTGGACTTCAACTGTGCTTTTTTCAGTAACGTCATGGTTAAAACGTTTGCCACCGCATCCGCCAGCGGAGACTCTGGCGCATCGAGGATCAGGCTATCATTGATATCACGAGTGTCTTCCTCTGAGAGCGCTTTGATTTCTTTCCGGGAAACCGCTTCATCCAGCCCTTTCAGCAACGTTTTGCACGGCAGATTCATCTCCTGCGCCCACGCCAGCACCAGCGCCCGATGCAGTAACGGCATGTTATCCGCCTGCTCTGCGTAGCTGTCGAGCATATGCTGCCAGTATTCAGGTTGTTGCGTTACGCCAAGCGCCTGACTGGCCTGCCAGTCGGCATACCATGCCCATGCTGTCAGGAAGGCATCGCCATTGCCATCTTCACCCCACCAGGTAAAGCGCGCGCCTGGCCCCGCCAGTTGCATCAGCCGCAAACGGTTATCCTGAATCATCTGACGAATGTCGTTGGCGGCAGCACTCTGATGATCGGCAAGCGCACGCCAGGCAAGGCTTAGGGGGAGCAGACGGCTACCGGTGTTGATTACGCCCCCCCAGGGTTCATCGACTAACGCGTCGAGGTTATTACGGAAAATCTCCTGCGGCGTTTCGCTGCTTTGTAGTCGGATGTTACTCGCCAGCTCTGGCAACATCAGCGTGTTATCGCCACCGCCGAGCATGACGTTTTTCTGCTGTTCAACGGACCAGGTGTTATCAACAAAAGACAGTTTTGTGCTAATGCTGTCCTGCACTTGCCCATTTTGTTGCAATTCTGCGCTTAGCAAACCAGATTGCTGAATGTCCTGCGTCAGCAAAATATAGTTAGCCCCTTTATGCAACGTCAGCGTCTGGCGCATTTCAACACCCGCAAATTTACTTACCAGCTCTACCGGTTCGTTATCCTGCTGACTGAAAATAAACAGCCCTGCCGCCGGTTTGTCGCCCAGGCGATACACCGTTGGCATACTCCACTTCATGTAGAGATTTTTTTCCGAGCGCAAATAAGCACGCCCCTGCCCGACCAGCCCGTCGCCGTTCATCCCACGTGCGGTAATGCGCCAACGGGTTAACGAATCCGGCATCAGGAACGTGAAATATGCTTTGCCTTGTTTGTCCGTTGTTAGCGATGGCATCCATGCCGCGGTATCAACCTCTTCGCGCCGTGGGCGTTCCAGCATTTTCACTCGCCGCTCGCTGCGGTTTGTTGCTCCTGGCGCAACCGGCTCGCTGGAGAGTGCCTGGTCGTAGCTGATAAATGACAGGCTGGAACTGGTACGCACATTGTTACGCCCCAGCGGATAGAAAAATTTGCCGATATTTGGCGCAATCTCCGGTTGCAGCGCGTAGATCATTTCATCGACCACGCCAACCGTTAGTTGTGCAGAAACAGGTTTGCCCTTCAGCAATGAGGTTAATTCCACATTTACCAGTTCGCCTGGCTGGTAATGGGGTTTGCCCGTTTTCACCCGAATATCTAACTGGGGAACGGCGACTTTGATCCCGGCATTCTGAAAACTGTACTGCCCGTTACGGGTATACAGCACCGAAAAGGTGATATTAGGCGCAAAGGTATTACTCACCGGAACGCGGGCTTCATACTGGGTATCGTTTAAACGTTGCAGTGTTAGCCAGCTTGCTGGTTGCGATAACAGCGACCGCTGTTCAACGCGATCACGCTCCAGCGTCAGCAACGCTTCATCAATCGGTTCCGGGAAAGTGATCAGCATCTTCGCGGTTTCGCCGGGCTGGTAGAGCGTTTTATCCGCCACAATATCTACCGTACCGGTATGCGCCATGCTGCCCTTACCGCTGACCGCATGGCTTAACCCGGCGAGGATCAGGCCGTCTTTATCACGCAAAGTCAGATTGTAGTTGCCGGGTTTATCGAAATTAACGGTGAAGGATTTACCGCCAGACGCCAGGTCACCGCTGTAGCTTGTGCGGTCTTCCAGACGCAACCACTCGTACTTAACGGGAACCTGTTTTGAAGCCTCCAGCGCGGCATAACGGAATACCACCGGCTCGCCACTTTTGCTGTATTGTGCGGCGGTGCTTAGTGTGTAATGTGCAAGACCGCGTTCAATGAGGATCTCTTTGGTGGTGGTAACACGATACGCCGCGCCGTCGCTGGCGGAGACAGTTAATAAATAACGGCTCGGTTTATCGGCAGCGGGAAGATTTAACGCCACATGACCGCTATCGTCTGAAACCGTTTCGCTGCCTTCAAGCGACACCGGGAAACGCCCGGCATAACGCAAATCGTTGCCAACCATCGACAATTGTTGGGCGCGCAAACTTAACTGCACCCGAGCATTTTTTACTGGCTCACCATCCGGGTAGAGCAGTTGTAGTTTACCGCTGACCGCTTCGTCAGTTTTGAAATCTTTTTTGTCGAGGGCTAAGCCAATCTCAAAATGCGGTTTGATGTAGTTTGCCACGCGAAAACTGCTGCTATAGACCTGGTTGCGGTAAGCCAGGCGTAACTCATAACCTCCGGCAACGGCATTTTCTGGCAGGCGGAAACTCCCCTGCCCGCCATTACGCGCATCAAGCGCGACATTGACGGTTTGCAACAGACTACCGTTGGCATCCAGCACCGAGAGTTTCGCCGGAGCACTTACGATGGGGGATGAATGCAGCGGGCCGTGAAACTCGCGCCCCATCACTTTGACATCAACACGGTCGCCTGCGCGGTATAGCGGGCGGTCGGTAAAGATATACAAACGGGTGTTATAGGTTTCGCTTTCGTAGAAGAAATTCTCGGATACAAAAACGCCGCCTTCAGCATCTTTACCAAGAATGTATGAACGTTCAGGCGATATATGTTGTAACTGCAAGGCACCGCTGTCATCAGTAACGCCGCGAGTCATCACGCCAAAACCGTCAGTCCACAGGATCTCGGAGCCAGGCTTCGCTTCACCCTGCTTTTTGCCAGCGGTCCACACCAGAAGTTCGTTACCCGACACTTTGCTGAGCGCCACGGTATCGGAAACAAATACCACTGTTGTCGCCCGATAACTGCCTACCATCGCCTCGACGAGGTACAGTCCAGGCTCTTGTTTGCCGAGAGGAATATAGACATTGCCCGGCTGCGGCGAGATGAAATTACTGGATGCACCGTCCAGTTTTACGCCTTGTTGTGGCTCGACTGGTTTTGCCTGCCATAGTGGGTAACGAAACTGCTCCACCAGCGGATATTTCTTCAGCGGTGAAAACGGGTTGTTTTGTACATAACGGGAAGGTTTGATGATGGCATTGCCAAGCTGCAATTCCGGTAATGCCTGAGTTACATTCTGCCGCGACTGAGAAGAGAAAGAACGCTGCATCACGCGGCGAGATTTGCCGTACCAGTTATCCCACAGCCAGGTCAGCGTATTGTTCAGACCGTCGCCCAGATATTGCGGCTGTACCACAATGCGATGCAGGTTTTTCTGCTGACGCAGGAACGCTATTGGGTCAGGAATACGATACAGGCGAACATCCACGCCGCCGTATTCTTCCATCTGATAACGCCGATAATCACGCCCCGGAGCTTCCAGCCGCACTTTAGCCTCTTCATTGCTGCTAAAACTGCTGTCAGCGAGCAAAAAGAATGTTCCCCCGGCAGGTGGCGCATAATTGCTGGAAGGGAGTGAGTCATCAGCGTTAACAAACCCCGTCCCTGCGAGAGACAAGCACAGACAGGCCGCTATCGCACCAGAAAATTTAAACGATAAATGCCAATAAAATTGGGATTGGAATCGTTGGGTATCCATCGGGTGTCCTTCCATGTCATAAGTTGTTGCAGACTGACTGCGCGCATTCCGTTGTCAGTTTTCGTAGCGCTTCCGGTGTGGTAGATGACGTAACGCCCCATCCAGACCATTAAGTGCTGGGCATCGCCCTGATCGAAAAAAATCATATCGCCAGGCTGCGCCTGGTTTATGTCCAGGCCAATAAAATGGCTGTTGTACTGAATCAAATTAATCGCTGTCACATAGGGGCCGGTTTTGTCGTTCCCCTGATTCCAGTTTTGTGCCAGTTGCCGCTGTTCAGGTGTTAGCGTCATCTCTGGCGGCAAATACTGACTTGCTATACCGTTACTTTTTAGCCATTTGCTGTCGTGAACTTTCAGTGCCTCGTTCGCCGCAAAGCGCACCAGTCCCGCACAATCCTGCTGATACCAACGCGGACTTGGCCCCTGGCGTAGTTGTTCTTGTGCAATGCGCACAAACCAGGCGCGAAATAGCCCCGATTGTTCGACATTCAGCCTTTCGCTATGGGCAACAAAACAACACAGCCAACAGATCAGCGCCAGCAACCCGTGTCTCATAGTGGCTGCCAGGTAATGGGTATCCACTGCCAGGCGGCACCGGGTTCCATCTGAGCCAGCTTTATGACATAGCGAGGTTGTTGAGATAAAGCGTCCAGCTTCGGCATTAATAAAGTTTGCGCGGCATTATAAAAAACCGGTTCGAGGTTCTTCGGCAGACTGGTCAGCGTTTCGTTGCGCAACAATTTCGCCACGCCTTGCGGATTCACATAAACCGGAACCACACCACCGACCGGAATTACATCCACCATTGCCGGTCGCGTTTTATTCAGTGTTTGCAATGCGTTATTCACCAGCGTGTCATCCAGGGAGAAAAGCAACGTTTTATTTTGCATCGCCAGCGACACACGGAAAAAGGACGCTGACATAAGTTGTTCAGGTTGTGCTGCCTGTGCGGCTGGGTACTGGCCGTAACGAGAACTGACTTCCCGACGCCATATTCTGGCCTCTCCTTGTTGTGTTTCCGTCACCGGCAGTACACCTTCCGGCGCTTTGCTTTCGTGCGCGCCGATATTTTGGCTAAACAGTTTCCCTGGTAGTTGCGCCTGTTCGGCTGTGCCATCAAACTGACCAACAAATAACGGTGTTTGCAGTTTTGAGTCTTCATACCAACACAGTCCGGCTGTACCATCTAACGCCCCGTTCAACTTGTCGTTTTCCTGGCTGATGTGCGAAAGCATCTCTTCGGCAATACCGTGCGAATACGGCACAGCTACGCAGAAGCTGGCACCAGCAGGCATACTGTTCCATACCGGAGTGAAATCGAAACTGGCATCTACACTGGCGGATCCATCATTTAATGCCAGAAAGCTGTGCCAGCCGTCGTTGTTCATTTCGAAGCGCACACCGGCAAAAGATGGGATAAGTCGCTGGTAGCCAAAGCCCAGCAAATTTGCGCTAACCACGATACGCTGACGTACTGGTGTTTTTCCGGCAGTACGCTCTTCCAGGCCAAAGCGGGTTTCCCAGCGTTTTTTGCCGCTCAACAAATCACTCGCGATCGCCGTCGCTTCGCTATCCTGCTGGTCGTCTTTAAACAGCATATCCGTACTGGAGAAAACCAGCATTTTGTCCTGATAAGTCGTGAACATCAGTGTGTTATTGCTGTTATAGCGCAACTGATAAACAGGAATAGTTTCATTATTTATCTTGATGCTGCTGATTTCCGTCTTGCTTAACTGGCTGTCGCTGGTGGCAGCAAACAGTAACGGTTCCAGTAATTTACTTAAGCCACTGCGCTGAATCAGCACCATATAATGTGAAAGATGTCCCTGTTTATCGTGCCACAGCGCCGCCTGCGCAGGCTGGTCTAACAACGAGGAAAATAACTTATCTTTCAGCGTGAGATCGTGTTCATAGACAATGCGGCGAATGCTGCCTTCAATGCCCAGACGGTCGGCATGGTTCTGATAATAAAAAACAAAATCTTCGCTTAAAACATCATGGAGAAAAGGAATTGTGAGGAGATCTTTGGGGAGCTGGCTTAGAGAGTCGCTGTCGAGAAAGAGGTCCGGCTCATTGAGATCGATTTGCAGATTGTTGTGCACCACCAGTGGTGACAAGGTTTTTTCTGCTCCACTGCCAGTGTATTGCAATGCCCAGACGCCTGCGGAAAGCAGTGCTATTGCCCCAAAACCTACAAGGCCATAAAACCGCCAGCCTTTCGCCTTTTTTTCACCACTCATTGCCACATTCCTTGTGTAAAACCAGCCATTTTTTATGGGCGATGTAAAACTTTATCGCGCCCTAATACGACAAAAGCCCAGACTTTGCAGTCTGGACTTTTCAATTCAAAAAAGGGAAACAGCTCCCTTTTGGCATGAAGCGATGAAATTATTCTTCTTCTGGTTCGTCGTCAACGTCCACTTCCGGAGCGATTTCATCGTCCCCTTCCGCAGCACTGCCGTCGATAGCATCCAGCTCTTCGTCGTCAACTGGCTCTGCGACACGTTGCAGCCCCACCACGTTTTCATCTTCCGCTGTACGGATGAGGATAACGCCCTGAGTGTTACGACCAACCACACTGATTTCCGAAACACGTGTACGCACCAGCGTACCGGCATCAGTGATCATCATGATCTGGTCGCAGTCATCTACCTGCACCGCACCAACCACTAACCCGTTACGTTCAGTGACTTTGATGGAGATAACCCCTTTCGTCGCACGCGACTTGGTTGGGTATTCCGCCACCGCAGTACGCTTACCGTAACCGTTTTGCGTTGCGGTAAGGATTGCACCATCACCACGTGGAACGATCAGAGATACGACTTTATCACCTTCGCCTAAACGGATACCGCGAACACCAGTGGTGTTGCAGCCCATCGCGCGAACAGAAGATTCTTTAAAGCGCACCACTTTACCTTCAGCGGAGAACAACATCACTTCGTCTTCGCCGCTGGTCAGGTCAACGCCAATCAGTTCATCGCCTTCAACCAGTTTGATTGCCACTTTACCAGCGGTACGCAAGCGGTTGAATTCGGTGAGGACGGTTTTCTTCACAGTGCCGTTAGCTGTCGCCATGAAGACTTTCACGCCTTCTTCAAACTCGGTCACCGGCAGAATGGCGGTGATACGTTCGTCCTGTTCCAGCGGCAACAGGTTAACGATCGGACGACCACGTGCACCACGAGAGGCTTCAGGCAACTGATAAACCTTCATCGAATAAACGCGACCACGACTGGAGAAGCACAGAATATGATCGTGGGTGTTCGCCACCAGCAACCGGTCGATAAAGTCTTCTTCTTTTATACGTGCGGCAGATTTACCTTTCCCGCCACGACGCTGCGCTTCGTATTCCGAAAGCGGCTGATACTTCACGTAGCCCTGGTGAGAAAGCGTTACGACCACATCTTCCTGGGTGATCAGATCTTCCAGGTTGATATCAGCGCTGTTAGCCGTGATTTCAGTACGACGTTTGTCACCAAACTGTTCACGAACCAGTTCCAGTTCTTCACGGATCACTTCCATAAGGCGATCGGCACTGCCAAGAATACGCAGCAGTTCAGCAATCTGATCCAGCAGCTCTTTGTATTCGTCGAGCAGTTTTTCGTGCTCAAGGCCGGTCAGTTTCTGCAGACGCAGATCCAGAATCGCCTGAGCTTGCTGTTCGGTCAGGTAGTACAGACCGTCACGCACGCCGAACTGTGGCTCCAGCCATTCCGGACGCGCAGCATCGTCGCCCGCACGTTCCAGCATCGCGGCAACGTTGCCCAACTGCCACGGATTGGCAACCAGCGCAGTTTTCGCTTCTGCCGGGGTCGGCGCATGACGGATCAGCTCGATGATCGGATCGATGTTCGCCAGCGCCACGGCTAATGCTTCAAGGATATGAGCACGGTCGCGCGCTTTACGCAGTTCGAAGATGGTACGACGCGTCACCACTTCGCGGCGGTGACGGACAAACGCTGCGATAATGTCTTTCAGGTTCATGATCTTCGGCTGACCATGATGCAATGCCACCATGTTAATACCGAAAGAAACCTGCAACTGGGTCTGGGAGTAGAGGTTGTTGAGCACCACTTCACCGACCGCATCGCGTTTAACTTCAATCACAATGCGCATACCGTCTTTGTCAGACTCGTCACGCAGCGCGCTGATGCCTTCCACGCGTTTTTCTTTTACCAGCTCCGCAATCTTCTCGATCAGGCGAGCTTTGTTCACCTGATACGGAATCTCGTGGACGATAATGGTTTCACGCCCGGTTTTGGCGTCAACTTCCACTTCGGCACGCGCGCGGATATACACCTTGCCGCGACCGGTACGGTAAGCTTCTTCAATGCCACGACGACCGTTGATGATTGCTGCCGTCGGGAAGTCTGGTCCCGGGATGTGTTCCATCAGCCCTTCAATGCTGATGTCTTCATCTTCGATATACGCCAGACAACCGTTGATCACTTCCGTCAGGTTGTGCGGCGGGATGTTGGTTGCCATACCTACGGCGATACCGGAAGAACCGTTCACCAGCAGGTTAGGAATTTTGGTCGGCATGACGTCCGGAATTTTTTCCGTGCCGTCATAGTTATCAACGAAATCGACCGTCTCTTTTTCGAGATCGGCCATCAGTTCATGGGCAATTTTCGCCAGACGGATTTCCGTATAACGCATTGCCGCCGCGGAGTCGCCGTCGATAGAACCGAAGTTGCCCTGACCGTCTACCAGCATGTAACGCAGCGAGAATGGCTGCGCCATACGGACGATCGTGTCATAGACCGCCGAGTCACCATGGGGATGGTATTTACCGATTACGTCACCAACGACACGGGCAGATTTTTTATAGGCTTTGTTCCAGTCATTGCCTAGTACGTTCATGGCGTAAAGTACGCGACGGTGTACCGGCTTCAGGCCATCTCGGACATCTGGCAGCGCACGGCCAACAATGACCGACATCGCATAATCCAGATAGGAGCTTTTCAGCTCTTCCTCAATGTTGACCGGTGTAATTTCTCTCGCAAGGTCGCTCATCTAACCGCTATCCCTCTACTGTATCCCGGATTCAAAGGTCGCAAATTATAACACAGCCGCGCAGATTGAGGTAAACCTATACGCTTTATTCACCTGCAATGCCTGATATACTCGCTTGTCTTGCCAATTACGGAGTAGAAGTGCCAATGAATGCCGAAAAATCGCCGGTAAACCATAACGTAGACCACGAAGAGATCGCTAAATTTGAAGCCGTCGCCTCCCGCTGGTGGGATCTGGAAGGCGAGTTCAAACCACTGCACCGCATTAACCCGCTGCGTCTGGGCTATATTGCCGAGCGTTCCGGCGGTTTATTTGGCAAAAAGGTGCTTGATGTCGGTTGTGGCGGCGGCATTCTGGCTGAGAGTATGGCGCGAGAAGGCGCGACAGTGACCGGTCTGGATATGGGCTTTGAGCCATTGCAGGTAGCAAAACTTCACGCACTGGAAAGCGGCATTCAGGTGGAGTACGTGCAGGAAACCGTTGAAGAGCACGCGGCAAAGCATGCCGGACAGTATGATGTGGTAACCTGCATGGAGATGCTGGAGCACGTTCCCGATCCGCAGTCAGTGGTCAGAGCCTGTGCGCAATTAGTAAAACCGGGCGGCGATGTCTTTTTCTCAACGCTTAACCGCAACGGCAAGTCGTGGCTGATGGCGGTAGTCGGCGCGGAATATATTTTGCGCATGGTGCCAAAAGGCACGCACGACGTGAAGAAGTTTATTAAACCGGCAGAACTGCTGGGTTGGGTGGATCAGACCAGTTTAAAAGAACGTCATATGACCGGGCTGCATTACAACCCGATCACTAACTCCTTTAAGCTCGGCCCCGGCGTTGATGTGAACTATATGCTGCATACGCAGAATAAGTGAGATTGTAAGCCGGATCGCACCGAATCCGGCAACGATGCCAATGCCTGATGCGACGCTTGCCGCGCCTTATCAGGCCTACAAACGCTCCAGTAGGCCGGATAAAGCATTTACTCCACATCCGGCAACGATGCCGGGCGGGCAGTAATTACCATTTCACCGTCATCGACAAAAATCCTGCCGTCTGGGCAAAATCATCACTTCCCTTCTGCCACGCCACGCTGCCGCGCAGGGAAACTCGCTGGCTAATATTGCCTGTTATCCCCACTTTTATTTCACCACGCTGCTTCGCCACATCATCGCTAATATTGCTGCCATCTTCTTCAATTTCTGCCGAATGAGGATCGTGATAATAATTCAGATCCAACGTTGGCGTGACATGAACGACGGTATGCCATTCGCTGTGTAATCCCAACCGCATCTGAATATCATCACCCTGCGATTGGGACACCCGAGCACGGTTAGCGGCGGTGAAATCATTTTGCTTCACGCCCTGATAGACAACCTGCGCTTGCGGTTCAATTAATACGCCGCGCATCGGTAACCACTGATACCCCGCCTCCAGCGACGCAACGATCCCTGATGAACGATAATGGTCCACGCCATCGCCTTGCTCGCTGACATCGTTATTAAACCAGGCATATTGCAGCCAGCTATCAAGCCATGCCCCCTGCTTTTGACTGCCATGCTGAAACCAGCTTGATGTCAGACCAACGGCATAACCGCGGTTCTGGTTATCGGCACGGGTTGAGGTGATATTCGAGCGACTATATCCCTGGTTATTGCTGTAGCTTCCAACGCCCGCCAGTGTCCATTCGCCATCATCCCCCCAGTTTTCACTTAACAGGTTGCCACTAAGCTGTATCGTAGAAGTGTCTTCGTGCAGGGCCATTTGCCCCACGGCAGTGTAATGCTCGTGCCCACCCAAAATGCGTAAATGTAGCGATTGACTGTTGCCACCGGCATGGTCGCGTCTCTCCATCACAAATGCCTGGTTTACCGCTCGCAGGTTATTAAGATATCCCCCGGTTTTCGCATTCAACACAGGCTGGTAAGCAGGCATCGGGGTTGGTGCAGGATCAGGCGTGGGATCGGGAGTCGGTTCCGGCTCAGGTAGCGGCGTCGGAGTCTCTTTTTGCGAACGCAAATACCAGTCGCTGTTATCTTCCACCAACATATAGTCGTAAGCGCCCATATTGACGTAGCCGCTGCCCGCCAGACTAAACTGCGCATTGTTCTGAAATTGTGTGGGATCGGCATTGAAATCAACCACTTTAATACCTGTGGATGTCGGCTCGCCAATGCCAGTAATCGGGTTAATCACTACCGTGGTGTTACCGGAGGTATTGCCGTTAAGTACCAGCAGATCGCTTACAGAATCATTACCGTCTAATTCACTATCGAGCAGCAACGTACCGCCGCCATTGTAATCGCCATTCACCGTCAGTGTGTCGCCAGCAGCACCATTTTGCAGACTCACCTCACCGGAAGTATTGGTCAGATCACCATTGACCGTCACGTCTGAAAGGTAAGTCAGGCTGTCAGTTTCAAGATTGGTATTAAGCTCACCGGTCAACACCGTACCATCGGAGACATTGACCAGAGTACCGCCACCGATAAACAGTGAGGCATCCAACGCGGCGGAAGTCTCCTGTCCGGTTAAACGTAAGACGGTGCCATCGCTGATATCGATAGTGCCGCTGGAAGTCGCATCAATAGACTGAATATCCTGATCCGCACCAGTCTCGAACGTAGCCCCATCACCGACCCACAACGACGAAACATAAGGAAAGATATCCGCAACATCACCTTTCAGCGTGCCTTCCTCCACTCGCACCGCCGACTGCGCCGTACCACTGGCGGTCAGTTCCAGGGTGCCTGCGCCTGTTTTCGTTAGTGTGCTGCCAGCATCCTGATCCTGCCCACTACTGTCGGCCATCAACGCCCCCCATTGCGTGTAGACCCCCGCATCAACTGCGACTTCACCATCAGCGCGCATTTCGATATTACGCCCATGCCCCGCCGTCGCTGAGCATGTGTCAACATCTGCAGTTATCTCCATTACACTATTTTGCTGGTTATCGGTAAAAATGACCTGACGGTTGTAATCCGTATCGCCAAGCTGTGAATTATCGCTAACGATCAGCGTTCCCGAAGCGATTTGCGTAGTGCCCAGATATGGATTGTCATTCGCCAGGCTTACCTGTCTATCACCTGCATCCACTACCACATAGACACCTTTTTTCCCGTCATCGCCAATATGCAGATCGTCGCCGCCATAGAGATCGGCAACGTCCTGACTGCCAATCACCGTGCCGCCACTGCCGCTAATTTCCAGACCATCGTTTTCTGCCGTACCACTCTGCCAGGTAGTAAAATCGGAAAGATCCAGCACACCATTGTTTAGCACGATTGACTGTGGATCGTTCTGCATCGCCGCCAGGTCATCAGCATTACCGGTTAAGGAGAGAATCGCCCCGTCTTCCACCACAATATCGCCGGTCAGTGCCATCGACTGCGCTCCCGTCAGGACATAACTACCGTTTTCAGCAATAGTCAGTTGCCCATCCCCCTGAACAGTCCCGGCAAAACCGCCCTGGTTGACAGTAACATTACCACCGGCGTCAATATTTAAAGTGCCATTCTGAAAACCCGTTAACGAATGTACAAATGTTTGCTGAGTCGTTCCAACGTTAAGCTCAGCCTGATTATCTGTCTGTCCGATACTGCCAACGCTCAGACCATAGCAATTTTGCGGATTGTTTTGGCACTGATTGTCACCAACATTCATCAGCGAATTATTCCGCCCCAACATGACTTCACCGTTTTTAATTCTCATCTCACCGGTAAAATCATTGTTATCAGCGTTAAGCACCAGTTCGCCCGCTCCGGCTTTGGTAATAAAGCCCGTCCCCGCAATGGAATCGATAGCCCCATCATTTTTCGTACTGCCAATGATCAAAGTTTTACCAGCCGCAATATCAAAACGGATCTCACTTGACCCCATATACAGAAAGCCTCCTGCCGCTGCCGAAGCCTCTTCACCGTAAGCAGATGCACTGTTATTCACATCTAATAATACGCCCTCGTTCTGGCTATAACTGTCATCAACAGCGATATCAATAAGATAAGGAGAAATTGCGTTGCTGGTATAAATTGCACCACCATAACCTTCGGCAGTGTTATTTATAAATGAAGTATTATTAATGACTGTAAAGCCTGATGGATGTGTTTTATCGTTATTATTATCGGTAATATCGATAGCTCCACCATCGCCATCACTGTAACTCGTTGATGTATATGCCTGATTATTATTAAAAACCGTGTTATTTAAGTAGACATTATTATTAATTGAATAAATTGCGCCACCTTTGCCATCGTTAGCAATATTATCTGTAAATACAGCATTGGTGACGCTAAGATCAATATCACCAGCGTCATTTGTCCCCGCGGAATAAATCGCCCCCCCATACCCCCCTGCTACATTACCGTCAAAAATAACCTGAGTAATATTCAGCGTTGAATTTTCTTTCGCAAAGATAGCCCCGCCATTATTATACTCACCACTCACGGTATTATTTTCAAACAGCGTCATCCCTGTTCCGTCTTGTGCTGACAATGTGAAATTGGCACCTTGTTGTAAAAATACCGCACCTCCACTGGTATCATTTTTCATAGAAGAAAAAATAAGCCATTGCCCGTCAGCAACATTCCAGACCTGTGTACTACCTGAAAGGCTCTGGCGACTGGCCCGGCAACTGGCTATAACGTTAACACCCTGACATGAAGGCATAATCTGCGACGCTGCATTCGCTCGTGTAAACGCACATGCAACGACAGCCAGAAAAATTAAGAGATATTCTTTCCTGATAAAAACAATCCATTTTTTATTCATAATCTGACAGCCTGTGAGAAATAACACGCCATCATTAAAAGACATATTACGATTGTAGATAATGACTAATTGTAAGCAAGAAGAATTTAAAACCTATATACTAAAAATATTATCTTCTGAAAGAGATTAATTATTCTTTTTGATATTCACTAAATTATGAAATAACAATAATTAAAACACATCAAACTGATTAATTCGTTTCTTGTTTACCTGGAATAATCAACATCGCAAATTTTTATTTCACATCTGCTGATTAAAAAATACCGCTTCCGTGAACCACAACCATTTACATTCGCTCACATCATAAACATAACATTAAGTCACAACGTGATATGAATTTGTGCTGGTATCAATTTTCGCCACTCCTGACATAAGCGCAATAAATAACCTGGATCAATAATTATCTCAAATTGAACGTTCAAGAAATCACCGAACGGTTATTTTTAACAATTTTTTCTCTTCCCATTGACTTTCCCGGACACCTTGTCTGACCTAAGGTGCGTGGAAGCCACTTTTCCCGTTGCGACTTATCCACAAAGTTATGCACTTGCAAGAGGGCCATTTTCACACTATCTTGCAGTGAATCCCAAACATACCCCCTATATATAGTGTTCATTGCGACTTTCCTTACTACAGGTAGTCAAAGCGATGCTATTGCGGAAAGTATTCCAAAAACAGGTACGACATACATGAATCAGAATCTGCTGGTGACAAAGCGCGACGGTAGTACAGAGCGCATCAATCTCGACAAAATCCATCGCGTTCTGGACTGGGCGGCAGAAGGGCTGCATAACGTTTCGATTTCCCAGGTCGAGCTGCGCTCCCACATTCAGTTTTATGACGGCATCAAGACCTCCGACATCCACGAAACCATTATCAAGGCTGCCGCTGACCTGATCTCCCGTGAAGCACCGGATTATCAGTATCTCGCCGCGCGTCTGGCGATCTTCCACCTGCGTAAAAAAGCCTACGGCCAGTTTGAGCCGCCAGCGCTGTACGATCACGTGGTAAAAATGGTTGAAATGGGCAAATACGATAATCATCTGCTGGAAGACTACACGGAAGAAGAGTTCAAGCAGATGGACACGTTTATCGATCACGACCGTGATATGACCTTCTCTTACGCTGCTGTTAAACAGCTTGAAGGCAAATATCTGGTACAAAACCGCGTGACCGGAGAAATCTACGAGAGCGCCCAGTTCCTCTATATTCTGGTTGCTGCGTGCCTGTTCTCGAATTACCCGCGTGAAACGCGTCTGCAATACGTGAAGCGTTTTTACGATGCGGTTTCCACGTTTAAGATTTCGTTGCCGACGCCAATCATGTCCGGCGTGCGTACCCCGACTCGCCAGTTCAGCTCCTGCGTACTGATCGAGTGCGGCGACAGCCTGGATTCCATCAATGCCACCTCCAGCGCAATCGTGAAATACGTTTCCCAGCGTGCAGGTATTGGCATCAACGCCGGTCGCATTCGTGCACTGGGTAGCCCGATTCGCGGCGGCGAAGCGTTTCACACGGGTTGTATCCCGTTCTATAAACATTTCCAGACCGCAGTGAAGTCCTGCTCCCAGGGCGGTGTACGCGGTGGTGCAGCTACGTTGTTCTACCCAATATGGCATCTGGAAGTTGAAAGCCTGCTGGTGCTGAAAAACAACCGTGGGGTTGAAGGCAACCGCGTGCGCCATATGGACTACGGTGTACAAATCAACAAGCTGATGTATACCCGTCTGCTGAAAGGTGAAGATATTACCCTGTTCAGTCCATCCGATGTTCCGGGGTTATACGACGCGTTCTTTGCCGATCAGGAAGAATTTGAGCGCCTGTACACCAAGTATGAGAAAGACGACAGCATCCGTAAACAGCGCGTGAAAGCGGTTGAGCTATTCTCGCTAATGATGCAGGAACGCGCGTCTACCGGTCGTATCTATATTCAGAACGTTGACCACTGCAACACCCACAGCCCATTTGATCCGGCTGTTGCGCCAGTGCGCCAGTCTAACCTGTGCCTGGAAATCGCCCTGCCGACCAAACCGCTGAATGACGTCAACGACGAAAACGGTGAAATCGCGCTGTGTACGCTGTCTGCTTTCAACCTGGGCGCAATTAACAGCCTGGATGAACTTGAAGAACTGGCGATTCTGGCAGTACGTGCGCTTGATGCGCTACTGGATTATCAGGATTACCCAATCCCGGCGGCAAAACGCGGGGCAATGGGTCGTCGTACGCTGGGTATTGGCGTGATCAACTTCGCTTACTATCTGGCGAAGCACGGTAAACGTTACTCCGACGGCAGCGCCAACAACCTGACGCACCAAACCTTTGAAGCGATCCAGTATTATCTGCTGAAAGCGTCTAACGAACTGGCAAAAGAGCAAGGCGCGTGCCCGTGGTTTAACGAAACCACCTACGCAAAAGGGATCCTGCCGATCGATACCTACAAGAAAGATCTGGATGCTATCGCCAATGAGCCGCTGCATTACGACTGGGAAGCATTGCGTGAGTCGATCAAAACCCACGGCCTGCGTAACTCCACGCTTTCAGCGCTGATGCCGTCAGAAACCTCTTCGCAGATTTCTAACGCCACCAACGGTATTGAGCCGCCACGTGGTTACGTCAGCATTAAAGCGTCGAAAGACGGGATTCTGCGCCAGGTGGTGCCAGACTATGAACACCTGCACGACGCCTATGAGCTGCTGTGGGAAATGCCGGGTAATGATGGTTATTTGCAACTGGTGGGTATCATGCAGAAATTCATCGACCAGTCGATCTCTGCTAACACCAACTACGATCCATCGCGCTTCCCGTCAGGAAAAGTGCCGATGCAGCAGTTGCTGAAAGACCTGCTCACCGCCTACAAATTCGGGGTCAAAACGCTGTATTATCAGAACACCCGTGATGGCGCAGAAGACGCGCAGGACGATCTGGTGCCGTCAATCCAGGACGATGGCTGCGAAAGCGGTGCATGTAAGATCTGATATTGTGATGCCGGATGCGGTGTGAACGCCTTATCCGGCATTAAACTCCCAACAGGACATATTCATGGCATATACCACATTTTCACAGACGAAGAATGATCAGCTCAAAGAACCGATGTTCTTTGGTCAGCCGGTCAACGTGGCTCGCTACGATCAACAAAAATATGAAATCTTCGAAAAGTTGATCGAAAAGCAGCTCTCTTTCTTCTGGCGTCCGGAAGAAGTTGATGTCTCCCGCGACCGTATCGATTATCAGGCGCTGCCAGAGCACGAAAAGCACATCTTTATCAGCAACCTGAAGTACCAGACGCTTTTGGATTCCATTCAGGGTCGTAGTCCGAACGTGGCACTTCTGCCGCTGATTTCGATTCCAGAACTGGAAACCTGGGTAGAAACCTGGGCGTTTTCGGAAACTATTCACTCCCGTTCCTACACGCACATTATTCGTAATATTGTTAACGATCCGTCTGTTGTGTTTGACGATATTGTCACCAACGAGCAGATCCAGAAACGCGCAGAAGGGATTTCGGCTTACTACGACGAACTGATCGAAATGACCAGTTACTGGCACCTGCTGGGCGAAGGCACCCACACCGTTAACGGTAAAACCGTAACTGTCAGCCTGCGCGAGTTGAAGAAAAAACTCTATCTGTGCCTGATGAGCGTTAATGCGCTGGAAGCAATTCGCTTCTACGTCAGCTTCGCTTGTTCCTTCGCTTTCGCTGAACGTGAGCTGATGGAAGGCAATGCCAAGATTATTCGCCTGATTGCCCGTGACGAAGCACTACACCTGACCGGCACTCAGCATATGCTGAATCTGCTGCGCAGCGGTGCGGACGATCCGGAAATGGCGGAAATTGCCGAAGAGTGCAAACAAGAGTGCTATGACCTGTTTGTCCAGGCGGCGCAACAGGAGAAAGACTGGGCGGATTATCTGTTCCGTGACGGTTCAATGATTGGTCTGAACAAAGACATTCTCTGCCAGTACGTTGAATACATCACCAATATCCGTATGCAGGCTGTCGGTTTGGATCTGCCGTTCCAGACACGCTCCAACCCGATCCCGTGGATCAACACCTGGCTGGTGTCTGATAATGTGCAGGTTGCTCCGCAGGAAGTGGAAGTCAGTTCTTATCTGGTCGGACAGATTGATTCGGAAGTGGACACCGACGATTTGAGTAACTTCCAACTCTGATGGCTCGCGTTACCCTGCGCATCACTGGCACACAACTGTTGTGCCAGGATGAACACCCTTCCCTTCTGGCAGCGCTGGAATCCCACAACGTGGCGGTTGAATATCAGTGTCGCGAAGGCTACTGCGGCTCCTGTCGCACGCGTCTTGTTGCAGGCCAGGTGGACTGGATTGCCGAACCGTTAGCCTTTATTCAGCCAGGGGAAATTTTGCCCTGTTGTTGCCGGGCAAAAGGCGATATTGAAATCGAGTTGTGATCGAGTACTAGTGCCAGATGCGACGCTGACGCGTCTTATCTGTCTTACAACGGCTTTTTGTAGGTTGGATAAGGCGTTTACGCCGCATCCAACATGGCATGCGCGAATAGTTGCCAGATGCGACGCTGATGCGTCTTATCTGGCCTACAACGGCTTTTTGTAGGTTGGATAAGGCGTTTACGCCGCATCCAACATGGCATGCGCGAATAGTTGCCAGATGCGACGCTGACGCGTCTTATCTGGCCTACAACGGCTTTTTGTAGGTTGGATAAGGCGTTTACGCCGCATCCAACATGGCATGCGCGAATAGTTGCCAGATGCGACGCTGATGCGTCTTATCTGGCCTACAACGATTACATGGCGTAGTAATACGCTTTCACCTGTTCCCAGTCCGCTTTAGGGATCGGCTCCAGATATTTCTCCAGTTGCCGGAAGTCATGATTAATCGCTTTATGGCGACGCAGACGACGGCGACTTTTCTCCAGATCAAGAAAACCGGCTTCTGGCTTACCTTCTGTTTTCACATAGATATGGCGAACGTAGCAGCAGCCGTGTTGACGATTAACGCTATGCATCTTTTTAAATGCCAGCGCCACTGCTTCCAACATTGCTTGCCGTACATCGTTGGGATAGGGCATTACTGCATGCTGTGCATACCAGTCAGCAATACTGACAAAACCCGCCATATCTTCAGTCACCAGTAACGCACGCCATTCGCCATCAATTTTCACCGCTTCTCCAAAAACGATTTTCGGCACAATCACGCCAGCGCGTTCCAGATCTTTTATCACCGCAACCTCGCGCACAATCGTCGGGCGACCAAACGGATAGCGGATAGAATGAAACAGGTGCCGAGTCATGCGCTTTACATACAGCTTTTTGCCGTTGTGCTCGACGCATTGCACCCCACTCATGCCGTTGCGGCGGTAATTCGGTTTCTCAACCCAGTCACCTTCTGTAGCCCACCAATGATTGAATTCGTCGATTTTTGCTGAAACTGCCATACCCTGTCGCCTTGTTTTTATTGTTAACGACAATGACTATAGGTGTTCACCTTAAGAAAAACTTAATAAAAAGTGTTTCTTAAGGGATTTCATTTGTCGGGAACTCGTCATCTCACGCCAAAGAACAGCAAGCAAAGATAACCAACTGACTTTATTGAAGAATTAATTTCACTCTGACGTGAATGGGATTTTGAATGAAGGGAAATAGCGGATGGCACGTAAGTGCCATCCGAGACTGAAGTTACTCTTTATTGAGGAATTTTACTGCTTTATCCGGGAAGTCCGTAAACAGTCCATTAACACTCGCTTTGTTATACAGAGCGTCATACAGTTGATTCACATCGGTCGTATATTCTGGCAGCTTATCCGACCGCACGGTATAAGGATGCACAACCAACTTATTCTGCTGCGCGTCTTTCACCATTCCGGTAAGTTTAATATTGCCCGGCTGCGATGTCTCATCAATCACCATATGGTAATCCGGGCCAATGCCGTCAGCATACTCCGCTACCTGCTTCATGGCACCCGGCTTAAACATCCAGTCGTAACTGTAATTAACCCAGGTTCCATCTGGTTGTTTCTGCTGGGTTTCATTCCAGTCAGTATAGGCAATCAGTTGAACCAGATTAAGATCCATGCCCATTTTCGGTTCCAGCTCATTTTTAATACGTTTCAGCTCATCAGCATCAAAGCATTGCAAATAAACTTTGTCATCTTTACCGGTGTAACCGTATTTTTTCAGCACTTCCAGGGTTTTAGCCGCAATATCTTTCCCTTCCTGATGATGAAACCACGGCGCTTTAATTTCTGGATAGATGCCGATATTTTTCCCCGTCGAGTGGTTTAACCCCTGAACAAATTCAATCTCTTCTTCGAAAGTGTGCACACGAAAGTCAGATTTCCCCATCGGGAAGCGTCCGGGGAAAGTCTGCACTTTTTTGCCATTTTCAATATCAAAGCCTTCAGTGAATTTTAAAGACTTAATTTCATCCAGCGTAAAATCTATCGCGTAGTAACGGCCATCTTTACGCGCCCGCTCCGGAAAACGCTCGGCCACATCAGTAACGCGGTCAAGATAGTGGTCATGCAGGACGACCAGATGGTCGTCTTTGGTCATCACTAAATCCTGCTCCAGATAATCCGCCCCTTGTGCATACGCCATCGCTTTTGCGGGTAGCGTATGCTCCGGCAAATAACCGCTTGCGCCGCGATGGGCTATTACAATTTTCTCGCTGTTGTCTGCCGCCATTGCACTGCTTCCCATGATCATTCCACTCATCATGATCGCCATGCTAAGGTTTTTAAGTGTCAGTTTCATGCCATTAGCCTCCGTTGCGTTTTTGCTGTAATTCCTGATGGCGACGTTTTTCGCCAATCATCACGACAATTAACAAGATAACTGCCAGAATGCTGCCGCCAATCATCACCATGAAGCCGCCATCCCAGCCGAAGTAGTCAACGGTGTAACCGACAATTGCGCTTGCCGCCACAGAACCGCCAAGATAACCAAACAGCCCGGTAAAGCCCGCCGCCGTACCTGCTGCTTTTTTCGGTGCCAGTTCCAGCGCGTGCAGACCTATCAGCATGACAGGACCGTAGATCAGGAAGCCAATGACAATCATGCAAACCATATCAACAGTCGGATTACCTGCCGGGTTCATCCAGTAAACAATAGTAGCGATGGTCACCAGAGTCATAAAGAAGACGCCAGTTGCCCCACGGTTACCGCGGAAGACTTTATCCGACATCCAGCCACACAGCAGAGTGCCCGGAATGCCCGCGTACTCATAAAGGAAGTAGGCCCAGGAAGATTTATCCAGCGCGAAATGCTTCACCTCTTTCAGGTAGGTTGGCGACCAGTCGAGGATGCCGTAGCGCAGCAGATAAACGAATACGTTGGCAATAGCGATGTACCACAGCAGCTTGTTCGGCAGTACGTACTGCATGAAAATCTGCTTCGCAGTCAGTTCCTGTTCCGCTTTTTCGTTATAGTCGTCCGGATAATCATTTTTGTACTCTTCGATCGGCGGCAAACCACAGGATTGTGGGGTATCGCGCATCATGGCAAAAGCGAAAAGCGCCACCAGAATGGCACAGAAAGCAGGCATATAGAGCGCCGCGTGCCAGTCATTAAACCAGGCCATACCCAGCAGGAACAGCAGCGGCGGAATACCACCACCGACGTTATGCGCACAGTTCCATACTGACACAATGCTGCCACGCTCTTTCTGCGACCACCAGTGCACCATAGTACGACCACACGGCGGCCATCCCATTCCCTGGAACCAACCGCAGAGGAACAGAAGAACAAACATCACCGCAATGCTGGAAGTCGCCCACGGCACAAAGCCCATAAACAGCATCACTGCCGCCGCAAGAATCAAACCTGCTGGCAGGAAAACGCGCGGATTCGAGCGATCCGAAACTGACCCCATGATGAATTTCGAAAACCCGTAAGCAATGGAGATACCGGAAAGGGCAAAACCTAAATCCCCACGAGAGAATCCCTGCTCCACCAGATAGGGCATAGCGAGAGCAAAGTTCTTACGAACCAGATAGTAAGCGGCATAACCAAAGAATATCCCCAGGAAAATTTGCCAGCGCAATCGACGATAAGTCGGATCGATCTCCGCAGCAGGTAGGCGCGCTTTGTGTGGCGCTGGTTTAAAAATACTCAACATTTATAGCCTCCGTGGCCCGTGGTCTTATTTATGATTAACAGACTGATTCAATAGAAGAACCTGCCGTTTCTTGAGTGGCCGCGATGTTAATTAATCATTCATTTTATGAATGTGAATTACCGCACACATTATTAAATAAGATTGTCAAAATGTTCCGAAAGACGCATGAAATCACGTTTCACTTTCGAATTATGAGCGAATATGCGCGAAATCAAACAATTCATGTTTTTACTATGGCTAAATGGTAAAAAACGAACTTCAGAGGGATAACAATGAAAACTCGCGACTCGCAAACAAGTGACGTGATTATCATTGGCGGCGGCGCAACGGGAGCCGGGATTGCCCGCGACTGTGCCCTGCGCGGGCTGCGCGTGATTTTGGTTGAGCGACACGATATCGCAACAGGCGCGACCGGGCGTAACCACGGTCTGCTGCACAGCGGCGCACGTTATGCAGTAACAGATGCGGAATCCGCCCGCGAATGCATTAGTGAGAACCAGATTTTAAAACGCATCGCGCGTCACTGTGTCGAACCGACCAACGGCCTGTTTATCACCCTGCCGGAAGATGACCTCTCTTTCCAGGCTACGTTTATTCGCGCTTGTCAGGAGGCGGGGATCAGCGCGGAAGCCATTGATCCGCAGCAAGCACGCATTATCGAACCTTCCGTTAACCCGGCATTGATTGGCGCGGTAAAAGTCCCGGATGGCACCGTGGACCCATTCCGCCTGACCGCTGCGAACATGCTCGATGCAAAAGAACACGGTGCGGTTATCCTCACCGCCCATGAAGTCACTGGCCTGCTTCGTGAAGGCGCGACGGTGTGTGGCGTTCGCGTGCGCAATCATCTTACAGGCGAAACCCAGGCGCTCCATGCACCAGTGGTGGTGAATGCTGCCGGGATCTGGGGGCAACATATTGCCGAGTATGCCGATCTGCGTATTCGCATGTTCCCGGCCAAAGGATCGCTGCTGATCATGGATCACCGCATTAATCAGCACGTGATCAATCGCTGCCGTAAACCTTCTGACGCTGATATTCTGGTGCCCGGCGATACCATTTCACTGATTGGCACCACCTCTTTACGCATTGATTATGACGAAATTGACGATAATCGGGTGACGGCAGAAGAGGTGGATATCCTGCTGCGTGAAGGGGAAAAACTGGCTCCGGTGATGGCGAAAACGCGCATTCTGCGTGCCTACTCTGGTGTGCGCCCACTGGTTGCCAGCGATGACGATCCGAGCGGGCGTAATGTCAGTCGCGGCATCGTGCTGCTCGATCACGCCGAACGCGATGGCCTGGACGGATTTATCACCATTACCGGCGGCAAACTGATGACCTACCGTCTGATGGCGGAATGGGCCACAGATGCCGTCTGCCGCAAACTGGGCAACTCGCGCCCCTGCACAACCGCCGACCTGGCACTACCGGGTTCACAAGAACCGGCTGAAGTGACACTGCAAAAAATCATTTCCCTCCCTGCACCACTTCGCGGTTCTGCGGTTTATCGTCACGGTGATCGCACGCCAGACTGGTTAAGTGAAGGCCGCTTGCACCGGAGCCTGGTGTGCGAATGCGAAGCTGTCACTGCAGGCGAAGTGCAATACGCGGTAGAAAATTTAAACGTCAACAGCCTGCTGGACTTACGCCGTCGCACCCGTGTGGGGATGGGGACCTGTCAGGGCGAACTCTGCGCCTGCCGCGCCGCCGGACTGCTGCAACGCTTTAACGTCACCACGTCCGCGCAATCTATTGAGCAACTTTCCACCTTCCTTAACGAACGTTGGAAAGGTGTGCAGCCCATTGCCTGGGGCGATGCGCTGCGCGAAAGCGAATTTACCCGCTGGGTTTATCAGGGACTGTGTGGTCTGGAGAAGGAGCAGAAAGATGCGATTTGATACTGTCATTATGGGCGGCGGCCTTGCCGGATTACTCTGCGGCCTGCAACTACAAAAACACGGTCTGCGTTGTGCGATTGTCACTCGCGGTCAGAGCGCGCTGCATTTCTCGTCCGGCTCACTGGATTTACTAAGCCATCTGCCAGATGGGCAGCCGGTGACAGATATTCACGACGGACTGGAAACATTGGGTCGCCTGGCCCCCTCCCATCCCTACAGCCAACTCGGCCCACAGCGCGTGCTCGACCTCGCTTGCCAGGCGCAGGCGTTAATTGCAGAAAGCGGTGCGCAATTGCAGGGCAGCGTAGAACTGGCTCACCAGCGGGTTACTCCTCTCGGCACGCTACGCTCAACCTGGCTAAGCTCACCAGAAATCCCAGTCTGGCCGCTGCCCGCGAAGAAAATATGCGTAGTGGGAATAAGTGGCCTGATGGATTTTCAGGCACACCTGGCGGCAGCCTCGTTACGTGAATTAAATCTTGCTGTCGAAACTGCTGAAATTGAATTGCCGGAACTGGATGTCTTACGCAATAACGCCACCGAATTTCGTGCAGTGAATATTGCCCGTTTCCTTGATAACGAAGAAAACTGGCCACTGTTGATCGATGCGCTTATCCCTGTTGCCAACACCTGTGAAATGATCCTGATGCCCGCCTGTTTCGGCCTGACCGATAACAAACTGTGGCGCTGGCTGAATGAGCAACTGCCCTGTTCATTAATGTTACTGCCAACATTGCCGCCTTCCGTGCTGGGTATTCGTCTGCAAAATCAGCTTCAACATCAGTTCGTGCGCCAGGGCGGTGTGTGGATGCCGGGCGATGAAGTAAAAAAAGTGACCTGCAAAAATGGCGTCGTCAGTGAAATATGGACCCGTAATCACGCCGATATTCCGCTACGTCCACGCTTTGCCGTGCTTGCCAGTGGCAGCTTCTTTAGCGGGGGGCTGGTGGCAGAACGCGACGGTATTCGCGAACCGATTCTCGGCCTTGATGTGCTGCAAACCGCCACGCGGGGTGAGTGGTATCGAAGTGACTTTTTCGCTCCGCAACCGTGGCAACAATTCGGCGTGACCACTGACGAGGCGCTACGCCCGTCGCTGGCAGGTCAAACGATAGAAAACCTGTTTGCCATTGGTTCGGTGCTGGGCGGATTTGATCCCATAGCCCAGGGATGCGGCGGCGGCGTTTGTGCTGTCAGTGCATTACATGCTGCTCAACAGATTGCCCAACGCGCAGGAGGCCAAGAATGAACGATACCAGCTTCGAAAACTGCATCAAGTGCACCGTCTGCACCACCGCCTGTCCGGTGAGCCGGGTGAATCCGGGCTATCCGGGGCCAAAACAGGCGGGACCAGATGGCGAACGTCTGCGTCTGAAAGATGGCGCACTGTATGACGAGGCGCTGAAATATTGCATTAACTGCAAACGTTGCGAAGTCGCCTGTCCATCCGATGTGAAGATTGGCGATATCATCCAGCGCGCACGAGCAAAATACGACACCTCGCGCCCGTCGCTGCGCAATTTCGTTTTAAGTCATACCGACCTGATGGGCAGCTTTTCTACGCCGTTCGCGCCTATCGTTAACACCGCTACCTCACTAAAACCGGTGCGACAACTGCTTGATGCCGCGTTAAAAATCGACCACCGTCGCACACTGCCGAAATACTCCTTCGGCACCTTCCGCCGCTGGTATCGCAGCGTGGCGGCACAGCAGGCGCAGTATAAAGATCAGGTGGCGTTCTTCCACGGCTGCTTCGTCAATTACAACCATCCACAACTGGGTAAAGATTTAATTAAAGTACTCAACGCGATGGGAACGGGCGTGCAACTGCTCAGCAAAGAGAAATGCTGCGGTGTGCCGCTGATTGCCAACGGTTTTACCGATAAGGCGCGTAAACAGGCGATTATCAACGTGGAATCGATCCGCGAAGCTGTCGGAGCGAAAGGCATTCCGGTGATTGCCACCTCCTCCACCTGTACGTTTGCCCTGCGCGATGAATATCCGGAAGTGTTGAATGTCGACAACAAAGGCTTACGCGATCATATCGAACTGGCAACCCGCTGGCTGTGGCGCAAGTTAGATGAAGGCAAAACCTTGCCACTTAAACCGCTGCCGCTGAAAGTGGTTTATCACACCCCATGCCATATGGAAAAAATGGGCTGGACGCTCTACACCCTGGAACTATTACGTAAAATCCCTGGGCTTGAACTGACAGTGTTGGATTCTCAGTGCTGCGGTATTGCTGGTACTTATGGATTCAAAAAAGAGAACTACCCCACCTCACAAGCCATCGGAGCGCCACTGTTCCGTCAGATAGAAGAGAGCGGCGCGGATCTGGTCGTCACCGACTGCGAAACCTGCAAATGGCAGATTGAGATGTCCACGAGCCTTCGCTGCGAACACCCGATTACTCTGTTGGCCCAGGCGCTGGCTTAAACTCCCTTCTGATGCCCGGTAAGCATGTTGCTTATCGGGCATTTTTGCGGGCGCGATTCCGTGCCAAATGTACGCGTTGCATCGCCGTGAAAATTCCTCTGAAAACGTCTCGCAAAGACTGAAACTGTCAGATGTCAAAGGCCCGGGATACTCGTAATGTCGCGTCATCATAAACATCTGGTGACGGACAACCATGACAGAATCAACAACATCCTCCCCGCATGATGCGGTATTTAAAACCTTTATGTTCTCGCCCGAAACCGCACGGGATTTTCTGGAAATACACCTGCCGGAACCGCTACGTAAGCTTTGCAACCTGCAAACCTTACGCCTGGAACCCACCAGTTTTATTGAAAAAAGTTTACGCGCTTACTACTCGGATGTTTTGTGGTCGGTAGAAACCACCGACGGCGAAGGTTATATCTACTGCGTGATTGAGCATCAGAGTACTGCAGAAAAAAACATGGCCTTTCGACTGATGCGTTATGCCACTGCCGTCATGCAGCGCCATCTGGACAAAGGCTATGACAGAGTCCCTCTGGTAGTGCCAATGCTGTTTTATCACGGCGAAACCTCACCCTACCCATATTCACTTAACTGGCTGGATGAATTTGACGACCCGCAGCTTGCCCGGCAGTTGTACACCGAAGCTTTTCCGTTGGTGGATATCACCATCGTACCTGACGATGAGATCATGCAACATCGGCGTATAGCTCTGCTGGAACTGATTCAAAAGCATATTCGCGAGCGCGATTTAATCGGTCTGGTCGACAGGATCACCACGCTTTTGGTTAGGGGCTTCACTAATGACAGCCAGGTGCAAACGCTGTTTAATTATCTGCTGCAATGCGGCGATACCTCCCGTTTCACCCGCTTTATTGAGGAAATTGCCGAACGTTCACCACTACAAAAGGAGAGATTGATGACTATTGCTGAACGGCTACGGCAGGAAGGACACCAAATTGGCTGGCAGGAAGGTAAATTAGAAGGTTTGCAGGAAGGCATGCATGAACAAGCCATTAAAATTGCCTTGCGCATGCTGGAGCAGGGCTTTGAACGTGAGATTGTGCTGGCGACAACCCAACTCACTGATGCTGATATTCCACCGAACTGTCATTAAAAGAAGAGATTGATGGCTATTGCTGAACGGCTACGGCAGGAAGGGCATCAAATTGGCTGGCAGGAGGGTAAGATTGAAGGCTTGCAAGAAGGTAAATTAGAAGGTTTGCAGGAAGGCAAAGTAGAAGGCATGCATGAACAAGCCATTAAAATTGCCTTGCGCATGCTGGAACAGGGTATTGATCGTGACCTGGCTGCTCGCAGCCACCCAGCTAAGCGAAGCCGATCTGGCAGCGAATAACCACTAATTAACACAGGCCCACAAGCAATCCCCATGGGCCTTTGATATCAATAACTACCTTTTATGCGTGGCTCATTTTTGCCTGATTTAAATATCGCCAGTCGCTTATCCAGGGCATCACTGTAGAGCATGGTGTCGACGCCAACGGCGACAAAGTTCGCTCCCCACGCAAGGCATTGCTGCGCCATATCAGGAGCCACAGCCAGAAAACCTGCTGCTTTACCCGCAGCGCGGATCCGTCGGATGCTGGTTTCAATAATACGCTGCACTTCCGGGTGCCCGGCATTATCCGGGTAACCCAACGACGCTGAGAGATCCGCTGGCCCAATAAACACACCATCACCCCCCTCAACGTCGAGGATTTCATCCAGATTATCCAGTGCTGTTTTACTTTCCACCTGCACCAACAGACAAAGTGAGTCGTTGACTTGCGCCATGTAATTCTCAATGCGTCCCCAGCGTGCTGCCCGTGCCACGCTGGCCCCGACACCACGTTCACCGTACGGTGGATAGCGAGTTGCAGACACTATCTGACGCGCCTGTTCGCCAGTGTCGACCATCGGGATCAGTAGAGTTTGCGCGCCAATATCCAGGACTTGTTTAATCAGCGACTTACTCCCCTCCACTGGGCGGATCACGGGTTGGCTGTCATAGGGCGCTACCGCCTGAAGTTGGTGATAAAGGTTCTGAATGGTATTGGGCGCATGTTCACCATCAATCAGCAACCAGTCATAACCGGAGGTGGCGGCAATTTCTGCCATATAGGAAGTTGTCGAACTTAACCACAGGCCAATTTGTACTTCACCCTTGCGTAAGCGTTCTTTGAATGGATTGATTAATAATGTGTTCATCATGTTCCTTAACCTGTTAATGATGCGCCACGTTGGTCTGCGCAACAGCGCGACTTACACGCAGAGTGAAAATAATCAGCGAACCGATGACCGCCACCGCTGCCAGCATCAGCAAGCCTGCCGCATCGCTGGCAAACAACGTTTCTGCTTTTACACGCAGGATCGGGGCGATAAATCCGCCCACCGCGCCAAACAGGTTTACAAAACCAATCCCCGCAGCCAGCGCCGTACCGGAAAGCAGTTGTGTCGGCATCGTCCAGAACACCGGCTGAACCGCAATAAACCCTATTGCTGCAACACACAGCGCAACGATTGCCAGTACTGGCGAAAGTAGCCCGGAAAGGCCAATACCAATGCCTGCGGACAGCAATGTCAGCGCCGCGACATTGCGCCGTTCGCCGGTTTTATCGGAATAGCGCGGAATAAGCCAGGTCCCCAACAATGCCGCAATCCACGGAATGGCAGCGACCACGGAGGCCGTAAAGCCCACTTTTGTTCCCAGCAATGCGGCAACCTGCGTCGGCAGGAAGAAAATTAATCCGTAAACCGCCACCTGAATAGTCAGGTAGATAATCGCCAGTTGCCAGACTCGCCCATTACGCAGCGCATCACTCAGTCGCGAAGTGACTTTCTGTTGTTCTTCACTTGTAAGTTGATTAATGAGCAACGTTTTTTCTTCTTTACTCAGAAAACGTGCCTGCTCCGGTGTGTCATCAAGCCAAAAGAATGTGAACACCCCAGCACCGACTGCCAGTAATCCTTCAATCACAAACATCCAGAACCAGCCGGGATGTCCCATAAATCCATGCATCTCCAGAAGCGCGCCGGAGAGCGGTGATCCCAGCGTTAACGCCAACGGTGCTCCCATATAAAACAGCCCCATAATGCTGGCGCGATTACGCTGCGGAAACCATTGCGAAGTGAGATAAATCATGCCTGGAAAGAACCCGGCTTCCGCAGCACCAAGCAGGGTGCGAACTATCAGAAATTTCACTTCAGTATCGGCCCATGCCATTGCCGCCGAAAGAAATCCCCACAGCAGTGTCGTCGTACCAATCCAGGTCCTGGCTCCCAGTTTGCGCATCAACAAATTCGCCGGAACACCGAGAAACGCATACACCACAAAGAAAATTCCCGCTCCCAGCGCATAAGCTTCATTACTTAGCCCGGTATCAATCTGGTAGGTCTGTTTGGCAAAACCAATATTCGAACGATCGAGAAACGCCAGCACGTACAGCGCCAACATAAACGGGATCAAACGCGCGCGGTTTTTCTTCACCACGGCGTCAAGCAAAGCGGTGCTCATAAGAAGCTCCTTAGAACATGTGAGCGTTACTGTTGTCACGGCAACGCCCGGAATGATTAGTGGCTGTAAGGGCGTTTCAGATTGCAGTCACGATTGAGTTCGACGCCGAAACCCGGTTTATCAAGTACTGATTTGTGAATACGACCATTCACCGGCACCGGCTCATTAAGCAAAATCGGATCAAACTGCGGACGCATCGATGAACAATCCGGACTGGTCATCAGGAATTCGCTAAATGGGGTATTGGTGAAGGTGATCACCGCATGGTGGGAGTAAACAGACGAACCGTGCGGCACCACCAGTTGTCCACGTGATTTGGCAATTGCGGCAATCTCCACCAGCGTGGTTAAGCCACCGCACCAGCCAACATCTGGTTGCATAATGTCGATACCGGTTTCTGAAAGTGTACGGAAAGATTGCAGTGTGCCGTGGTGCTCGCCACTGGTGACCATCATTCCTGCTGGTGCGTTGCGTTTTAATTCGCGATAACCTTCATACTGTTGCGGCGGCAGGCACTCTTCGATCCATTTCAGGTTATAAGGGGCACAAGCGTGAGCCAGTTTGGTGGCATAGTTCACGTCCTGGCTCATCCAGCAGTCGAGCATCAACCAGAAATCTTCACCGCATTTTTCACGCATCCCCGCGACCATAGCGGCGTCTTTGCGGATCCCCGCATCACCATCATGTGGCCCCCAGTGCGTCGGCATCTTGCCGCCGATAAAGCCCATCTCTTTTGCCAGATCCGGGTGCGCGCCCGTGGCGTAGAACTGAATTTCATCACGGACAGCGCCGCCTAAAAGTTTATAAACCGGAAGCCCGACCACTTTGCCGAACAGATCCCACAGAGCCAAATCAACACAGGAAATCGTGTTCATCACCAGGCCCCCTGAACCGGAGTAATACTGGGTGGCGTTGAGCATTTGATCGTGAATCAGTTTGATATCACTGACACATTTGCCCTCTATGAAACGGTTTAGGTGTTTTTCAACGATAAAGCACCCCATTTCACCGGCTGTTGAAACGGCGAAGCCGGTCTGGCCATTTTCTGCTTCGACTTCAACAATTAACGTGCCAAGAACGTTAATACCAAATGACTGGCGGGACTGCTCGTAATCGCGGTATTTACTCATCGGGGTAGCAATATGATCGTCAATCCAGTGATCCACTCCCTGGTCGTGATAATCACCGCCGCCAGCGCCTTTTTCTGCTGTCGCTCCGCCAGTAAACCAGGCGCGAACCTGTTTGATTTTTGGTAGGGTCATGATGTTCTCCATTTTTATGAGGCCAGTAAGTCAAAGGGACTTTTCCATCCCAACAGACGTGAAATATCCCTGGCGCAGGCGATGGCTTTGCCCGCCAGATAATCACGATATTCTTCATTGATTTGTAAACGAGTACCGACCACTGAGATCGCGGCGGTAAGCTCGTTATTGGCGTTAAACACCGGGGCAGCAACACAACGGACATCGGTGTAATCTTCACCGTTGTCATAGCTCCAGCCCTGACGGCGAATACGTGCCAGTTCTTCGTGGAGCTGTGGTGGACGGGTAATCGTGGTGGGTGTCGCCTGTTCCCAGACCAGCCCTTCGATAATACTTTGCTGTACAGCTTCAGGTTGCCAGGCAAGCAGGCATTTACCTATTCCGGAGCGATAAAGCGAAAGGCTTTTTCCTTCATGGGAACGCACGCTGATAGTGGCTGAAGACTCCACTTTCAATATGTAATATGCGCTACCGTTATCGATGATCCCAAGGTGACACAACAGTCCAGTGGTATCCATCAGTTGCGTCAGGCGTGGGCGTGCCAGTTCCCGGAGATCCATCTTGCTTAACGCATGGCCGGAAAGCTCCACCAGCCTGGTCCACAGACAAAAATTTTCCTGGTGATCAAGACTCAGAAAACGCTGACGCTTGAGTTCGTTAAGCAGCAAATAGGCTGTGCTTTTAGGGATCCCCAATGTGTCGATGATCGTCGCAGCACTACAGGGGCCAATGCGAGCAATCAAATTGAGAATATCAATAGCCCGTGTCAGGGCGGGAACTTTGCTTGATTCCAACATACTGGACTCCAGTCTTAGATACTGGAATCAGTCTCGTTGCTCAGGGGGAGTAAAATTGTGAAGCGCATCAAATCCCACTCCTCGTCCAGAGGACTGGAGGAATTACGCACAAATTTGTGAATTAGCGCACGGATTTTTTCTTATTGAGTACAACAGGTTGGACAACCTTTGCGGGAGAGAAGTGTGCCGGTGTAGTAAACCGGCACGGAGTGGCTGCTCAGGCAGTTAGGGTCATAGATTCAACAACCTCAATCCAGCCATGCTCGCTGGCAATGTCCTGACCGTTCAGCCAGCGACGCAGCATATTGAGTGCCATCATTGCACACACTTCCTGACGAATAGCCAGACTGTAGCGCGTAGTGCTGAAATGTACGCGCAGAGCAAAAGTGCCATCCGGCGTGGCCAACGCAAAGTTGAGATACCCATCTTCCAGGCCAGAAATGGCCAGTGCCAGCCCGGCGAAATGTTTGGCTCGTCGTTCAGTTATCCAGTGTGCGGTTTGCGCCAGTGTTTCTTCCTGTGAAGGCACGACTTCACACGCCAGTAATGGCGCACCAGCACGAGAAAGTTGCAACGCCAATAAACCACCGGTGAATTGCTCGCTCAACGTCAGACTGAACTGGCGACGTTGCAATTCCCGGCTGATCTGCGCAGGTAGTCCTTCGGTGCCTTCAAAAATCATGCTCTGTCCGGCGACGCGTTTAACGTCCTGCCATAGTTTTTCCATCGCCTGTAGCTCGCTTGCCGGTCCGGTGAGTTTCAATTCGATAATCGGCATGGAAGAGCGATAGCCCATCGTTACGCCCGGCGGCAGTTGCAACGTGTCCAGGCTTTGCGCCAGATCGCTTTCTGAACGACCAAAGGTAGTCAAACGCAGGCAAACCGGTGGCTGCGGTAAGGAAAAACGCTCACGCAGGCGCGGCAGAATTTCATGCTCCACCATCACTTTAAATTCCGAAGGCACGCCTGGGGTAAAGAACATCAGGCAACGGTTAAGTTGCACAGCAAAACCACAGGCCGTGCCAACCGGATTATTGATAAATTCAGCACTGGCTGGCAGCTCCGCCTGTTTGCGGTTACTCGGCGCCATCACGCGCCCACGTTCGCGGAAATAGCGTTCCATCTCTTGCAGCCAGGCTTCATGAAGAACTAATCCCTCACCTTTTGCTGTCGCAGCAGCCAGTGCGCTTAAATCATCGCTGGTCGGCCCCAGACCACCGTTGACGATCAGCACATCGGTGTGCTGGCTACGTTCACGCAGAATGGTGACTAAATCCTCAAGGTTATCGCCCACCGTATTACGGCGAGATAATGGCAACCCCTGATGAAAGAAAAAATCAGCCAGCCAGGCAGCGTTAGTGTCAACGATTTGCCCGTGTAACACTTCATCCCCTGTGGATAACATTTCCACTTTTAACATGGTTATCTCCTGCTTTTGTTATCGAATCACTATAACGCAAAGGGAGATAAGGCGTAGAAAGAAACTGAATGGCGCGGCAGAACGCCGCGCCGAAAGGCATCAGAAGCTGGCGTTAACCCCGACATAAGGGCCGTCAGCCACCGCGTTGTCGCGGTTGCCGTCTTTACCCGACAGATTCAGATAGCGGTAGCCCGCCTCAATGCTGACTGGACGCATAATAGTGTAACGCGCGCCAGCATTCGCTTCTTCATAACTTTTAATACCGCTGGAGAGCGAATCCGGAGAGTAGTAATACTCGCCAAACAGACGGAAGCTATCGCCAATTTGCCACTGCAAGCCACCGCCTACCGCCGCGGCATAGCCTTCATCACCGTCGTTCGGGTTGGTATAAACGCCTTTACCACCCACGGTTGCCATTAGCGGACCCAGCGGCAGATTCAATCCCAGACCAACGCCCGCGACGTCACCGTCGTCATCGTTATGTGTCCAGTTACCGCTTAATGCCAGACCGGTCGATTCAGTACCGAAACCAACACCAATATTGGTATATTCTTTTCCCGCCTGACCGCTGATACTCATCGCATTTGCCGATGCAGAAACCAATAGCATTCCAGCCAGAACTGGCAGCGCCAATTTTTTCATTTTTACCTTTTCCCGCAAGAAGATAATTAAAAGTCCCCAAAGCTGCGGGATTGTACTGCCTGACGCAGAGGATTCAATGCGTGAAAAAAGCGATCTGCTAACTTATTGTAACTAAATACTTCTTGAATAATTAAGTGCAGAAAAAGCAGCCATCAAAAATTGATTGCCAGCCAAATAATCATCGTGGCTATCATCACCCAAAAGACAAATGCTACTTTCACCTGTTTGTCCATTGCCGTATTCTTTTATTTTATTTTCGATGGTAAGGAATATTCCCATGCGACAACGGACTATCGTTTGTCCCTTAATTCAAAATGATGGTGCTTATCTGCTGTGTAAAATGGCCGACGATCGCGGCGTTTTCCCCGGACAATGGGCGCTGTCTGGTGGCGGCGTAGAGCCCGGCGAGCGTATTGAAGAAGCATTACGTCGTGAAATCAGAGAAGAGCTGGGCGAACAACTGATTCTTACTGACATCACACCATGGACCTTCAGTGATGATATCCGCATCAAGACCTACGCAGATGGTCGCAAGGAAGAGATTTATATGATTTACCTAATCTTTGACTGCGTCTCTGCCAACCGTGAAGTAAAAATTAACGAAGAGTTTCAGGACTATGCATGGGTAAAACCTGAAGATCTTGCGCACTATGATTTGAATGTCGCCACCAAAAAAACATTACGTTTGAAAGGTCTGATGTAACAGTAATGACAGCCATTATTGGCTGTCATATTAAAAATATCAGTGATTAGCAAATTCACCATCCAGTAAAACGTTGCCTTTTTCCACATGCATTACCAGCCCATCCAGATAATCTGGTTTAAATGTCACGTTACGTTTATCTTTAGCGATATAGGTCAGACAATGGTTATGGGTGAAAATAACGATATTTTTATCTGGTGCTTTGCTTTGTAACTCCTTAATTGTGCTATAAATCTCATTTCTACATTGTAGAAATCGTTTATCTACCGTCAGTTTTTTTCCAGCAGAAAACCAGCTCGCTGATTGAATAGTCCGAACGGTATTACTGGAA
The DNA here is from genome assembly GCF_002965125.1 of Escherichia sp. MOD1-EC6162. Lineage (NCBI taxonomy): Bacteria > Pseudomonadati > Pseudomonadota > Gammaproteobacteria > Enterobacterales > Enterobacteriaceae > Escherichia > Escherichia sp. MOD1-EC6162. Next base: position 117,166 of record NZ_PTSB01000001.1, read on the forward strand.
TAAAGATCGAAATTAGGGATGTCCGCGCTGAAAGCTTTGCCCAGTTCACGGGCATCCTGAGTACCTTTCACCGTAATGCCTGTTTTGTCTGACAAGCAGTGATTGGAGGAACGGTCGCAGCGTTCCGCATGGCGAAACAGAACCACAACCGGGTGCTGCTGCGCTAATCTGGCCAGCGTTCTATTGTCGATACGTGGCAAACCATTACTGCTCCAGGCAGCATGTGTACCCAGCCCCACAATCGCCACAAGCACCAGTAAAATGAAGATATATTTTTTAGACTTCAACAAAGCCCGACAAAAAGCTAACACGTAAGCTCCACCTATAGACAAGCGTAGCCAACTAAATGGCCGTGAAAACAAACGTCATTTTCATCGGTAAATAGTGGCGGGATAAATTAAAACATTACGGCGCACGCAAAATGCCTTAAATTTTGTCAAATTAAAAGCCCGAATAAGATGAAAAAACAAAAAAAATAATATTTAAGTCTTATATTTATTCCTTAAGGTTAAATTAATATTCTAACCTTAGAATTTCACTCCAAATGGCAAAATAGACATAACGCTCCCTATGACAAATATTAGCGAATAACTGGGAAAGATATTCAATGACCGAAGGAAAAACCATGTCAGACTTTTTGCCTTTTTCACGTCCGGCAATGGGTGTGGAAGAACTCGCCGCGGTTAAAGAAGTTCTCGAATCAGGATGGATCACTACCGGTCCGAAGAATCAGGCACTTGAACAAGCCTTTTGCCTGTTAACGGGAAATCAGCATGCCATCGCAGTCAGTTCAGCCACTGCCGGAATGCACATCACGCTGATGGCGCTGGGGGTTGGTGTTGATGATGAAGTCATTACTCCCTCCATGACCTGGGTTTCAACTCTCAATATGATCTCCCTGTTGGGCGCAACACCGGTGATGGTGGACGTTGATCGCGATACGCTGATGGTCACGCCTGAAGCGATCGAAGCGGCCATTACACCTCGTACCAAAGCGATCATCCCGGTGCATTATGCCGGAGCGCCGGCAGATATTGACGCCATTCGCGCCATTGGTGAACGCTACGATATCGCAGTCATTGAAGATGCCGCCCATGCCGTCGGTACAAATTACAAAGGTCAACATATTGGCGCGAAGGGCACCGCTATTTTTTCATTTCACGCCATCAAAAATATTACCTGTGCGGAAGGTGGATTAGTCGTTACTGATGACGAAAATCTCGCTCGCCAGTTACGCATGTTGAAATTTCATGGTCTGGGTGTCGATGCATACGACCGAAAAACATGGGGTCGCGCACCGCAGGCTGAAGTATTAACACCAGGCTATAAGTACAATCTGACCGATATTAACGCCGCGATTGCTCTGACGCAGTTGAATAAATTAGAGCAACTAAATACCCGTCGTCGAGAAATTGCCCTGCAATATCAACAAGCACTGGTGGATCTACCCTTCCAGCCTCTGAAGCTTCCCACATGGCCACATGTTCACGCCTGGCATCTGTTTATTATTCGTGTTGATGAACAACGTTGTGATATCAGCCGCGATGCGTTGATGGAAGCACTGAAAGAAAGAGGCATTGGCACTGGGTTACATTTCCGCGCAGCTCACACGCAAAAATATTATCGTGAGCGTTTTCCCACGCTGTCGTTACCGAATACCGAATGGAATAGCGAACGCATCTGTTCGTTGCCGCTTTTCCCGGATATGACCACCGCCGATGCCGACCGCGTCATCACAGCCCTTCAGCAACTCGCAGGACAATAAGCCATGTTTGACATCCACCCTGTTAAGAAAGTCTCGGTGGTTATTCCCGTTTATAACGAGCAGGAAAGTTTACCGGAATTAATCAGGCGCACCACCGCAGCCTGTGAATTGCTGGGCAAAGAGTATGAAATACTGCTGGTTGATGACGGCAGTAACGACAATTCTGCGCAAATGCTGGTCGATGCCTCACAAGCAGAGGGCAGCCATATTGTGTCTATTTTGCTTAACCGCAATTACGGACAACATTCGGCAATTATGGCGGGTTTCAGTCACGTTACCGGCGACTTAATCATTACTCTTGATGCCGATCTCCAGAATCCGCCAGAAGAGATCCCCCACCTGGTGGAAAAAGCCGATGAAGGTTACGACGTGGTAGGGACTGTGCGCCAGAACCGCCAGGACACCTGGTTTCGTAAAACTGCCTCGAAGATGATTAACCGACTGATCCAGCGCACCACCGGCAAAGCGATGGGCGACTACGGCTGTATGCTGCGCGCTTATCGTCGTCATATTGTCGATGCCATGTTGCACTGCCATGAACGCAGCACCTTTATTCCGATTCTGGCGAATATCTTCGCCCGCCGCGCCATTGAAATTCCGGTACACCATGCCGAGCGTGAGTTTGGCGAATCAAAATACAGCTTTATGCGCCTGATTAATTTGATGTACGACCTGGTGACCTGCCTCACGACCACACCGTTACGTATGCTTAGTCTGCTTGGCAGCATTATTGCGATTGGTGGTTTTAGCATTGCGGTACTACTGGTGATTTTACGCCTGACGTTCGGACCGCAGTGGGCGGCAGAAGGCGTCTTTATGCTGTTTGCCGTACTGTTTACCTTTATTGGCGCTCAGTTTATCGGCATGGGATTACTCGGTGAATATATTGGCCGGATCTACACCGATGTCCGCGCCCGCCCCCGCTATTTTGTGCAGCAAGTTATCCACCCATCCAGCAAGGAAAATGAATAATGAAAGCCGTCGTTTTTGCCTATCACGATATGGGTTGCCTGGGTATTGAAGCCTTGCTGGCTGCCGGTTACGAAATTAGCGCCATTTTTACTCATACCGATAATCCTGGCGAAAAAGCATTTTATGGTTCGGTCGCTCGCCTGGCGGCGGAAAGAGGGATTCCGGTTTACGCGCCGGATAACGTTAATCATCCTCTGTGGGTGGAACGCATTGCCCAACTGTCACCTGATGTGATTTTCTCTTTTTATTATCGCCATTTGATCAGCGACGAGATTTTGCAACTTGCCCCCACTGGCGCGTTTAATCTGCATGGTTCGCTGTTACCGAAATATCGCGGCCGCGCGCCACTGAACTGGGTACTGGTGAACGGTGAAACGGAAACTGGCGTTACGTTGCATCGGATGGTGAAACGTGCCGATGCCGGAGCCATTGTTGCCCAGCTACGCGTTGCCATTGCACCGGACGATATCGCCATTACGCTGCATCATAAATTGTGCTACGCCGCGCGTCAGTTGCTGGAACAGACGTTACCCGCCATTAAACACGGTAATATTCTGGAAATCGCCCAGCGCGAGAACGAAGCCACCTGTTTTGGTCGCAGAACGCCAGATGACAGCGTCCTTGAGTGGCACAAACCGGCATCCGTACTGCATAACATGGTGCGTGCCGTTGCCGATCCGTGGCCTGGCGCCTTCAGCTATGTAGGCAATCAGAAATTCACCGTCTGGTCGTCACGCGTGCATTCTCATGCGTCCACAGCACAACCGGGGAGCGTGATTTCTGCTGCACCGCTGTTAATTGCCTGTGGCGATGGTGCGCTGGAAATTGTCACCGGACAGGCGGGCGATGGAATTACTATGCAAGGTTCGCAATTAGCCCAGACGCTAGGGCTGGTTGAAGGTTCAAGACTTAACAGTCAACCTGTTTGCACCGCCCGACGCCGTACCCGGGTGTTGATCCTCGGGGTGAATGGCTTTATTGGCAACCATCTGACAGAACGCCTGCTGCGCGAAGATCATTATGAAGTCTACGGGTTGGATATCGGCAGCGACGCCATTAGTCGTTTCCTTAATCATCCGCATTTTCACTTTGTCGAAGGTGATATCAGCATTCATTCTGAATGGATTGAGTACCACGTCAAAAAATGTGATGTCGTATTGCCGCTGGTGGCGATTGCCACACCGATTGAGTATACCCGCAACCCGCTGCACGTATTTGAACTCGATTTTGAAGAGAATCTGCGCATTATCCGTTACTGCGTGAAGTACCGTAAGCGAATTATCTTCCCGTCGACCTCGGAAGTTTACGGGATGTGTAATGATAAATATTTCGACGAAGACCATTCTAATTTGATCGTCGGGCCGGTGAATAAACCGCGCTGGATTTATTCGGTATCAAAACAATTGCTTGACCGGGTGATTTGGGCGTACGGCGAAAAAGAAGGATTGCAGTTTACCCTCTTCCGGCCGTTTAACTGGATGGGGCCACGGCTGGATAACCTTAATGCAGCGCGAATTGGCAGTTCGCGCGCCATTACACAACTCATTCTAAACCTGGTAGAAGGATCGCCAATTAAGCTGATTGATGGCGGAAAACAAAAACGCTGCTTTACTGATATTCGGGACGGCATCGAAGCACTGTTTCGCATTATCGAAAACACGGGAAATCGCTGTGATGGCGAGATTATTAATATCGGCAACCCCGATAACGAAGCGAGCATTGAAGAACTGGGCCAGATGCTACTGGCAAGCTTTGAAAAACATCCTCTACGCCATCACTTCCCACCGTTTGCAGGCTTTCGCATCGTCGAAAGTAGCAGCTACTACGGTAAAGGATATCAGGACGTGGCACATCGTAAGCCTGGCATCCGCAATGCCCGCCGCTGCCTGGATTGGGAACCGAAAATTGATATGCAGGAAACCATCGATGAGACGCTGGATTTCTTCCTGCGCACTGTCGATCTTACGGATAAATAATCATGATCAAAGTGGGCTTACGCATTGATGTTGATACCTTTCGCGGCACCCGCGAAGGCGTGCCGCGTCTGCTGGAAATCTTGAGTCAGCATAATATTCAGGCCAGCATTTTTTTCAGCGTCGGCCCCGACAATATGGGCCGTCATCTCTGGCGGCTGGTGAAGCCGCAGTTTTTGATGAAGATGTTGCGATCAAACGCAGCGTCGCTTTATGGCTGGGATATTCTGCTGGCAGGCACTGCATGGCCAGGAAAAGAGATTGGCCACGCCAATGCCGACATCATTCGTGAAGCGGCTAAACACCACGAAGTTGGCCTGCACGCCTGGGATCACCACGCCTGGCAAGCCCATAGCGGTAGCTGGGATCGGCAAACGATGGTGAACGATATCGCGCGTGGTCTTCACACACTGGAAGAGATTATTGGCCAACCGATAACCTGTTCCGCCGCCGCTGGCTGGCGAGCCGATCAACAGGTGATTGAGGCAAAAGAAGCGTTCCATTTGCGCTACAACAGCGATTGTCGCGGAGTAATGCCGTTTCGTCCGTTGCTCGAATCAGGAAAACCGGGTACAGCACAAATCCCGGTGACGTTACCCACCTGGGATGAGGTCATTGGCCGGGATGTGAAAGCGGAAGATTTTAACGGCTGGCTGCTCAACCGCATCCTGCGAGAGAAAGGGACGCCAGTTTATACCATTCATGCAGAAGTCGAAGGCTGCACTTATCAGCATTATTTTGTCGATCTTCTGAAACGTGCCGCCTGTGCAGGTATTACGTTTTGCCCTTTAAGCGAGTTGTTATCAGAGACTTTGCCACTCGGGCAAGTTGTCCGCGGAAGTATTGCCGGACGTGAAGGCTGGCTCGGTTGCCAACAAGCTGCGGGAACTCGTCCATGAAATCTGTTCGCTATTACGCAGCATTCTTTGCGTTTATCACTGTCTATTATCTCTTGCCGATTAATTATCGTCTGCTCTGGCAACCCGATGAAACGCGTTATGCGGAAATCAGTCGGGAAATGCTGGCCTCCGGCGACTGGATTGTGCCCCATCTGTTAGGGCTACGCTATTTCGAAAAACCCATTGCCGGATACTGGATCAACAGTATTGGGCAATGGCTGTTTGGCGCGAATAACGTTGGTGTGCGGGCAGGCGTTATCTTTGCGACCTTGTTAACCGCCGCGCTGGTGGCCTGGTTTTCTCTGCGTTTATGGCACGATAAGCGTCTGGCACTACTCGCCGCAGTGGTTTATCTCTCGCTGTTTATTGTCTACGCCATCGGCACTTATGCGGTGCTCGACCCATTCATTGCATTCTGGCTGATGGCGGGAATGTGCAGCTTCTGGCTGGCAATGGACGCGCAAACCTGGAAAGGCAAAAGCGCGGGATTTTTACTGCTGGGGTTAACCTGCGGCATGGGGGTGATGACTAAAGGTTTTCTCGCCCTCGCCGTACCGGTATTGAGCGTGCTGCCGTGGGTAGCCATGCAAAAACGCTGGAAAGATCTCCTTATTTACGGCGGGCTGGCTGTTGCCAGTTGCGTACTGACTGTTCTTCCCTGGGGGCTGGCAATAGCACAACGGGAGCCTGACTTCTGGCATTACTTTTTCTGGGTTGAACATGTTCAACGCTTTGCGATGGATGATGCCCAACATAAAGCCCCGTTCTGGTACTACTTGCCTGTCATCATTGCCGGTAGTCTGCCGTGGCTGGGATTGCTCCCCGGCGCGCTGCGCGCAAGCTGGAAAAACCGTCGTCATTCCGCAACCGTCTATCTCTTGAGCTGGGCGGTGATGCCGCTGCTGTTTTTCTCTGTCGCCAAAGGTAAATTACCGACCTATATTCTCTCCTGCTTTGCGCCTCTGGCAATGCTGATGGTGCATTACGCTTTGCTGGCAGCAAAAAATAATCCTCTGGCGCTGCGGATTAATGGCTGGATTAACATCGCTTTTGGCGTCACTGGCATTATTGCCACGTTTGTTGTTTCGCCCTGGGGACCAATGGGCACGCCTGTCTGGCAGACTTTCGAAATCTATAAGGTCTTTTGTTCCTGGTCGATTTTTTCGCTGTGGGCATTTTTCGGTTGGTACACCTTAACGAATGTGGAAAAAAACTGGCCCTTTGCGGCGCTTTGTCCGTTGGGGCTGGCATTGCTCGTGGGATTTGCGATCCCCGACAGAGTCATGGAAGGGAAACACCCGCAGTTTTTTGTTGAGATGACGCAAGAGTCACTCCAGCCGAGCCGCTATATTCTTACTGATAGCGTCGGTGTTGCCGCTGGTCTGGCATGGAGCCTGCAACGCGACGACATCATCATGTATCGCCAGACGGGTGAATTGAAATATGGTCTTAATTACCCGGATGCGAAAAGCAGATTTGTCAGCGGCGATGATTTTGCCAAATGGCTAAATCAGCATCGACAGGAGGGGATTATTACACTCGTGCTTTCGGTTGACCACGATGAGGATATCAACCGTCTCGCCATTCCACCTGCAGATGCCGTCGATCATCAGGGGCGTCTGGTACTCATTCAGTATCGCCCCAAATGATCTGGCTGATTTTAGTCTTTGCCAGCCTGCTTAGCGTAGCCGGGCAACTCTGCCAGAAACAGGCAACTCGCTTTGTGGCGGTAAGTAAACGGCGCAAACATATTGCACTGTGGCTGACGCTGGCATTGGTGTGCCTCGGGCTGGCAATGGCACTCTGGCTACTGGTATTACAGAACGTGCCGGTAGGCATTGCCTACCCGATGTTGAGCCTGAATTTTGTCTGGGTGACGCTGGCAGCAATAAAACTGTGGCACGAACCGGTGTCTTTTCGCCACTGGTGTGGGGTGGCATTCATTATTGGCGGCATTGTGATCCTGGGGAGTACGGTGTAATGGGTCTGATGTGGGGATTATTCAGCGTCATTATTGCTTCCGCTGCACAATTAAGTCTGGGTTATGCGGCGAGTCATCTGCCGCCGATGACGCAATTATGGGATTTTATCGCAGCGCTTTTTGCTTTTGATTTCGGTGCCCGAATGCTGGTTGTCGGCCTGGTTGGTTATCTGATCTCCGTTTTTTGCTGGTATAAAGCGTTACATCAACTGGCACTCAGCAAAGCCTACGCCTTACTGAGTGTAAGTTATGTACTGGTATGGATTGCATCAATGATACTTCCCGGCTGGGAAGGAACTTTTTCGCTGAAGGCTATGCTGGGCGTAGCCTGTATTATGTGCGGATTAACGCTGATTTTCATGCCGATTGCAAAACAACGTTACTGATGTTTTTCACCAGATTTACACTGTCGTTCCCACTCATCAGGACTATAACTGCTTGCCGAGAGGACTTTCACCGTGTGCTGCTTTTCCCGGTTAATGCAATAAAGCGCATCCTGTAGAGGAGAAAGCAGGTCACCTGATTTAACGCTAAAGTCAGTTTGCACTTCAGCAATCATTCTTATCGTGCCGCCAGCATCACAAAGCTTCAGTATGTGTCTGTTATCTTGCTTATCACTGCACGATTTTTTGACCAGCCATTCCATTGCACCATCCTGTTTAATAAGAACTTTCACATTAATTTACAGATTAACAGATAAACTCTTTATCAACGGCAATGGAATAGCGGAAATGAGAGATGAAACTAATGATTTTTTAATCCTGACGTTGCACCCACTCTTTTAGCACCTGACGTGAAATTTTAATGCCGCCGTTTTTCAACTCTGGCGGCAGCATAAGCCAACGCACTGGTTGCTGAAAACGCGCCAGCTTGTCTTTTACCCATTCGCTAAGATCAACACTTTGCTGGTCATACTCCACAACGGCTACCGGTCGATGACCAAACTCCTTGTCTGCAACGGGAACGATAAATACCTGCAAAACCGCCGGATGCGCAGCAATAACCCGCTCCACCTCTTCTGGCTGAATACCTTCGCCGCCGCTAAAGAACAGGTTGTCTAAGCGCCCGACAATAGTCAACTTGCCATTATGCAGCTCACCACGATCGCGGGTAGCGTACCAGCCTTCGTCATTGACCAGCGGCACCAGTTGTCCGTTCCGCCAGTAACCCTCCGCCATGCTGGCAGCCCGCAGCCATACTTCATCCTTGACGATTTTGACTTCCCGCCCCGGCAACGGAAAACCGACATCAGCTAAACCGTCGGCTTCTTTCGCACACACCGTAGAGGCGAACTCTGTCAGGCCATAGCCGCAAAAGCAACGAATGCCCTGCCCGCGTGCCTGCTCCGTCAGTTCGACCGGAATTGCCGCGCCGCCAAGCAACACCGCTTTCAGGGAAACCGAACTGCGATTTACCAGCAATCGCCAGAGCTGCGTCGGCACCAGCGAGGCGTGAGTACAGCCTGCCAGCATTTGTTCCAGCGGTTGTTTGTCGCGTACCGTCATCCGCGCGCCAGCGTATAACCAGCGCCACAAAATCCCCTGACCGGAAACATGAAACAGCGGCAAAGAGAGCAACCAGTCATCGTGCTCACCAAAGGGGATCAGCGATAACACACCTTGCGCACTGGCAAGGTGTGCCTGGCAGGTATGGACAGCGGCTTTCGGCAAACCGGTGGAACCAGAAGTTAAGGTCATGGAGCACAAACGCTGCGGCTGCCACGAGGCAACGTATGCGCCTTCTCCTACCTGAATTTGCAGCGAAGTTAACGCCGGAAACGTGTTTTCTCCTTCCGGCACCAACGCGAATTGCAGAGTAAGATTGGGCAACAATTCCTCAAGCAACGGTTGCGGAAGCTGTGGGTTTACGGGCAGAACTCGCGCCCCACATTGTAGTAGCGCCAGCCAGACGAGCAGCGTTTGCGGTGTATTCCATGCCCGCAACATCACCCCGCTGCCTGCAACCACACCCTGCGCCACAAAACCCGAAGCCAACTCATCGACGCGACTACAAAGCTCGCGCCAGTTGAGTTGCTCGTTATTGAGACGCAAGGCAATGGCTTCTCCCCGCACTTGCCGCCAGTGACGCCACGGCCAGTCAGAGAAGATCATAGCAGCCGCTCCAGTGCATCCACTTCCACTAACGGCAGCGGGCTACCCGGCCAGCGACGAACCTGCTGCGCCTGCATCAGATCCAGCGTATCCAGCCCCGGAATAGTGTCGGGCGTTAACCAGGCGGCAACCCGCGCCAGTTGCGTTAAACCTAAACTCGACTCGATGGAAGAACTGATCACCGCCGTCAGCCCCAGCGCGTGGGCTGCCTGCACCTGTTCACGCACTTTCTCCAGGCTACCGGTTAGCGTGGGCTTGATAACCACAGCCCGAACCCCTTCTTCTGCCACAAAGGCAAAATCCGCCTCACGCAGACTTTCATCCCAGGCAATAGCGATGCCGGTTTCACGGGCAAACGCGCGCGAATCATCACGGGTTTTGCACGGTTCTTCAAGGAAGGCGATGCGGTCGCGGTAATCAGGGTTGACGTATTTCGCAAACTGCTGCCCCTTCAGCGGCGTCCAGGCGCGATTTGCGTCAAGACGCAAATGCAGATCCGGAACCGCTTCCAGCAACAGATTCACCACCATGCCGTCGCGCACCGCTTCGTACAATCCCACTTTGACCTTCGCCACTTTCTCACCAGGCATATCGGCAAGTTTGAGGATCAGGTCGTCGGGATCGCCATTACACAGCGGCGCTGCACGGTAATTGGCTGCCTGCGGCAACGCATCAGTAAGCTCCGCCAGCGCACAGCTCACACCAAAGGCGACGGAAGGCATCTGCGGTAGCTCGCAATCACCTGCCAGCCAGTTATTTACCCAGGAAAGCAGCACGCTTTGCGCTTCTTCCCAGGTTTCCTGACTGAAACCCGGCAGTGGGGAGATCTCTCCCCACCCTTCACGCTCGCCCTCACGCAGGCAAACATACAGCCCGTCGCGGGTTTTTAACCGCCTGTCGCGCAGAACCACCCCCGCGTCCATGGGGATCTGCCAGCGGTATACCTGCGCGCTACGCATTACGGATTCCGTTTGAATTTGCTGAAATCAGGCTGACGTTTCTGGTTGAAAGCGTTACGACCTTCCTGACCTTCTTCCGTCATGTAGAACAGCATGGTGGCGTTACCTGCCAGCTCCTGCAGCCCCGCCTGACCATCACAGTCAGCATTCAGCGCGGCTTTCAGGCAGCGCAGTGCCATTGGGCTGTTTTGCAGCATTTCGCGACACCAGCGGACGGTTTCTTTTTCCAGATCCGCCAGCGGTACAACGGTGTTCACAAGGCCCATATCCAGCGCCTGTTTGGCGTCGTACTGACGGCACAGGAACCAGATTTCACGCGCTTTTTTCTGCCCGACAATGCGAGCCATATAAGAAGCGCCCCAGCCACCGTCGAAGGAACCAACTTTCGGACCAGTCTGACCGAAAATAGCGTTTTCAGCCGCAATGGTCAGGTCGCACATCATATGTAGAACATGACCGCCGCCGATGGAGTAACCTGCAACCATCGCGACAACTGGTTTCGGACAGGTACGGATCTGACGCTGGAAGTCCAGCACGTTCAGGTGATGTACGCCGGAGTCATCTTTATAGCCGCCGTAGTCGCCGCGCACTTTCTGATCGCCGCCAGAGCAGAATGCTTTATCGCCTGCGCCAGTCAGAATAATTACGCCGATGTTATCGTCATAACGCGCATCCGCCAGCGCCTGGATCATCTCTTTTACCGTCAGAGGACGGAAGGCATTGCGCACCTGCGGACGATTAATGGTGATTTTTGCGATACCGTCGGTGGATTTTTCATAACGAATGTCCTCGAAACCTTCGGAACAGTCGTGCCATTCAACCGGTGCGTAAAGCATTGCTTCATCAGGATAAATCATATTGTGTCCTTTAGTCAGAAACGCAAGATCTGCGCCAGACTTGCGATTACGCCAGCGGGATTTTCCCGGTGCGCGTTATGTCCGGCGCGAGGAATGACATGGCAGTCGGCAGCCAGTTCCGCTGCCAGAGCGCGGAATTTGCTGTCACGTTCACCACATAAATAATAAAACGTAAATGTGCGGGCGCTAAGGTTAGCACGTAAATCAGGCTGGACGGCGAGAGAAGTAGCCTCCAGCATGGCGGCAAGAGTTACACCGTTATTGTTGCTGCGCAGTGCCACCAGCTCCCGGCGTTGCTCATCGTTGAGCGAGGCAAAAACAGGCTGTTGATACCAGTCGGTAAATACCGCGGTTAACGGTTCTGAGCGAAAACGCTGCGCCCAGCGGTGATCGGAAAGCTGACGTTCTGCACGTTGTTCAGCACTTTGCAGCCCTGGATGCCCGCCTTCGACAATCACCCCACCAATCCCCGGCATCCCCTGACAAGCCGCCATCATCGCCACGCGTCCACCGAGGGAGTATCCCACCAGCCAGTAATTTAGTATGTTGTAACTAATAAGGGTGTTATGCAGCAAATCGGTGACATCAGCAAAACCATCAACGCTGATAGCCATTGAACCGCCGTGTCCGGGGAGATCCACATACAATCGCGAGTAGTCCGTAAACGCCTCGCCCACTTCCTGCCATTCGCGGCAATCTCCGGAAAAACCGTGCAGAAAAACCAGCCAGGGTAAACCTGGCTTGCCGTGTTTTGCCTGCGCATGCAGGATCATAAATGGCTTACCTGCGCCAGCAACTGCTGGAGTGTTTGCGCACCATCAGTATCGTTAACGACCATTTCAATCACGGTGGTGGTCGGGGTGCGCCATGCGCCAGCCAGAGCCGATTCAAACTCATCCCAGTTTTGCGGGCGATGATATTTCAGTTCGAACATAGCGGCAGCGTGCTCAAAATGAACGTTCTGTGGCATTAAATAAAAACGCTCACGCTCGCTTTTTGGTGTGGGAAGTAGCGAGAAGATTTGCCCGCCGTTATTGTTCACCACAATTAATACCAGCGGCGCGGAAACCTGGCGCAACAAGGCCAGCGCGTTCAGGTCGTAAAGCGCCGAGAGATCGCCAACAATCGCCAGTGTCGGTTTACCGCTCGCCCGCTGAACGCCAGCGGCGGTCGAGATCAGACCGTCAATACCGCTGGCTCCACGGTTGCTGTAAACCGGGTAACCTGCCGGAAGTTGCGAGAGTGCGTCGATCAAACGCACCACCAGGCTGTTACCGACAAACAGTTGCCCCTGTTCCGGTAGGTATTCGCTGATGCGGTGCGCCAGTTGCGCTTCGCCAAATGCATCGCGACGGGTAACAACTGCCTGCATCGCCTGTTCAGCCAGACGCGGGATCTCCACGCACCAGGGCTGACGTTTTTCAGCCGGATGCAACTCCAGCCAGTCAGTAATATTGGCAATCAGCCGACGTCCACGGTGATGCGCCGGGTCGAGTCGCCCTTCGATGTTATCAACAATCCAGTATTCTTCCGGTTCACAATTCGCCTGCCATTGCAGTAACCGTTTTCCGGTCAGGCTACTACCCATCTGGATCACAATCTGCGCCTGCTGTAACTCGCCAATCGCTTTAGCATTACCTAACCACAAGTCGGCACACGGCAGCGGTTGCCCGGTTTGCGACAGCACGTCGCCAATCAGCGGCCAGCCAAGAGTTTGCGCCCACTGGGCAACTTTTTTGCCCTCTTCCGCACTCATGCGCCCCGCAACCACCACGCCGCGCTTTTGCCGCCAGAAGAACCAGTCGCGCTGTTTTTCGCTCTCCAGCCGAGGGGCTTCACGCAGCCACGGTTTATCATCCTGCCACCAGTCGCCCAGGCGTTGTTGCCACGCCAGCCCCGTGTCGTCCATCTCGCCATACAGCGGTTCGGCAAACGGGCAGTTGATATGGACTCCCCCCGTATGCAGCGTACCTAAAGCGTGATCGATGGTGGAAACCAGCCAACGCGCAGGAATATCCTGGGTCGGGCGTGGTAGTGAAATGCTATGCGTGGGATGAGAAGCGAACATACCCGGCTGGCGAATCGCCTGATTCGCACCGCAATCAATCAGTTCCGGAGGACGATCGGCGGTTAACAGGATCAGTTTTTCTCCAGTTAACCCAGCCTCAATCAGCGCCGGATAGAGATTCGCTACCGCCGTGCCGGAGGTCACAATCACCGCCACCGGCTGTTTGCTGACCTTCGCCAGCCCCAGCGCCAGATGTCCCAGCCCACGCTCATCAAAATGGGTGTGATGAATGAATGCGGAATTTTCCGCTGCCGCCAGAGTTAATGGCGTAGAACGAGAGCCAGGGGCGATGCAGACGTGTCTGACGCCGTGACGTGTTAATGCTTCCAGAATGACCGCCGCCCAGCGTCGGTTAAATGCGCTTACTGACATGAGTTTGTCCGGTATCAATATTGCGGCTAAGTATAGAGAGCTACAAAATTAGATTATTGATATGAATCGATAATGATGCGACTCATTACTATTCCATTTGTAATAAAGTCCGCAGTCCTGCCGCTTTGTTGTCGATTTCCTGCCACTCTTGCTCGGGATCTGAGCCACGGACAATACCTGCTCCGGCATACAGACGCACTACATTGTCACTGATTTTTGCCGAGCGCAGGGAAACGCAGAATTCACTTTGTTGTAGAGAAAGATAACCCGCAGAGCCAGCGTACCATTCACGGGTAAACGGTTCGTGTTGCGCGATAAACTGCCGCGCCAGATCGCGCGGTAAGCCTGCTACGGCTGCCGTTGGCTGCAACTGATGCAAGCAAACCTCGTCGTCTGCTTTATTGAGTGAAGTCCAGATGCAGCGACGCAGATGTTGTACTTTTCGCAGGCGAAGTACCTGCGGCGGCAAAACATCCAGTGTCTGGGTATCAGACTGTAATCGCTGGCAGATATCTTCCACCACCAGCATGTTTTCACGTTGGTTTTTATCATCCGCCATCAGCCACTCGGCCAACCGCTGCGCCTGTTTATCGTCGGGGTGATTTGCCACCGTTCCGGCAAGGGCTTCAGTGCGCAGCGCTTTGTCACGCCGCCGCCATAGTCGCTCAGGCGTTGAGCCGAGAAATGCGCTTTCGCCATCAAAGCCCATGTAGAAATGGTAACAGTTAAGATTCAGTCGACGGCTGGCAGCCATCATTGCCGCCGCATTGACCGGACTTGCAAAATGCAGATCTGTCGCCCGCGCCAGTACGACTTTATCCAGCTCACCTTCCGCAATGCTGTCGGTCGCCAGTTTAATTAACCGCGTCCAGCCCGATTTGTCTGGCCAGTGGTTTTCTTGTGGAGTGGTTAAATGCAACGCGGGCAACGGTTTGGTATTCGCCAGTGTAGTAATGAATTCTTTTGCCTGATTTGCGTCATTCTGAAGGGACGTTTCGCTGAAAAGGGTCAGGCGAAAGCTCGCTTTTCCCGCACAGCGCCGCCATTCCAGACGCGGCAAAAGTAAATGACCTTGTGACGGGTCAAACGCATTCAGCCCCCAAATGCGTAAGTCGGGATGTTCCGGGTACTGACGAAGAAAACGTTGTGCCTGGTCCAACGACGTAAAGCTGGCAATCGCGCCCAGCACCGCGGCCTCTTCATCACCATTACGTTGTTGCCAGTAGAATTGCGGATACGTTTGCTGACTGGCCAACCAGCTTAAAGCATCAAAAGCGTCATTAAGGGGGAAAGGAACATCGAAAACCCGAATGCCGGGTGTCGCCGGAATCTCTTGCGACAAATGGCGCAGTAGATTTCCCAGCGCCGTAGTAAGTGATTGCACGCGGACCTCTCCCTGTTAAAAGCCTCACATTATACGGGGTACTGCACAAAAAATGCAGTACCCCAGTGTAGGGAGGTTTTAACGGCGTGCCAGCAACAGTCCTAATACCAGTCCAACGGCCGCGCCCACGCCAATCCCCTGCCAGGGTTTTTCATGGACGTAGTCATCGGCACGATATACCGCCTGCTTCGCCCGATAGTAATAGCTGTCGGAAGCCTGACTTACCCTTTTTTTCACATCATCCAGCGCCTTTTCTGCCCGCGCCTTTAGCTCAACATATTTTTGATCGGCGGGATCGCCAGAGGAGCGTAGCACCTCTTCCAGTGTTTCACTCAGTAACGTCAGGTCGTCATCGATACGTGTATCACTAAATTGATTAGACATTCTCGTTCTCCATTTACGTAAAACCTGCCACTAACTATAGACAACTGTTATCAATCACGCCTGATTAACCTCGCGCGCCATCCCGATATGCGGAATACCATCTTCCTCATAAATATCGGTCACTGGGATGAAACCAAATTGCTCATAAAAGTTTTGTAAGTGCGCCTGCGCCCCCAGATAAATCGCCTTGTCCGGCCAGTGGCGCGTACATGATTCCAGCGCCTTGCTCATCAATTGCTGACCGATTTTTTCGCCGCGTAAGGCTTCGCTGACAATCACCCGACCAATCACCACCGGTTCGAGATCATCATCACTTTTCAGGATCCTCGCATACGCCACCAGTGTCCCGTGATGCCAGCCGAGAAGATGGCGATTTTCTCCTACCAGATCATCACCGTCGATATCCTGATAAGGGCAGTTTTGCTCCACCACAAATACCGCGCAGCGTAGTTGTAATAAGGCATAAAGCTGAGAAACAGATAAATCAGAATGATGCAGATCTTGCCAGTCGATCATGGAAGGCTCCTTTGTGCTGTTTGCTTTATACTAGCTGGAATATTTTCAGCAGCGTGATGAACTCATGGAATTAATTTTTTTAGGTACTTCAGCGGGGGTTCCGACCCGAACACGGAATGTCACGGCAATATTGCTTAATCTGCAACATCCAACGCGAGCCGGGCTTTGGTTATTTGACTGCGGTGAAGGTACACAACACCAGATGTTGCACACGGCATTTAACCCCGGAAAACTGGACAGGATTTTTATAAGCCATTTACATGGCGATCATCTTTTTGGCTTGCCCGGGTTGCTATGCAGTCGTTCCATGTCAGGCATTGTGCAACCCTTAACCATTTATGGTCCGCAAGGTATCCGTGAATTTGTTGAGACAGCGTTACGCATTAGTGGCTCGTGGACTGATTATCCACTGGAGATTATTGAAATTAGCGCAGGCGAAATTCTTGATGATGGCTTGCGTAAAGTGACAGCTTATCCGATGGAACATCCGCTGGAATGTTACGGCTATCGTATTGAAGAACATGATAAACCTGGCGCGCTGAACGCCCGGGCGTTAAAAGATGCCGGTGTACAACCCGGTCCGTTATTTCAGGATTTGAAAAAAGGCAAAACAGTCACGCTGGAAGACGGTCGGCAGATTAACGGTGCTGATTATTTAGACGCGCCTACACCGGGTAAATCAATCGCCATTTTCGGTGATACCGGCCCTTGCGATGCCGCAATCGACCTTGCTAAAGGTGTCGACATAATGGTTCACGAAGCGACGCTGGATATGGCGATGGAGGCCAAAGCCAACAGTCGCGGCCACAGCTCCACACGCCAGGCGGCGGCACTGGCCCGTGAAGCTGGTGTCGGTAAACTAATCATTACCCATGTTAGTTCGCGCTATGATGATAAAGGCTGTCAGCACTTGTTACACGAATGTCGGTCGATTTTCCCGGCAACCGAACTGGCGAGCGATTTCGCGGTGTTTAGCATTTAAGTCGAAAGCGGTGGTTAGTTGGCAGATTAATTTAATGATGCCAACGCACTTATTTGACGTATTTTTCATCTGTTTGCCGAATACGCTTGATGTCGATATCCGGCAAACAGATTTATCATTTTTAGTTTTGTGAATTGTCCAGACCTTCCGCCAGCCCAATCAGGCGAATAAATTCCGCTCTGTAGCCTTGTTGATCCGGTCCTTTCGCTTGCCGCGCCCACTGTTCGATCTGCTGCCAGGATGTATTATTCAGGTATTCAGAACCGCGCAATTTTTGCCCAAACGCAGCGACTGCTGCGCGAAAACGCATATCTTCTGAAGGTGCGTTTATTGTGGGTGCCAACGGGAATTCAACTAACTGACTTTCTTTTCCCTGCGGGTATTTCCAACGAATCTTTAACCAGGCCAGTTCTTTCGCTTTATCTGATTTCGCTGATTTGTTATCCGGGGCATAGCGTAACTTATCAATTGATGCTTTTTGCCCATTCAGCGTTAATTCGAATAACAACGTTATATGTTTACCTGCGCCAATATCCCCCGCATCAACGTTGTCGTTATTAAAATCCTCCGCCCGAAGTTGGCGCTTTTCATAACCAATCTGACGGTATTCCGTTACCCACGCGGGGTTAAACTCTATTTGCGCTTTGACATCTTTTGCTACGGTAATCAACGTCTGCCGCATTTCACTGTTCAACACTTTCTGCGCTTCAGAGAGAGTATCAATGTAGCTGTAGTTGCCGTTACCAACATCGGCAATTCGCACCATCATTGCCTCGTTGTAATTGTCATCCCCCACGCCAAGCGTCGAAAGAGTAACACCGGACTCCCGCTGTTTTTTGACCATTGATTCAATCGATTTTGGATCGTCAATACCAACGTTAAAGTCACCGTCAGTGGCCAATAAAATGCGATTGATGCCGCCCTTAATAAACCCCTTCGCCGCCTGCTGATAAGCCAGTTCCAGCCCGGCACCGCCATTGGTACTGCCTTCCGCATCCAGTGAATCAATCGCGGCATTAATTTCTGACTTGTGATTCCCTGAGGTAGAAGGCAACGCAATACGGGAGTCGCCAGCGTAGGTTACGATGGCAATGTTATCCTGCTCACGAAGTTCTTTGACCAATAATTTCA
Source organism: Escherichia sp. MOD1-EC6162 (assembly GCF_002965125.1). Taxonomy (NCBI): domain Bacteria; kingdom Pseudomonadati; phylum Pseudomonadota; class Gammaproteobacteria; order Enterobacterales; family Enterobacteriaceae; genus Escherichia; species Escherichia sp. MOD1-EC6162. The sequence goes on from NZ_PTSB01000001.1 coordinate 135,520, forward strand.
ACGAAGACTGAATAAGTGGCAAACGTTCACTAGAAATCATTGAACCAGAAGTGTCGATAAGAAAGACCAGATTAGAAGCTGGTAACTCTTCACTTTTGCGATCTTTCGCCAGGATATCAACTTTCAGCAATGTTCGCTGCTCATTCCAGGGCGCAGATGCCAGTTCGTAGCGCATAGCGAAAGGTATTGGCTTAGTGGCGGGAACAGGCTCTTTATTATTGCTTTTATCATTAATAACCCAGTCTGACGGAAAATAATTGACCATCTCCTCCACCCGCACAGAGTCTGGAGGAGGTAACAGCCCTTGATTGAGGAAACGCCGTACATTTGCATAGCTGCCGGTGTCGACGTCAAGGCTAAACGTCGCCAACGGGTTTTGCACTACCTGCTTAACCGGATTATCATCGAACTGCTGGTAGCGAGCTGTTCCTGGATTTGCGATACGTGTAGCTTTTGCTTTAGCCGCTCTTTCAAATGTTGGCGCTTCCTGCAATCGCCCCTGCAAAGCCTGTTTGTCTGAGGATTGTTGCGCTTCATGCTGGGCTAAGGTTTTTGCTTTCGCGTCTACAGCGGCTTTAGCGGCGGCGGCTCTTTGCTCCGCCACTTTTGTTGCCGCTTGTTGCGCGGCAAGTACTTGCTGGTCTGTGGGTGTAGTAGATTGTTGTTGCTGACTTTCCTTATCATCAGATTCCTGCCCACATCCTGACAAAATCAAACTACTAATAAGCAACATGATTATATTTTTATTTCGCATATAAAATCCTTTTAAATAAACTCAGCTACCAGACATAAAATAGACTCTTTGTATAATCCGACCAATCTTAATAAAATACAATCCCGAAACCCATAACAAATAATAATTCAACAACAAAACCTATTAATAATTTGTATATGAAAAAAATAACCTTTCCCTTTTTTATATTGTTCTTGCTTTCACTTCCTCTAATTGTTTTTTATCAACCCTGGGTCAATGCATTACCGCCAACGCCCCGGCACGCAAGTCCCGAGCAATTAGAAAAAACAGTTCGTTACTTTACACAAACTGTGCATCCACGTAGTGCTGACAATATTGATAATCTGAATAGATCCGCAGAGTATATAAAAGAGGTCTTTGTCAGTAGCGGTGCCAGAGTTACCGTGCAGGACGTCCCCATTACTGGTGGCCCCTACAAAAACATTGTTGCTGATTACGGTCCTGCCGATGGATCGCTGATTATTATTGGGGCGCACTATGATTCCGCAACCAGTTATGAAAACGACCAATTAATCTATACGCCAGGCGCGGATGATAACGCCAGCGGCGTCGCCGGACTACTGGAGCTGGCACGTTTGTTACAGCAGCAAGCGCCGAAAACAGGCGTTCAACTAGTCGCCTATGCGTCGGAAGAACCGCCCTTCTTTCGTAGCGATGAAATGGGGAGCGCGGTACACGCCGCTTCGCTTGAGCGTCCGGTGAAATTAATGATAGCGCTGGAGATGATTGGTTATTACGACTCCGCATCCGGGAGTCAGGATTACCCTTACTCTGTCATGTCCTGGCTTTATCCCGACCGTGGTGATTTTATTGCAGTGGTTGGCAGAATGCAGGATATCAGCGCTGTGCGTCAGGTAAAATCTGCGTTGTTATCAGCAACAGAGTTGCCTGTTTATTCTATTAACGCACCGGGATTTATTCCCGGTATCGATTTCTCCGACCATCTCAATTACTGGCAGCAAGATATTCCTGCCGTCATGATTACAGACACTGCGTTTTATCGAAATAAACAATATCACCAGTCTGGCGATACTGCAGACAGACTCAATTACCAGAAAATGGCGCAGGTAATTGATGGCGTTATTAGTTTGTTGCATAACAGTAAATAATAAAAATTTCTCGAGGCAGCTCCAGAAAAATGACTGCTGTAATTTTATTTTGTGGCATCTGATTTAAGATGCGAAAAATGAAATTCAACGGAGGAAAACAAATGGGAATGATTGGTTATTTTGCGGAAATTAATTCAGAAAAGGTTAACCAACTGCTTGAGTCTACTGAAAAACCTTTGATGGACAATATTCACGACACGCTTTCAGGTTTACGCCGACTGGATATTGATAAGCGCTGGGATTTTTTACATTTTGGCCTGACAGGTACCTCTGCTTTTGATCCCGCGAAGAATGACCCGCTAAGTCGTGCCGTGCTTGGTGAACACAGCCTCGAAGATGGCATAGATGGTTTCCTGGGATTGACCTGGAATCAGGAGTTAGCCGCGACAATCGACCGCCTGGAAGCTCTGGATCGAAGTGAGCTGCGTAAACAGTTTTCCATTAAGCGACTCAATGAAATGGAGATTTATCCGGGAGTGACCTTTTCAGAAGAGTTAGAGGGCCAACTCTTTGCGTCGATCATGCTTGATATGGAGAAGTTGATTAGCGCGTATCGACGTATGCTGCGACAAGGGAATCATGCGCTGACGGTTATTGTTGGGTGATGGTGTCAAAGGCACCATAAAAAACCGCCGAACATGTCGGCGGCTTTCTGACTTACGAACTGACTGCTTACATCAGCGGCATTGCCAAACGTACAATGCTAATCAGCGGTTGCGGCCATACACCCAGCACCAGTACCAACAGTGCGGAGATCAGCACCACGATGCCGCCTGCCGTGTACTGCCAGTCTGACGGTGCATCACGGTTTGGCTGTTCTGAACCATGAAGGTACAGGCTCACCGCCACGCGCAGGTAGTAGTAGAGGCCGATTGCCGAACCGACAACCACAGCGCCCACCAGCCACCACAGGTGCGCCTGAACACCGACCGCCAGCACGTAGAACTTACCGATAAAGCCCAGCGTCATCGGGATACCGGCCAGTGACAGCATCATCACCGTCATCACCGCCGCGAGGATCGGACGATGCCAGAACAGTCCGCGGTAAGAGAACAGGGAATCAGCATCCGGGCCACGATACGGGCTGGACATCAGGCTGACCACACCGAACGCGCCGAGGCTGCTGAACAGATAACCGGCGAGGTAAACCCCTACCGCTTCCATCGACATCTCGCCGGTTTGCAGCGCAATCAGTGCCACCAGCAGATAACCGAGGTGAGAGATAGACGAGTAACCGAGCAGACGTTTGATATTGGTCTGGCTCAGCGCCATCAGGTTACCGAAGATGATGGAGGCAAAGGCGATAATCGCCAGCACCACGCGAATCGCTTCGCTGTCGCCCACCGGTGCGTAAAGGAACAGACGCATCACCACGCCGAAGATAGCGATTTTGCTCGCCGTCGCCAGGAAGGTGGAAACCGGCGCAGGCGCGCCCTGGTATACGTCTGGTGTCCACAGGTGGAACGGCACCAGAGAAAGTTTGAAGCCGAGGCCGACAATCATCAGGCCAAAACCCGCCAGTAACAGAGGCTCGTTGAGCATACCATCACCGAGGTTTTTACCCAGCGCGACGAACGACAGGTCGCCAGACTGCGCGTACACCAGCGCCATACCGAACAGCAAGAAAGAAGACGCTGCGGCAGAAAGAATGGTGTATTTGATACTGGCTTCCAGCGAACGTTTCTGGCGGAAAGCGTAACCGACCAGGCCAAACAACGGCAGAGAGATCAGTTCGATACCGAGGAACAGAGACGCCAGATGGTTGGCATTCGCCAGCAAGATCCCACCCAAGGCGGCAATTAACACCAACAGGTAGAACTCGTCCTTGTTGTCGTTATAACCTTCAAGCCACGGGTAGGCAAAAGTACAGGTGGCGAGGCTCGCCAGCAGTACCAGCCCGGTGTAGAGCATGGCGAAACCATCAACGCGCATCAGCGGCGTGACGTCCATAGCGCCCGCCTGGCCAACAAACCAGAGCGAAACCAGCGCCGCGTTAAGCCCAATGACCGACAGCGTGGCGTTGAGGAAGTGATTGCGTCGCCACGCAATGGAGAGCATCACAACCACCACCGTCAAGCCGACGATCAGCAACGGTAGCAGTGCGATCAGGTTTTGTGGAGTTATTGTCATGGCGATTTACGGCCTTGTAGTAGTAACGGAATTAACAAACCACTGCTGGATATTGCCAATCGCGGAGTGCGAGGTATCCAGAATCGGCTGCGGCCAGAAGCCCAGCAGTACCAGCAGCACCACCAGCAACAGGATCATAAACAACTCACGCAGCGACATCCCTGGCAGTTCCTGGCTGGCAATCTCGCTTTTCGCCTTACCGAAGTAAGCGCGATGCAGCATTGCCAGCGAATAAACAGACGCAAAGACCAGCCCAAAAGTAGAGATAACGGTAATGACCGGGACGACCTGGAAGCTGCCGAACAGAATCATAAATTCACCGACGAAGTTACCAGTGCCCGGCATCCCAAGCGTTGCCACAGCAAAGAACAGCGACAGTGCTGGCAGCCATTTCATTTTGCTCCACAGACCGCCCATCATGCGCATGTCACGGGTGTGGATACGTTCATAGAGCTGACCGCAGAGAATAAACAGACCCGCCGCCGACAAGCCGTGCGCAATCATCTGAATAACCGCGCCCTGGTAGGCCAACTGGCTGCCGGTATAGATAGCAATCAGCACGAAGCCCATGTGGGAAACCGAGGTGTAGGCGATCAGACGTTTGATATCAGTCTGGGCAAAGGCCATCCACGCACCGTAGAAGATGCCGATAACACCCAGCCACATCGCGATTGGCGCAAACTCTGCCGACGCGTTCGGGAACAACGGCAGGGAGAAACGCAGCAGACCGTAAGCGGCGGTTTTCAGCAAGATCCCCGCGAGGTCAACGGAACCGGCAGTCGGTGCCTGGGAGTGGGCATCTGGCAACCAACCGTGCAGTGGAACCACCGGCATTTTCACCGCAAAGGCGATGAAGAAGCCCAGCATCAACAGATATTCCACACCGCTGGACATTGGCGTATTCAGCAGCTCTTCATAGTTGAAGGTCCAGACACCGGTCGCATTGTAGTGAACGAAGACCAGCGCCAGGATAGCGATCAACATCACCAGACCACTCGCCTGGGTGTAGATGAAGAATTTGGTTGCCGCCGTGATACGCGTTTTACCGTCAGAAGCTTTATGCCCCCACAGTGCGATCAGGAAGTACATCGGCACCAGCATCATTTCCCAGAAGAAGAAGAACAGGAACATGTCGATGGCAAGGAACACGCCGATAACACCGCCCAGGATCCACATCAGGTTGAGGTGGAAGAAGCCCTGATATTTTTCGATCTCATTCCACGAGCAAAGTACCGCCAGCACGCCGAGCAGACCTGTCAGCACGACCATCAGCAACGACAGACCATCAATGGCGAGGTGAATAGAGATTCCAAAACGCGGGATCCACGGCATGTCGAATTCAGACTGCCACTGCGGAATTCCGGCGGATTGCGTCAGTGAATAACCGCCCTGCAACCACAGTTGCAGCGACAGCGCCAGCGTCAATCCCATGGTGATTAGCGCGATCCAGCGCGGCACCTTTACGCCAAAGCGTTCGGTCTGCCAGCACAGGAAGCCGCCAATAAAGGGAATTAATATTAGCCAGGGTAGTAACATGGCGATCTTTATTCCTTGTAAAAGTCCCGTCAGGACCGGATTTTCAACGAATTCTCACGACAGAAAATTCACTTCGGATTGGGGGGAGTGTCGGATGCGCCGCTGTAGTGGCTTATCCGACCTACGTTCTTATATGCCCGAGGGCAAATCCCACAATCCTTAACTCAACGCAGTACCATCAACAGTGCCAGCACCACGACCGCACCGATGCTCATGGATGCCACATACCAGCGCAGGTAGCCGTTCTCACTGAGCAACAGACCTTTACCCGCAAAGCGCGAGAGGATCGCCGGGATGTTCATCATTGAGTTCAGCGGATCGCGTTTCAGCAACCAGGCGATCCCCAGGAACGGTTTGACGAACACTTTGTCGTACAGCCAGTCAAAGCCCCAGGCGTTGTACCACCAGGTCCCCAGCAGACGACCCGGTGCACTGTTGGCGATAGAAGTCACCAGAGTACGTTTACCCAGCCACAGCCAGGCTGCCAGCAAAATGCCAACAACTGCAACCACGCCAGAGGTAATTTCCAGGGTCAACATACTGCCGTGTGCCAGCTCCGTGGTTTGCGGAAGCACGCCCTGCAGCGGCGGTACAATCAGTGCGCCAACGAAGGTGGAAAGGATCAGCAGCACAATCAGCGGCAGGCTGTGGGTGATCCCTTTCACGGCGTGAGCGTGAATTTGTTCTTTTCCGTGGAAGACGATGAAAATCATACGGAAGGTGTAGAGCGAGGTCATAAACGCACCGACCAGACCAGCCACCATCAGATTGATATGACCATTCGCCATCGCACCCGCGAGGATCTCATCCTTACTGAAGAAGCCCGCAGTGACCAGCGGCAGTGCCGACAGCGCCGCGCCGCCCACCAGGAAGCAGAGATAAACCAGCGGAATAGATTTACGCAGACCGCCCATCTTGAAGATGTTCTGTTCGTGATGACAGGCCAGAATGACAGAACCGGATGCCAGGAACAGCAGCGCTTTAAAGAATGCGTGGGTCATCAAGTGGAAAATCGCCGCATCCCATGCCTGCACGCCAAGCGCGAGGAACATGTAGCCAATCTGACTCATGGTGGAGTAAGCGAGAACACGTTTGATGTCGGTCTGTACCAGCGCAGCAAAACCAGCCAGCAGCAAGGTAACCGCCCCGACAATACCCACCAGATGCAGAACTTCCGGGGTCATCAGGAACAGGCCGTGGGTACGGGCGATCAAGTAAACACCTGCGGTTACCATGGTTGCGGCGTGGATCAGCGCAGAGACAGGCGTCGGGCCAGCCATCGCGTCGGCAAGCCATGTCTGCAACGGCAACTGCGCAGATTTACCAACCGCACCACCCAGCAGCATCAGCGTCGCCCACATCAGCATGTTATTGCCGTCTGCAAAGTGCGCCGGTGCCAGTTCCACCATTTCGCGGAAGTTCAGCGTGCCCAGTTCGTTGTAGAGAATGAACAGCGCGAAAGCGAGGAACACGTCACCGACACGGGTCACGACAAACGCTTTCATTGCCGCGGCACCATTCTTCGGATCGGTGTAATAGAAACCGATCAGCAGATAGGAGCACAGGCCCACGCCTTCCCAGCCGAGGTACATCAGCAGCAGGTTGTCGGCCAGAACCAGAACCACCATGCTGGCAATGAACAGGTTGGTGTAAGCGAAGAAGCGAGAGTAGCCCTCTTCACCGCGCATATACCAGGAGGCGTACATGTGGATCAGGAAACCCACACCGGTGACCACTGAGAGCATGGTCAGTGACAGGCCGTCCAGCACCAGGTTGAAACCGATGTTAAAGTCGCCTACCGACATCCACGTCCACAGCGGCTGGCTGTAAGCCTGCTCACCGTTAGCGAAGAAATCGACGCCGATAAAAGCAGTCACCAGCGCAGCCAGGCCCACAGAGCCAACGCCAACGATCGCTGAGACATTTTCAGACCAGCGTCCGCGAGAGAACGCCAGCAGAATGAAGCCAACTAATGGCAAAATAATGGTTAAGGCAAGCATGTTCATCCGCGCATCTCACTTACTGAATCGATGTTCAGGTTCTGGCGACGACGGTGAAGTTGCAGCAGCAGCGCAAGACCGATACTCGCTTCCGCCGCCGCGAGGCTGATGGCAAGAATGTACATCACCTGACCGTCGGTCTGGCCCCAGTAGCTCCCGGCGACCACAAAGGCCAGCGCGGAGGCGTTAATCATGATTTCCAGACCAATCAGCATAAACAGCAGATTGCGACGGATAACCAGACCGGTTAAGCCAAGAACGAACAAGATTGCCGCGAGGATCAGTCCATGTTGTAAGGGGATCATGCGTGCTCCTCCGTTTTTCTTTTCGCGCTGTCGTCTTTGCGATTGCTCAGCACTTCACCCGCACGCTCTTCGCGACCGACGTGGAAGGCCACAACCAGACCGGCCAGCAGCAGCATAGAGGCCAGTTCAACCGCCAGCACGTAAGGCCCGAACAGCGTAATACCCACTGCTTTGGCGCTGATTGGCGTACCATCGATACCCTGATCGTTAACACCGAGAATGGCGTAAACAATCACCACCAGCATGATGGCCGACAAAATTGCCGGACCAATCCACACCTGCGGTTTCAGCCACTGGCGTTCCTGTTCGATTTCCGAACCGCCCAGGTTGAGCATCATCACCACGAACACGAACAGCACCATAATGGCACCCGCGTAGACGATAATTTCCAGCGCACCGGCAAAGTAAGCGCCCAGTGAGAAGAACACCCCGGAAATCGCCAGCAGCGAAATAATCAGGTACAGCAATGCGTGTACCGGATTGGTATGGGTGATCACTCGCAAGGTCGCAAGTATGGCTATCAGGCCACAGATATAAAAAGCGAACTCCATTGCCCCTCTCCTTACGGTAACAGGCTCTTGACGTCGATAGGCTTGGCTTCGTTCTCTGCTTCGCCCTTATCTTTGCCGTCGATTGCCATACCTGCCATCCGGTAGAAGTTATATTCCGGGTATTTGCCCGGACCGGAGATCAGCAGATCCTCTTTCTCGTAAACCAGATCCTGGCGTTTGTATTCCCCCATCTCGAAATCCGGGGTTAACTGAATCGCCGTGGTCGGACAGGCTTCTTCGCACAGACCACAGAAAATGCAGCGTGAGAAGTTGATGCGGAAAAATTCCGGATACCAGCGACCGTCTTTGGTTTCTGCTTTTTGCAGCGAGATACAGCCGACCGGGCAGGCTACTGCGCAGAGGTTACAGGCTACGCAACGCTCTTCGCCGTCCGGATCACGGGTCAGAACGATACGACCACGATAACGGGGCGGCAGATAGACCGGCTCTTCCGGGTACATTCGCGTTTCGCGCTTGGCGAACGCGTGCAGGCCGATCATCCAGATACTACGAACCTGGGTGCCGAAACCTACTAACAATTCTTTTAAGGTCATGGTCTTAGTGCCCCTTATTGCGCCTGCCAGAGAATGACAGCCGCCGTTACCAGCAAGTTGATCAGCGTCAGCGGCAGGCAGATTTTCCAGCCGAAGGACATTACCTGGTCATAACGCGGACGCGGCAACGACGCACGAATCAAAATGAACATCATCATAAAGAACGCAGTTTTCAGCGCGAACCAGATGAATGGCGGTAACAACGGGCCTTGCCAGCCACCGAAGAACAACGTCACCATCAGTGCGGAGATGGTCACAATCCCGATGTATTCACCCACGAAGAACAGGCCGAATTTCATCCCGGAATATTCAATGTGGTAACCATCCGCCAGTTCCTGCTCGGCTTCCGGCTGGTCAAACGGGTGACGGTGACATACCGCCACGCCCGCGATGGCAAAGGTAATAAAACCAAAGAATTGCGGGATGACGTTCCATACATGCGCCTGGCTGTTAACGATGTCGGTCATGTTGAATGAACCGGCCTGCGCCACCACGCCCATCAGGGAAAGCCCGAGGAACACTTCGTAGCTTAGGGTCTGCGCAGAAGCACGCATCGCACCCAGCAGCGAGTATTTGTTGTTACTTGACCAGCCCGCAAACAGCACTGCGTAAACCGCCAGACCTGCCATCATCAGGAAGAACAAAATCCCGATGTTCAGGTCGGCAACCACCCAACCCGGACTGACTGGCACAATCGCAAAGGCCAGCAGCAACGAGGTAAAGGCGATCATCGGCGCAAGGGTAAAGATGACGCGATCCGAGAATTTCGGGATCCAGTCTTCTTTAAAGAACATTTTGATCATGTCCGCGACCAACTGAAGCGAACCGCCCCAGCCAACACGGTTAGGTCCGTAACGGTTCTGGAACAGCCCCAGCAGACGACGTTCACCAAAGCTCATGAATGCCCCGCAGGTGACAACCACCAGCAAGATCACCACCGCTTTGAGGATGGTCAGCAGGATCTCAATCAGTTCCGGTGATAACCAGGTCATTGTTGTGCCTCCTTGAGATCCTCAAGATGCGCGCCAGCCAGCACCGGAGCAATGCCAGACATGCCCATCGGCAAGCCCACCTGCCCTGCCGTCAGCCCTTCTGCGATTTCAACCGGTAGCGTGACCGTGTTGCCATCGTAACTAAAGGAGACGCGAGTACCCGCATTCACGCCCAACTTCGCGGCATCTACCGGGTTGAGTTTGATATACGGCTGCGGCATACGGCTCTGGAATACCGGGGCACGCTGTGACAGTTCATCGCTGCCAAACAGATGGTAGTACGGCGCGATACGCCATTTCCCTTCCTGCGGCTGGAAGCGTGCCGGTACGCTGGTGAAGTAATCCAGACCGTTTTCGCTGGCTTCAAACAAACGCACGCCCGGATCGCCAAAGCGCAATTTGCCACCCACTTCGTCCTGGAATTTGTTCCACGCCTGCGGGGAGTTCCAGCCCGGTGCCCAGGCAAACGGCACTTGCGAACGGTGCGCGGTCGGCTGGTTGTTACCTTCCATCGAGAAGGTGAACATGGTGTCGATATCCTGCGGCTGACGCGGTTCATGAACGCTGATATTGGCGCGCATGGCGGTACGGCCACTGTAACGGTGCGGCTCACGAGCCAGTTTCTGACCACGAATGCGGAATGTCGCATCCGGCGCGGCATCTTTGATGCCAGCAAGTTCCGGGATCTTCGCCACGACGGCGTCAATCACATGGTCGAGCTGCGTCCAGTCCACTTCTCGACTCAGCAGCGTACTGTGCAGCGAGTGCAACCAGCGCCAGCTTTCCAGCATCACCGTTTTGCTGTCGTAGTAAGACGGATCGTAAACCTGGAAGAAACGTTGAGCACGACCTTCGTTGTTGATCACCGTACCGTCGCTTTCAGCAAAGCTGGCAGCGGAAAGCACCAGATGGGCGTTTTCCATAATCGCCGTGCGCTGATGGTCAACCACCATCACCAGCGGCGCTTTTGCCAGCGCGGCGTTCACGCGGGTCGCGGAAGCGTGACGATGTAGATCGTTTTCCAGCACCACCACTGCATCGGCGCGTCCGGTTTCCAGTTCGGTCAGGGCTTCTTCAAGCGAACCGCCGCCCATAATGCCCAGCCCCATACTGTTTACGGAACGGGCAATCATAGTGATACCTACGTCAGCGCCGCGACCTTTCAGGGCTTTTGCTACATTAGCGGCAGCCTGAATCACTTCTGTGCTACCGGCGTTAGTGCCGGAGATAATCAACGGTTTCTTCGCACCAGCCAGTGCCTGCACGATGACGTCGATTTTGCTTTGCAGCTCCGGCTCGATACCGTCAACCGCTGGTGCGGAGTTGTCCAGCGCGTGAGCGATGGCAAAACCTAAACGTGCCTGATCTTCAACCGGTGCGCGGTAAGTCCACGCCGCGATGTCATCCAGGCGGGTGTTATCAACGTTAGTAACAAACAGCGGGTGCTTGGCACGTTGGCCAATGTTGAGGATTGCCGCAATCTGCCAGTCAGCCACTTTCTGTGCTGCCGCCATTTCGCGCGCTTTGCCTTTTACTGCCTGACGAACCGCCAGCGCGACGCGTGCCCCGGTCTGAGTAACATCTTCGCCCAGCACCAGTACCGCATCGTAAGATTCGATTTCACGCAGTGCCGGAGTATAAATGCCGCCTTCACGCAGCACTTTCAGCGCCAGTTGCAGACGTTCCTGCTCACCGTGAGCGATACCGGTGTAGAAGTTTTCTTCGCCAACCAGTTCACGCAGCGCAAAGTTGCTTTCCACGCTGGCACGCGGAGAACCGATGCCGATGACTTTCTTCGACTGACGCAGAATATCTGCCGCACCTTGCATCGCCTGCTCGGCGTTGAGGGTGATGAAATCATCGCCACGACGCTGTACCGGCTGACGTGGACGATCCTTCAGGTTGACGTAGCCGTAGCCGAAACGACCACGGTCGCAGAGGAAGTAATGGTTTACCGTACCGTTGTAACGGTTTTCGATACGACGCAGTTCACCATAACGTTCACCCGGGCTGGTGTTACAACCGATGGAACATTGCTGGCAGATACTCGGCGCAAACTGCATATCCCATTTACGGTTATAACGCTCGGAGTGCGTTTTATCGGTGAATACGCCGGTCGGGCAAATTTCCACCAGGTTACCGGAGAACTCGCTTTCCAGGGTGCCGTCTTCCGGGCGACCGAAGTAAACATTGTCGTGCGCGCCATAAACGCCCAGATCCGTACCGTCAGCGTAATCTTTGTAGTAACGCACGCAGCGGTAGCAGGCGATGCAGCGGTTCATTTCATGAGAGATGAACGGCCCCAGATCCTGATTGCGGTGGGTACGTTTGGTGAAACGGTAGCGACGGAAGGTATGCCCGGTCATCACGGTCATATCCTGAAGATGGCAGTTACCACCCTCTTCACAGACCGGACAGTCGTGCGGGTGGTTGGTCATTAACCACTCGACCACACTTTCACGGAACTGTTTCGCTTCTTCGTCGTCAATGGAAATAAAGGTGCCATCGGAAGCCGGTGTCATACAGGACATCACCAGGCGACCACGCGTGTCTTCCGCGTTTTGGTATTGCTTCACCGCACACTGGCGGCAAGCACCGACGCTTCCCAGCGCCGGATGCCAGCAAAAGTAAGGAATATCAAGGCCCAGAGACAGACAAGCTTCCAGCAGGTTGTCCGCTCCGTTGACCTCGTATTCTTTGCCGTCTACATGAATTGTAGCCATTAGCATGCTTCCAGTTTTCTCAGTCATAGACTGAGCGTTAATCGAAATTCGGTTACCAGCGCTCTTTCAGCAGGTTCGGCTGAATCCCATTAATCAAATGGGTATTGCTGAACGGCTGTTTGATTCCCGCTTCAAATTCTTCACGGAAATATTTGATGGCGCTCTGTAACGGCTCCACTGCACCTGGTGCGTGGGCACAGAAGGTTTTACCCGGGCCTAAGAATCGACACAGTTGCTCAAGTGTTTCGATATCGCCAGGCTGACCTTCGCCACGCTCCAGTGCACGCAGAATTTTCACACTCCACGGCAGACCATCGCGGCACGGCGTACACCAGCCACAGGATTCACGGGCGAAAAACTCTTCCAGGTTACGTACCAGCGACACCATGTTGATCTCGTGGTCAACGGCCATCGCCAGCGCCGTACCCAGACGGCTACCCGCTTTACCGATACTTTCGAACTCCATCGGCAGGTCAAGGTGCGCTTCTGTCAGGAAGTCAGTGCCCGCGCCGCCTGGCTGCCAGGCTTTGAATTTCAGCCCGTCACGCATACCACCAGCGTAATCTTCAAGGATTTCACGCGCGGTAGTACCGAACGGCAGTTCCCACAGACCCGGATTTTTCACCCGACCAGAGAAGCCCATCAGCTTGGTGCCAGCATCTTTGCTTTTCGAGATGTTCTGATACCACTCCACGCCGTTAGCGAGGATCGCCGGAACGTTACACAGGGTTTCGACGTTGTTAACACAGGTCGGTTTGCCCCATGCGCCTGAGGTTGCCGGGAATGGCGGCTTCGAGCGCGGGTTAGCGCGACGCCCTTCCAGAGAGTTGATTAACGCAGTTTCTTCACCGCAGATGTAGCGTCCTGCCCCGGTATGGACGAACAGTTCGAAATCAAAACCTGTTCCCATAATGTTTTTGCCGAGCAGCCCCGCTTCGGTCGCTTCGGCAATGGCACGACGCAGATTCACTGCCGCTTCGATATATTCGCCACGCAGGAAGATGTAGCCGCGATACGCTTTCAGCGCAAAGGCAGAGATCAACATACCTTCCACCAGCAGGTGCGGCAGTTGCTCCATCAGCAAACGGTCTTTATAGGTGCCCGGTTCCATTTCATCGGCGTTACACAGCAGGTAACGGATGTTCATGGATTCGTCTTTCGGCATCAGGCTCCACTTCAGGCCAGTAGAGAAGCCCGCACCGCCGCGCCCTTTCAGACCGGAATCTTTGACCTGATTGACGATTTCGTCCGGAGAAAGCCCGGTCAGCGCCTTACGCGCCCCTTCGTAACCGTTTTTGCTGCGGTATTCGTCCAGCCACACCGGCTGTTTGTCATCGCGCAGACGCCAGGTCAGCGGATGCGTTTCGGGAGTACGGATAATGTTTTTCATTTATACCGCTCCAGCAGTTCAGGGATCGCTTCCGGGGTCAGATGCGCGTGAGTGTCCTCATCGATCATCATGTTTGGCCCTTTGTCGCAGTTCCCCAGGCAGCAGGTTGGCAGCAGCGTAAAGCGACCGTCAAACGTCGTTTGCCCTGGTTTGATATTCAGTTTTTTCTCCAGCGCCGCCTGAATTCCCTGGTAACCGTTGATGTGACAAACCACGCTGTCACAATAGCGGATCACATGGCGACCCACCGGCTGGCGGAAGATCTGGCTGTAGAACGTTGCCACACCTTCAACATCGCTTGCCGGAATACCCAGAACGTCAGCGATCGCGTGGATCGCGCCGTCCGGCACCCAGCCACGCTGCTTCTGAACGATTTTCAGCGCTTCAATGGACGCCGCACGCGGGTCTTCGTAGTGGTGCATCTCGTGCTCAATCGCTTCACGCTCTGCCGCACTCAGCTCAAAAGCCTCGGTTTGTGGTTGTTGATTCTCGTGCATAATTAGCGGTCCACATCTGACATAACAAAATCGATACTGCCCAGATAAACAATCAGGTCAGACACCAGGCTGCCGCGGATCGCCGCCGGAATTTGCTGCAAATGCGCATAACTCGGGGTGCGGATACGGGTGCGATAACTCATGGTGCTACCGTCACTGGTCAGGTAGTAACTGTTGATCCCTTTGGTCGCCTCAATCATCTGGAAGGACTCATTGGCAGGCATCACCGGCCCCCACGACACTTGCAGGAAGTGGGTGATCAGGGTTTCGATATGTTGCAGCGTGCGCTCTTTCGGCGGCGGCGTAGTCAGCGGGTGATCCGCTTTGAACGGGCCTTCCGGCATGTTGTTGAGGCACTGCTCAAGAATGCGCAGACTCTGGCGCAGCTCTTCCACTTTCAGCATTACGCGGGTGTAGCAGTCAGAAACGCCACCACCGACCGGGATTTCAAAGTCGAAGTTTTCATAGCCAGAATAAGGACGCGCCTTACGCACGTCGAAGTCGATCCCGGTGGCACGCAAGCCAGCACCTGTGGTGCCCCACTCCAGCGCCTCTTTCGCGCCGTAGGCGGCAACGCCTTTGGAACGGCCAATCAGGATGGTGTTACGCAGCGCGGCTTTCTCGTAAGAAGCCAGACGTTTCGGCATCCAGTCAAGGAACTCACGCAGCAAGCGATCCCAGCCTCGCGGCAGGTCATGCGCCACACCGCCAATACGGAACCACGCCGGATGCATACGGAAACCAGTGATTGCTTCCACCAGATCGTAGATTTTCTGACGATCGGTAAAGGCAAAGAACACTGGCGTCATTGCACCGACGTCCTGAATAAAGGTGGAGATATACAGCAGGTGGCTATTGATGCGGAACAATTCGGAAAGCATTACGCGGATTACGTTAACGCGATCCGGCACGGTGATCCCGGCCAGTTTTTCTACCGCCAGCACGTATGGCATTTCGTTAACGCAACCGCCGAGGTATTCGATACGGTCGGTGTACGGTATGTAGCTATGCCAGGACTGGCGTTCGCCCATTTTCTCCGCGCCACGGTGGTGATAGCCGATGTCTGGTACGCAGTCGACAATCTCTTCACCATCGAGCTGCAGAACGATACGGAAAGCCCCGTGCGCCGACGGGTGGTTCGGACCGAGGTTGAGGAACATGAAGTCCTCGTTTTCGGTGCCGCGCTTCATCCCCCACTCTTCCGGTTTGAAGGTCAGGGCTTCCATCTCCAGATCCTGTTTGGCTTTGGTCAGCTCAAACGGCGAGAATTCGGTAGCACGCGCCGGGTAATCTTTACGCAGCGGGTGACCTTTCCAGGTTTGCGGCATCATGATGCGACGCAAGTTCGGGTGACCGTCGAAAGTAATGCCAAACAGATCCCAGGTTTCGCGCTCATACCAGTTGGCGTTCGGGAACAGTTTGGTAAAAGTCGGCACATGTAGATCGTTTTCTGCCAGCGCCACCTTTAGCATGATGTCGCGGTTGCGATCGATCGAAATCAGATGGTAGAAAACGGAAAAATCGGCGGCAGGTAACCCTTCGCGGTGTGTGCGCAAACGCTCGTCCATGCCGTGTAAGTCAAACAGCATGACGTAAGGTTTCGGCAGTTTCTTTAAGAAATCGCCAATTTCCAGTAATTGTTCACGCTTGATCCACACAACGGGAACCCCGGTGCGAGTCGCCTGAACAGTAAAGGCATCCGGCCCAAAACGGTTGCGCAGTTCGCCAATCACCGGATCATCAAGATGATCACGGGTCTGCCAGGCGGGTTCTTGCGCGGTTAAGTCGGTCATATTGTTCACCATTGCATATGGTCCGTGGTGACTGTCGGCGTAGTTAACTTCGCGAAATAGATTTAGGAATAAGCGAAGAAAAATGCCTTTGCCGACAGGCGCAAATTAAATCTCGTCAGGTGTGCGCAGGTTGGTAACGGCAATGCGTTCACCGCGCTTGCGTTCGCGCTCTGATTGCATATTGGCGCGATATACGCCCTGATCGCCAACCACCCAAGAGAGCGGGCGACGTTCTTTGCCGATAGATTCCTGCAATAGCATCAGTGCCTGCATGTACGCTTCAGGACGCGGCGGGCAACCCGGGATATACACATCAACCGGAATGAATTTATCAACACCCTGCACAACGGAATAAATATCGTACATACCGCCGGAGTTCGCACATGCGCCCATGGAGATAACCCACTTCGGCTCCAGCATCTGGTCATAGAGACGCTGAATAACTGGCGCCATTTTGGTAAAACAGGTTCCAGCCACCACCATTAGGTCAGCCTGACGCGGCGAAGCACGCAATACTTCTGCGCCAAAACGCGCCACGTCATGAACCGCGGTAAACGAGGTCACCATCTCAACGTAACAGCAGGAAAGACCGAAGTTATACGGCCAAATTGAGTTTTTACGACCCCAGTTAACCATGTCATTGAGCTTGCCCATAAACACGTTTTTATTAACTTCTTGCTCCAGAGGGTCGGTTACGATCTCCTGCTTTTGCAGGGGGTAACGGTCGTTCTCACCGTTGGGATCTATGCGGGTGAGCGTATAATCCATCTTAATGCCTCGCGGTTAGCGTTGACGATTAGCGATACTGTTCGTTTCCGGGTTCACACGCTCGCGGCGTGAACGCGCGGGCGTCCAGTCCAGCGCGCCAATACGCACCAGATAAACCAGACCTGCCAGTAACACAAAAATAAAAATTGCCGCTTCTACAAAGCCAATCCAGCCGCTTTCGCGAATGGAAGTTGACCATGCGAACAGATACAGCGCTTCAACGTCGAAGATAACGAAGAACATGGCCACCAGATAAAACTTGGCAGACAGGCGTAAGCGGGCGGAGCCGACCGAGTCGATACCTGATTCAAACGGCACGTTTTTTGACCTCGCGCGCGCGCGACCGCCTAAAAACCAACCGCCAATCAACATCAGGCAACACAGGCCAATGGCAACGATAAGAAAGATAGCGAATGCCCAGTGATGAGCGATGACTTCAGTGGATGTTGACATACTCATTGCTTACTCATCAAAAGTAGCGCCAGATTCACTGCTCTTCACGGCAGATGGACGCCACATCGATTCATGGGGAGGAATAAAAAAAACCTTACAATCGCTGTAGAAACTATTTTATACAGCTAATTGATGTGGTCTTTTACTCCTTTCTATAACCTTTTGTCAACTTTAACAAAGGTTTCTTCACATTATTTTACATGATATCAACAACTTTTGCATTTAATGCCTTTACCCCCAGATTGTTGACAACTCCAGGAAAATTAGATGTTGTTGAATCGTGTCCGTTGTGAAGCAATGGAAAAAATACGGGCCTATTTTGACAGGAATTGGTGACGATTCCTCCCCCTAAAAGAGAGTATTTTCTTGATCTGTGACACGCTTTTGTTAATCCATAACAAAAACACAGCAATAATTTTACTCATTTTTTAACATTATTGTAGCAGGAGATTTTTTTCAGGCGATTTTTTGTTCGTTAGCGTGGGGAATGGCTGGTGATTGAAAAATGAACATTTTTGTTCGTTGTCGGGAACATTCGTAAGGTTTTATTGTAAAAAAAAGCCACTGGCGTTTTATTAATCACCAATGGCGTTTTTTACTGAATTGTTATTGCCTGGAGATTATTCGTAATCCCCTTCAATCAACAGGGAATCGTCCCCTTCCTGAGCAGTCAACGGGTTGTATTGCCACGGGTTGTGATAACTCTCCATGGCCTGGTATATCACCTGCGCCAACTCATTGTCGCAGGACGGATCATAGCACAGCAAATATTCGGTATCTGGTAGTGGTGGTAAACCATCTACCGCACTCAAAACGCGCAGGTCAGGACTCATCATCTCAACCGGTCTTGCCGTCACACCAAGGCCCGCTTTTACTGCAGCACGAACCGCCGGTAGCGTAGAGGCGACATAAGCCAGACGCCAGGGAATATCCGCTTTATTGAGCGTTGCCAGAACCATGTCACGGAACGGACTAGGATCATCCAGCAGCACAAGAGGGATCGGTTCACCTTTTTGCAATACATATTCCGCAGCGCAATACCAGTGTGTTGGAGAAGTACGCAGATTCAACGCCTTAAAGGTATCAGGACGATGAGTGGTAACCATTAAATCCACTTCCTGGGACTTCAGCATTTCTGCCATATAGGCATTGCGCTTAACGCGGACATCCAGCGCAAGTTTCGGATAAACCGAGCTTACGCGATTGAGCAGGAAAGGTAAGATCGTATCAGCAGATTCATCTGAAGCACCGATAGTTAACACGCCCTGAAGATTACTGAACATCAATGATGAGCAAGCCTCATCATTGAAACGCAGGATTTTCCTGGCGTAGCCAAGAAGCTGAATACCATGTTCAGTCAACAGTTTGTTGCGACCATGCCGAGCGAACAGTTCTTTCCCAACGAGTTGTTCCAGACGTTGCATTTGCTGACTAACAGCGGACTGAGTACGACACACAGCGGAAGCTGCGGCAGCAAAAGTGTTCAGATCGGCAACAGCAACAAATGTTCTCAGCAGATCGAGGTCGAGGTTAATTATCGGACGATTTGCACTTATCATATATTATCACTTACTGGCGGCTCATACTGAGCTGGTTAATGCTGTGCACACACAAACAAGCAATTCCATTTGTAATGTGCCTCCCTGGCAGTTTCATCCGGAACCCGGACGAAAGTAAAAATGCATATGAGTTGCACTAAAAAATGTGGCTCACATTGTTCCGTTATAATGCCTGAAGTAGATCACAGAATATATCTTCAGGAATCGCATATCTATTAAGTTACTCACTCTTTTCTATTTATGACATGCGCGAGTTTGTGTAAATGTAAATGTTGGTCCTTGCTCCACTCTCTCGCAACGGTGCGGCTCGAACATGAGCGCGAACAAATAGCGAGAGTAAGCCTGCATCAAAGCAGGTGTTCCGTCATTAAAGCAAGCATTTTACCCTAAAAACCTTTTATTTATAAGGGTCATTGCGAATTATCTGATGCAAAGTTATGTTATGTTAGGCAAAGTAATCTTCTATTATTAATATGCACAACAAAGTCTTTTTGAATATTAAATAATAATTAATTAGCACCACCTGCATACATTAATTCCTCTTAACAATAATTTCCTCCGTCACCACCTATATGCCCCACCGGCGATCACTACTCTGTTAATGTTTCACTTATAACGAAAATATCATGAATGCTTTATGTTCGTGATTTCTTAAGCCGAAGAAATTTTACACATTTATCTAACAGGTAAAAAAACCACATCCTGAATTAATACACAGAATAAATCACTACTAAATCTCATTTATTAAGTATATGCATCTTATTATTTAACGATTATTAAGTTATTAACAGCACAATTCCGCTTTCTCTCCTGGCAAAATCTTGTTCTGCAGAACTTCAAAACGCCGCCTCGGGGGAGTACATTGTTCTAAGCTGACTTCCACGGCAGGGAGTGGCGATAACAGCAAAAAAGGTCAAGATTCATGTCACCCATTGAAAAATCCAGCAAATTAGAGAATGTCTGTTATGACATCCGTGGTCCGGTGCTGAAAGAAGCAAAACGCCTGGAAGAAGAAGGTAATAAGGTATTGAAACTGAACATCGGCAACCCAGCCCCGTTCGGTTTTGACGCTCCCGATGAGATTCTGGTTGACGTGATACGCAACCTCCCGACAGCTCAGGGTTATTGCGATTCAAAAGGCCTCTATTCTGCGCGTAAGGCTATCATGCAGCATTACCAGGCACGTGGCATGCGTGATGTTACCGTGGAAGATATTTACATCGGAAATGGTGTATCGGAGCTTATCGTTCAGGCAATGCAAGCATTGCTGAACAGTGGGGATGAGATGTTGGTTCCTGCACCTGATTACCCGCTATGGACAGCGGCAGTTTCGCTCTCAGGCGGTAAAGCGGTGCACTATCTTTGCGATGAATCCTCTGACTGGTTCCCGGATCTCGATGACATTCGCGCCAAAATTACGCCACGCACGCGCGGCATTGTTATTATCAACCCGAACAACCCAACAGGCGCGGTTTATTCCAAAGAGCTATTAATGGAGATTGTGGAGATTGCGCGTCAGCATAACCTCATTATCTTCGCTGATGAAATTTACGATAAAATCCTCTACGACGACGCCGAGCATCACTCGATCGCGCCGTTGGCTCCTGACCTGCTGACCATTACCTTTAACGGACTGTCGAAAACGTATCGTGTTGCGGGATTCCGCCAGGGCTGGATGGTGCTGAACGGGCCGAAAAAACACGCCAAAGGTTATATCGAAGGTCTGGAAATGCTGGCCTCAATGCGGCTGTGCGCCAACGTTCCCGCGCAACACGCGATACAGACAGCGCTGGGCGGCTATCAGAGCATCAGCGAGTTTATCATGCCGGGCGGGCGTCTTTACGAGCAGCGTAACCGTGCGTGGGAGTTGATTAATGATATTCCTGGCGTTTCCTGCGTAAAACCTCGCGGCGCGCTATACATGTTCCCGAAAATAGACGCCAAACGCTTTAATATTCACGACGACCAGAAAATGGTGCTGGATTTCCTGTTGCAGGAAAAAGTTCTGCTGGTACAGGGAACCGCATTTAACTGGCCGTGGCCGGATCACTTCCGCATTGTCACGCTGCCGCGTGTTGATGATATCGAACTGTCCTTGAGCAAGTTCGCTCGTTTCCTTTCTGGTTATCATCAGTTGTAATCTTAAATTCACTGCCGGAGATTGCATCCGGCAGTGTAATCCCCCCACAATGACCTCATGATGCCATCACTCGTAAGGTCGCTATGAAACAGAGCCATTTTTTTGCCCACCTCTCCCGCCTGAAGCTCATTAACCGCTGGCCGTTGATGCGTAACGTGCGGACTGAAAATGTGTCCGAACACAGTTTGCAGGTAGCGATGGTCGCCCATGCGCTGGCAGCCATCAAGAATCGCAAATTTGGCGGCCAGGTTAATGAAGAACGTATCGCGTTGCTGGCGATGTACCACGATGCCTCTGAAGTGCTCACTGGTGATCTTCCTACTCCGGTGAAATACTTCAACTCGCAAATCGCCCAGGAATATAAAGCCATTGAGAAAATCGCTCAGCAAAAACTGGTCGATATGGTTCCGGAGGAGTTGCGGGATATTTTTGCACCATTAATCGATGAACATGCGTATAGCGATGAAGAAAAGTCGCTGGTTAAACAGGCAGATGCGCTGTGTGCGTATCTGAAATGCCTAGAAGAACTCGCAGCCGGCAATAATGAGTTCTTACTGGCAAAAACGCGGCTGGAAACGACGCTTGAATCACGCCGCAGTCAGGAGATGGACTACTTTATGGAAGTGTTTGTTCCCAGCTTCCATCTGTCTCTCGATGAGATTAGCCAGGATTCACCGCTGTAAGCCGACGTAGGCCTGATAAGACGCGCCAGCGTCGCATCAGGCCTACGTCGGTGGCGACATCAGGAGCTCGTCAAAACGGAAACAGCATCGGGATCATCACCACGCAAACCGCCATCACAATAATGGTAAACGGAACCCCCAGCTTCACAAAATCACTGAAGCTGTAATTCCCCGGCCCTAAAACCAATGTGTTAACGGGTGAAGAGACTGGTGTCATAAAGGCAGCGGATGCTGCCATCGCCACAACCATGGCAAAAGGATAAGGCGATACGCCCATAGTTTTGGCAGCAGCCAGCGCAATCGGGGCCATCAACACCGCCGTCGCAGTGTTAGAGATAAACAAGCCTATAACCGCCGACAAGACAAACAAACAGACCAGCATCATATGCGGCCCGTAACCACCGCCAATATCCATTAATCCTTTCACCGCCAGCGCGACGCCACCGGTTTTTTGCAATGCCACAGCAAACGGCATCATCCCAACGATCAAAATAATGCTCGGCCAGTGAATAGACTTATAGGCGCTTTCAGCATCGATACAGCGGAATTTGCCCATCAGCAGGCAGGCAATGATAGCCGCAACTGGATTAGGAATTTCATCGGTCAACATTAACGCCACCATCAACACCAGGCAGAAAATGGCATGGGGTGCCTGACTGTGAGCGGGCGATGCTTCACTCACCTCTTCCGGTAAGTTTAACGCCACAAAGTCGCGGCCTTGTTTTGCCAACATACCGATAAGCTTCCAGTTACCGACCACCAGAATAATGTCACCCAACAGCAGAGGCTCATCCGCCAGCGAACCTTCCAGCGCCACACCGTTGCGTTTCAGCCCCACCACATTTAGTCCGTAGCGGGTACGAAAGCCAATTTCACGCACCGATTTGCCAATAAGCTCTGACTCGGGAATTAATGAAATTTCTGCCATACCGACATCAAGAGCCTGATCGGAAAAATACTCGCCGCGCAAAACCATCGGCTCCAGCAATTGTTCACTACAAAATTGACGGAGATCGACGTCAGCCGCAGACATATCAATAAGCAAAACGTCACGCGCGCGGAATTCAGACACCCCGTTCACGTTCACGATAACGCGACGAAAACGCCGCCAGCGTTCAACACCAATGACGTTTGCGCCATAACGTTCACGCAATTTGAGATCGTCCAGTCGTTGGCCAATCATCGGTGAACCGGGACGAATAGCCAGACGACGCGCACGCCCGGTAAGACGGTATTCACGAATGAGATCGCGGAAGGTGCGACGCGTCCAGCCTTCGCGCTGCGGAGCCTGGGTATCCCCTTTTAGCATAAAGCGCATCACTAGCATGTATAAAATGCCAAGTACCAATACGACCAGGCCGATAGGGGTTACGCTAAAGAAACTGAAACCATGATAGCCTTCACGTAGCAGCTCACTGTTCACCACCAGGTTAGGCGGCGTCGCCACCAGCGTCATCATGCCGCTTATCAGTCCGGCAAAACTCAATGGCATCATCAGGCGCGACGGCGACGTCTGCATACGCATAGCAACACTTAACACAACAGGAATAAAGATAGCGACGACGCCGGTTGAACTCATAAACGCGCCAAGACCGGCAACTGTCAGCATCAGTAAAACCAACATTTTGATTTCACTGCTGCCCGCAACTTTGACCAGCCATGTCCCCATCACGGTTGCAACGCCTGTACGAACTAAACCATCGCCAATAATAAACAGGGCGGCGATCAGCACAACGTTAGGATCGGAAAAGCCGGAAAAGACTTCGGTGATAGTCAGCGTACCGCTTAATGCAAACGCGACAATGACAAACAAAGCGACAGCATCCATACGCACTCTGCCCGTCGCAAACAAGACTATCGCAATCGCCAGCAATGAGAGAACCCAAATCAATTCACCGTTCACAACGTATCCTTGTTAATTGAGGGGGATGGTTTGATTCTGCCACAAAAAAGCCCCGTCGGGACGGGGCTAAATCATGATCTGGCGTTTCACGCAATAATAACGTCACCATTTGGCTGTTTGGTCACGGTAATTTGCTCCAGACTATGAAGGACCAAATCTACCTCATTCAGACGCGGGGTGTCTGCCGGTGCATTAACAGCAATAACATGGCAACCTGCCGCCAGACCAGAAAGCAAGCCAGCGGGAGCATCTTCCACTACCACGCATTCCTGCGGCGCAAGCCCCAGCAGTTGCGCGCCTAACAGATACGCATCCGGCTCAGGTTTTCCACGCTTAACCCGTTCAGCGGTAACAAACACCTCCGGCGCAGGAAGTCCGGCCACTTTATGGCGCGCTCGCGCAACTGGCATAGAACCTGAAGTGACAATTGCCCACGGAATACCCGCTTTATTCAAATGATTGAGTAAAGCTATCGCCCCCGGGAGCGCGGTAATGCCTTCGGTTTCCGTGGCCTCGATTTGTTCCAGACGCGTAAACTCGGCGGCAATTTCTGCCTCGGTTTTCCCCGCCATAAAGTGACGCAGAGACGTTATTGCCTGTTTACCGTGAATAAAAGCAAGCACCTCTTCCGGCGTTAGCCCATGCCGTTTCGCCCAGTTGCTCCACGCCCGCTCTACCGCAGGCAGGGAGTCCACTAACGTACCATCAAGATCAAACAGAAAACCTTTGCACCGCACGCAGGCCTCCTCAGGCGTTAATGATTTGATTAATTTCGTTGGTACTCAAATGATACTGACGCGGGCAGGAATGCCAGACGTTCAACATGCGCTGATATTTCTCCCACATTGGTGTCTGGGCATTAAAGCCATGAGTTCCGGCGTCAAAATGCGTGTAACGCCCTTCGACATTAACCATAAAGCGTACATAACCGAGATAACGCGCTTCAGTAGCGGCGTCGAAGCCGAGGAAAGTGACACGGCGTTCATCGATAGCTTGCTGATCCTGCAAATTAGACCAGGAAACATGCAGCGCGTGATACATCTCCATAATGTCGATGATAGTGCGGCAGGTTTCTTCTTTCAGCTCGCCAAACTCGCGATCCAGCTCGCGCATCTGTAACCCATAGCCACGCTCAATGATTGTTTGCAAGCGACGGTAACGTTCAGCATTTGCCGGATCGAGCATAGTCATCATTTTGTACTGGTTAGACAAAATAAGACGTTGCGCGTTGGTCATTTCCATTGTTGACTCCTGTATCACTTTACTACGGTGAAAAAAAAGAAGGCCGATGTCTGCCTTCTTTTATATGCGTAATCAGGGATCAATTACAAATCATCAAGGAAAGTTTTATCCAGTTGTTTGAAGGCGCGCTTAAGCGTGTCAGCTAATGCCTGATAGTCAGGCTTGCCTTCTACCGGTGCTAACGCTTGCCCGGCTTCCTGCAATTTACCGCGAACTTCATAAAACCAACTCAGGATCGCTGGCGGTAATGGCGTAACGGAACGCTTGCCCAACCACCACAATCCCTGCATCGGTAAACTCAGAGCGAACAATGCTGTAGCAACTGCCGGACCAAGCTGACCGCCCAGCGCAATCTGCCAGCAGAGAGTAAATACGGCGATCGGCGGCATAAAGCGGATCGCATAACGCGTCATCTTAATAACGCGATTTTCAACAAACACCGGGGCAAGGCGTTTTTCCAGCGGCCACGTCTTTGAGTAGTGCTGTCCCCGGCGGAACAAACTAAAAAAATTAACAGAACGATTATCCGGCGTTGACATGCTTCACCTCAACTTCACATATAAATATTCAAAAATTTGTGCAAATTCACAACTCAGCGGGACAACGTTCAAAACATTTTGTCTTCCATACCCACTATCAGGTATCCTTTAGCGGCCTGAAGGCCTAAGTAGTACATATTCATTGAGTCGTCAAATTCATATACATTATGCCATTGGCTGAAAATTACGCAAAATGGCATAGACTCAAGATATTTATTCCATCATGCAAAAAAAATTTGCAGTGCATGATGTTAATCATAAATGTCAGCGTCATCATGCGCTACGCTCTATGGCTCCCTGACGTTTTTTTAGCCACGTATCAATTATAGGTACTTCCATGTCGAGTAAGTTAGTACTGGTTCTGAACTGCGGTAGTTCTTCACTGAAATTTGCAATCATCGATGCAGTAAATGGTGAAGAGTACCTTTCTGGTTTAGCCGAATGTTTTCACCTGCCCGAAGCACGCATCAAATGGAAAATGGACGGCAATAAACAAGAAGCGGCTCTAGGTGCAGGCGCCGCTCACAGCGAAGCGCTCAACTTTATCGTTAATACTATTCTGGCACAAAAACCAGAACTTTCTGCGCAACTGACTGCTATCGGTCACCGTATCGTACACGGCGGCGAGAAGTATACCAGCTCCGTAGTGATCGATGAGTCTGTTATTCAGGGTATCAAAGATGCAGCTTCTTTTGCACCGCTGCACAACCCGGCTCACCTGATTGGTATCGAAGAAGCACTGAAATCTTTCCCGCAACTGAAAGACAAAAACGTTGCTGTGTTCGACACCGCGTTCCACCAGACTATGCCGGAAGAGTCTTACCTCTACGCCCTGCCGTACAACCTGTACAAAGAGCACGGCATTCGTCGTTACGGCGCACACGGCACCAGCCACTTCTATGTAACCCAGGAAGCGGCGAAAATGCTGAACAAACCGGTAGAAGAGCTGAACATCATCACCTGCCACCTGGGCAACGGTGGTTCCGTTTCTGCTATCCGCAACGGCAAATGCGTTGACACCTCTATGGGTCTGACCCCGCTGGAAGGTCTGGTAATGGGTACTCGCTCTGGCGATATCGACCCGGCTATCATCTTCCACCTGCACGACACCCTCGGCATGAGCGTTGACGCAATCAACAAAATGCTGACCAAAGAGTCTGGCCTGCTAGGTCTGACCGAAGTGACCAGCGATTGCCGCTATGTTGAAGACAACTACGCGACGAAAGAAGACGCGAAGCGCGCAATGGACGTTTACTGCCATCGCCTGGCGAAGTACATCGGTGCATACACTGCGCTGATGGATGGTCGTCTGGACGCAGTTGTATTCACCGGTGGTATCGGTGAAAATGCCGCGATGGTTCGTGAACTGTCTCTGGGCAAACTGGGCGTGCTGGGCTTTGAGGTTGATCATGAACGCAACCTGGCTGCACGTTTCGGCAAATCTGGTTTCATCAACAAAGAAGGCACCCGCCCTGCTGTTGTGATCCCGACCAACGAAGAGCTGGTTATCGCGCAAGACGCCTGCCGCCTGACCGCCTGATTCCACACCGCCAGCCCTGCTGGCGGTGCTGTTTTGTAACCCGCCAAACTGGCGGTAACGAAAGAGGATAAACCGTGTCCCGTATTATTATGCTGATCCCTACCGGAACCAGCGTCGGTCTGACCAGCGTCAGTCTTGGCGTGATCCGTGCAATGGAACGCAAAGGCGTTCGTCTGAGCGTTTTTAAACCTATCGCTCAGCCGCGTACCGGTGGCGATGCGCCCGATCAGACAACGACTATCGTGCGTGCGAGTTCTTCCACCACGACAGCCGCTGAACCGCTGAAAATGAGTTACGTTGAAGGTCTGCTTTCCAGCAATAAGAAAGATGTGCTGATGGAAGAGATCGTCGCGAACTACCACGCCAACACCAAAGATGCCGAAGTGGTTCTGGTTGAAGGTCTGGTCCCGACACGTAAGCACCAGTTTGCCCAGTCTCTGAACTACGAAATCGCCAAAACGCTGAACGCGGAAATCGTCTTCGTTATGTCTCAGGGCACTGATACCCCGGAGCAGTTGAAAGAGCGTATCGAACTGACTCGCAACAGCTTCGGCGGTGCAAAAAACACCAATATCACTGGCGTTATCGTTAACAAACTGAATGCTCCGGTTGATGAGCAGGGTCGTACTCGCCCGGATCTGTCTGAGATTTTCGATGACTCTTCCAAAGCGAAAGTCAACAATGTTGATCCGGCGAAGCTGCAAGACTCCAGCCCGCTGCCGGTTCTCGGCGCTGTGCCGTGGAGCTTTGATCTGATCGCAACTCGTGCGATCGATATGGCACGCCACCTGAACGCCACCATCATCAACGAAGGCGACATCAACACTCGCCGCGTGAAATCTGTGACTTTCTGCGCACGCAGCATTCCGCACATGCTGGAGCACTTCCGTGCCGGCTCTCTGCTGGTGACTTCCGCAGACCGTCCTGACGTACTGGTTGCCGCTTGTCTGGCTGCAATGAACGGCGTAGAAATCGGTGCTCTGCTGCTGACTGGCGGCTATGAAATGGACGCGCGCATTTCTAAACTGTGCGAACGTGCTTTCGCTACCGGCCTGCCGGTATTCATGGTGAACACCAACACCTGGCAAACCTCTCTGAGCCTGCAAAGCTTCAACCTGGAAGTTCCGGTTGACGATCACGAGCGCATCGAGAAAGTTCAGGAATACGTTGCTAACTACATCAACGCTGACTGGATCGATTCCCTGACTGCAACTTCCGAACGCAGCCGTCGTCTGTCTCCGCCAGCGTTCCGTTATCAACTGACCGAACTGGCACGCAAAGCAGGCAAACGTATCGTTCTGCCGGAAGGCGACGAACCGCGTACCGTTAAAGCAGCCGCTATCTGTGCCGAACGTGGTATCGCAACGTGCGTACTGCTGGGTAACCCGGCAGAGATCAACCGCGTTGCAGCGTCTCAGGGCGTAGAACTGGGCGCAGGCATTGAAATCGTTGATCCAGAAGTGGTTCGCGAAAACTATGTTGCTCGTCTGGTCGAACTGCGTAAGAACAAAGGCATGACCGAAACTGTTGCACGCGAACAGTTGGAAGACAACGTGGTTCTCGGCACGCTGATGCTGGAACAGGATGAAGTTGATGGTCTGGTTTCCGGTGCTGTTCACACCACCGCAAACACCATCCGTCCGCCGCTGCAGTTGATCAAAACTGCACCGGGCAGCTCTCTGGTATCTTCCGTGTTCTTCATGCTGCTGCCGGAGCAGGTTTACGTTTACGGTGACTGCGCGATCAACCCGGATCCGACCGCAGAACAACTGGCTGAAATCGCAATTCAGTCTGCTGATTCCGCCGCTGCTTTCGGTATCGAACCGCGCGTGGCTATGCTCTCCTACTCCACCGGTACTTCTGGTGCAGGTAGTGACGTAGAGAAAGTTCGCGAAGCAACTCGTCTGGCTCAGGAAAAACGTCCTGACCTGATGATCGACGGTCCTCTGCAGTACGACGCTGCGGTAATGGCTGACGTTGCGAAATCTAAAGCGCCGAACTCTCCGGTTGCAGGTCGCGCTACCGTGTTCATCTTCCCGGATCTGAACACCGGTAACACCACTTACAAAGCGGTACAGCGTTCTGCCGACCTGATCTCCATCGGGCCGATGCTGCAGGGTATGCGCAAGCCGGTTAACGACCTGTCCCGTGGCGCACTGGTTGACGATATCGTCTATACCATCGCACTGACCGCGATTCAGTCTGCACAGCAGCAGTAATCTCGTCATTATCCGCAGCCATGCGCTGCGGATATCTGAACCGGAAATAGTCACTATTTCCGGTTTTTTATTCTCTTAATTTGCATTACTCCTTTCTGATTATCTTGCTTAACTGCGCTGCATCAATGAATTGCGCCATCTCACTTTGCATACTTACCACTTTGTCTTGTGCAAGGGAAAATTTGCGCTATGTCCGCAATAACTGAATCCAAACCAACCAGAAGATGGGCAATGCCCGATACGTTGGTGATTATCTTTTTTGTTGCTATTTTAACCAGTCTCGCCACCTGGGTTGTTCCGGTGGGAATGTTTGACAGTCAGGAAGTGCAATATCAGGTTGATGGTCAGACGAAGACTCGCAAAGTTGTAGATCCTCACTCATTTCGCATTCTGACCAACGAGGCAGGCGAACCCGAGTATCACCGAGTACAACTGTTCACGACGGGAGATGAACGCCCCGGTTTGATGAACTTCCCGTTTGAAGGGCTAACCTCTGGCTCGAAATATGGGACAGCCGTTGGCATCATCATGTTTATGCTGGTGATTGGCGGCGCGTTTGGTATCGTGATGCGCACAGGAACCATTGATAACGGGATTCTCGCGCTTATCCGCCACACTCGAGGGAATGAAATTCTTTTCATTCCGGCACTGTTTATTCTCTTTTCACTCGGCGGTGCGGTATTTGGCATGGGGGAAGAGGCCGTCGCCTTTGCCATCATCATTGCCCCACTAATGGTACGCCTGGGTTACGACAGTATTACCACCGTCCTGGTAACCTACATCGCAACGCAAATCGGTTTTGCCAGCTCGTGGATGAACCCGTTCTGCGTGGTTGTCGCCCAGGGGATTGCTGGCGTTCCTGTCCTTTCCGGCTCCGGGTTGCGCATTGTGGTGTGGGTTATCGCCACTCTGATTGGCCTCATCTTTACCATGGTGTACGCCTCACGGGTGAAAAAGAATCCTTTGTTGTCACGCGTGCATGATTCCGATCGCTTCTTCCGCGAAAAACAAGCTGATGTTGAACAGCGGCCGTTCACTTTCGGTGACTGGCTGGTATTGATTGTCCTGACCGCCGTCATGATCTGGGTGATTTGGGGCGTGATCGTTAACGCCTGGTTTATTCCAGAGATTGCCAGCCAGTTCTTCACTATGGGTCTGGTGATTGGCATCATCGGCGTTGCCTTCCGCCTTAACGGTATGACCGTTAACACCATGGCCTCGTCATTTACCGAAGGGGCTAGAATGATGATTGCTCCTGCACTGCTGGTCGGTTTTGCCAAAGGGATTTTACTGCTGGTTGGCAATGGCGAAGCGGGTGATGCCAGCGTGCTGAATACTATTCTCAATAGCATTGCCAATGCCATTAGCGGCCTGGATAACGCGGTCGCGGCCTGGTTTATGCTGCTCTTCCAGGCGGTATTCAATTTCTTTGTGACATCCGGTTCTGGTCAGGCAGCGTTAACCATGCCGTTACTGGCACCGCTTGGCGATCTGGTTGGCGTTAACCGTCAGGTTACCGTGCTGGCGTTCCAGTTTGGCGATGGCTTCAGCCATATCATTTACCCGACCTCGGCTTCGTTAATGGCGACGCTCGGTGTTTGCCGGGTAGATTTCCGTAACTGGCTGAAAGTGGGTGCAACACTGCTTGGACTGCTGTTTATTATGTCCAGCGTCGTGGTGATAGGCGCTCAGTTAATGGGTTACCATTAAGTCAATAATCCCCTTGCCAGTCTCTGGCAAGGGGAACTGATTACAATAGCTCTCTGGCTGCCGCCACAATATCATGCGCGGTTAACCCGTACTCTCTCTGTAAAAAGTCCTGAGTTCCAACCTGACCATAACGCTCCTTCACGCCCACGCGACGCATTGGTATTGGGCAACTTTCGACTAATACCTCGGCAACGGCTGACCCTAGCCCATTGTGAATACTATGGTTTTCACAGGTCACAATACGCCCCGTTTTCTCGGCATAATTTTTAATCAACATTCGGTCAACAGGTTTAAGAGTAAACATATCAATTACTGCCGCACTTACACCGCTCTGTTCCAGTTGACGTGCGGCCTCCAGGGCTTCAGCCACCATAATGCCATTAGCAATCAGCGTGATGTCAGTACCTTCACGCAGTACATTGCCTTTACCAATAGAGAAGGTTGTCCCAGGAGAATAAATACTTGTCGCTTGCTTACGGATCGTACGAACCCAGTAAAACCCATCAAGCTCTACAAGCTGGCGTAAAATATCACTAAACATCACCGCATCGGTCATCTCCATCACCACCGAATGCGCCAGCCCACGCACAATTCCCATATCTTCAAATGACATATGTGTCCCGCCATTGTGGCAAGCGGTAACACCCGCATCAGAAGCAATCACTTTGACATTAGCACGCTGGTAATCAAGCGACATAAAGAGCTGATCAAAACAGCGACGACTGGCAAATGCGGTAAAGGTATGCACGAATGGCTTGCGCCCGGTTAAGGCCAGCCCTGCAGCGGTGCCGATAACATTAGCTTCCATAATGCCGCAATTAATGACGTACTGTGGATAATCCCGCGCCACGCTGTCCATTGCCATGGAACTCATTAAATCAGCCTCAAGGGCAATGACAGAATTACCGTTTTCAATCTGTTGCGCAATAAAGCCTGCATAAATTTTGCGCATCTCGATGCTGTCTTTTTGTCCTGCCGGTGCGAGCTTAATCATGCATGGCCTCCAGTTGGCGAATTGTTTCGTTTAGCGTCTCCTTCATTTCTTCCGTGAGGCGTAAATGATGAGAATTACTGAGTTGCTCAAGACACGCTACCCCCTGCCCTTTGATACTATCGAGAATGACTACTCTCGGTCTGGCCTCGGCTGGTAGAACAGGTTTAACTACATTCAACAACCCCTCAATATCATCGCCCTTCACTGTCACGACATCAAAACCGAAAGCGCGAAATTTTCCTTCTAAATCAAATGGATTAATAATTTCATCCAGTTCGCCATCAAGCTGCTGTTTGTTCCAGTCCACAAACACAGTGAGATTATTCAAACGATGATGAGCAATAAACTGGAAGGCTTCCCAACATTGGCCTTCGTTAAGTTCACCATCGCCAACAATACAAAAAACCCGATTCTTGCGCCCCGCCAGTTTATGCGACAGCGCCATCCCTCCTGCAATGGATATCCCCTGCCCCAGCGATCCTGTAGTGGCATCAACACCACGCGTTTTTAGCCGATCCGGATGACTTGGTAAGCGAGTTCCGTTCTGATTTAAGGTGCTTAATTCTTCCAGTGGAAAATAACCTTTCAGCGCCAGAGTACTGTAGAGCGCAGGTCCGGCATGCCCTTTTGACAATACAAAATAGTCACGATCAGGCCAGTCGGGATCAGCAGGATCAATTTTCATCACCGCGCCATAAAGAACTGCCAGCGTTTCCACAACAGACATGCTGCCACCATAATGACCAAAGCCAAGATGAGTTAATGATTTAAGCGTCTGGATACGAATATCCCGTGCAAGTTGTGTCACTTCTTTAACATTCATGATTTGGCTCCGCTCTTCTCCTGCACTTTGGCAGCGAGTTTGTTATTGGCGAAAATGTTCCAGGCAACCAGCAGCACAAATAGCGCTACTACAAGTCCGGTTATGGCAAAAGGCGAGAGATAACGCGCCAGGTTCCCGAGAACGATGCCGACAGCACCAAAATCCGCATCGGAAAAGGTCGTATTTGCAAAGCCTATCGCCCCCAGAACTGGCAATAACAGCACTGGCAGGAAGGTAATCAATAAACCATTCGCAAAAGCACCAATCATCGCGCCGCGACGCCCACCCGTAGCATTACCAAATACACCCGCAGTTGCTCCGGTGAAGAAGTGAGGAACGACACCAGGAAGAATCAGCACCAGTTTCATCTGTCCCAACAAAAATAGCCCCACCAAACCACCAAGAAAGCTAAATAAGAAGCCAACTAACACTGCATTTGGCGCATACGGATACACAACCGGACAATCGAGGGCGGGACGCGCATTCGGCACCAGCTTTTCTGAAAATCCGGTAAATGCCGGAACAATTTCAGCAAGGATTAAACGCACACCTTGCAGAATGATAAATACGCCTGCGGCGAAGGTGATGGCCATAATAATGGCGTAGACAAGGTAGTTTTGACCGCCACTAAACTGGCTTTCAACGTACTCGCGCCCCGCACTGATCGCCATGATCAGATAAATCACCATCATCGTAAGGGAAATAGAGATGGAGCTATCGCGCAGGAAGCTCAGATTTTTGGGCAAATTCATCTCTTCGGTGGAACGCGAACCTTTACCGCACATGCTGCCAATCCAGCCAGAGAGTACATACCCCAAAGTACCAAAGTGACCAAAAGCGATTTCATCATTCCCGGTAATACGCCTCATGTAACGTTGTGCTAACGCAGGGAAAAACGCCATCACTAATCCCAGAATAAGAGAACCGGTAAATACCAGTGATATACCTTCAAAACCAGCCACTGTCAGAATCACACCAATCATGCAGGCCATATAAAATGTGTGGTGTCCGGTAAGAAAAATATATTTCAGGCGGGTAAAGCGGGCAACAATAATATTCGCTACCATACCAAATGCCATAATAAGCGCCGTCGACGCGCCATATTTTTCCAACGCAATAGAAACAATAGCCTCATTATTCGGAATGATACCCTGAATATTAAAGGCATGTTCAAACATACTACCCAGCGGATTTAAAGAACCAACCAGAACAGTGGCACCACCGCCCAGAACAATAAATCCGAGAATGGTTTTAATTGTGCCTTTAACAACATCTGAAAATGCTTTTTTCTGAGCAACCAGACCGATTAAGGCAATCAAGCCGACCAGTACCGAGGGTACTTTGAGTATATCAACAACAAAATTCAGCGTTTCAAGGATAAACATATCCACCTCGCTTCAATTAAGGTTATTGTTTTGCGAACCAGTTACGCAGTTGCGTTTCAAGTTCATTAATATCAATGATGTTGTTGATAACCACCAACTGACTTTCCGGTACGCTGGCACTGGCGGCAATATCTTTAGCCATCACAAATAAATCGGCAGCCCCTGGCGTTGCTGATGAGAGATCGGAATGTTCCACTTCCGCTTCTATCTCCATTTTTTTCAGAACTTTTTTAATATTCATTTCGACCATAAAACTACTACCAAGCCCTGAGCCACAAATAGCCATAATTTTCATTATATTCACCATGTTAAGTTGTAGAAGTTCTCATCACGCAACGGCGTAATGTTGTGACAAGACTGAATTTTGAATGTAATTAGAATCGTGAAATTATCGTTTTTATTTCCTCCAGGTTGCGAGCCTGATGCAATTCCTGTAAATCCTTCTCACTGGAGAATAACTCAGCCAGTGCAGATATCATTTCGATATGGCTGTGTTTATCTGGTGCGGCAAGTAAAATGATGACATCTACAGGATCAAATTCCTCTGCATTAAAACTGACACCTTCTTCGAGTTTTAATAATGATAACCCCAATCCTTTTGCACCTTCTTCTGGTCGGGCATGGGGCATTGCCAGCCCAGGCGCCAGGACATAATAAGGCCCCAGTTTTTCATGTTGTGTTTTTATCGCACTGAGATAATCCGTCGTAATTATCTCCGCCTCCAGTAACGGTCTGGCACAAATATCTAATGCTTGCTGCCAGGTTGTGACATTCTTTCGTAATGCGATTGTTGAATCAGAAAGCCAGGTATTAAGCACTTGT
This sequence comes from Escherichia sp. MOD1-EC6162, assembly GCF_002965125.1. Taxonomy (NCBI): domain Bacteria; kingdom Pseudomonadati; phylum Pseudomonadota; class Gammaproteobacteria; order Enterobacterales; family Enterobacteriaceae; genus Escherichia; species Escherichia sp. MOD1-EC6162. The sequence goes on from NZ_PTSB01000001.1 coordinate 170,634, forward strand.
CCTCCTCATTTTCCGTGTCAATGAGCAGACTTTAAGCAAGCAACGGCGGCATATCTGAGATCAATCTCACAAAGATAGCGCTATCAGTATGTATCATTCATATTTGTGATAGCGCTATCAAAACGGATTTCACTGATGAAATCCAAACTTCTACCAGAAATTAAGGGGTATACTCTGCTACCAACAGGAAGCCGTTGATGATAAGTAAAAAAAGATCTCCATATGTAGTCGCTGAGCAGGATTTTGTATGGCAATAACCCGAAAACGTCGTAGTACTGGTAAAGTCACTATCGCCGATGTCGCGCAACTCGCAGGAGTTGGCACAATGACTGTATCCAGAGCGTTACGCACTCCCGAACAAGTTTCCGATAAACTGCGGGAGAAGATTGAAGCCGCAGTTAATGAATTAGGGTACATGCCCAACCTCACTGCAAGCGCGCTGGCATCGGCATCTTCGCACACGATTGCAATGGTCGTACCAAACCTGGCTGAAGCAGGATGCACGGAAATGTTTGCCGGGCTGCAACATGTACTACAACCAGCGGGATATCAGATAATCCTGGCTGAGTCACGCCATCGTCTGGAGCAAGAAGAAAAACTGCTGGAAACTCTGCTGGCTTCTAATATCGCCGCAGCGATTTTGCTCAGTGTTGAGCATAATAATACCGTGCGTAACTGGCTCAAAAATGCCTCGATTCCCGTTATGGAAATCGGTGCCATTCGTACCGATCCGATTGATATGAACATTGGCATTGATAATGTCGCAGCAATGTTCGAACTGACGGATATGCTGGTACAACGTGGTTATCAGAATATCGGTTTGCTATGCGCCAACCAGGAACAGTGGATCTTTCAGCAGCATTTACAGGGATGGTATAAAGCTATGTTACGCCATCATATGTCTCCCAACCGTGTTATTAACGCTGCTCTGCCACCGGTTTTTTCCACCGGAGCATCACAATTACCGGAATTTTTACTCGCATGGCCGGAACTGGATGCCCTGGTATGTGTGTCAGATGAGTTGGCCTGCGGTGTTCTGTATGAATGTCAACGAAGACGCATCAAAGTACCAGACGATCTCGCCGTAGTGGGATTTGGTGACAGTGACGTTAGTAAAGTTTGCCAACCACCATTAACAACAATGGCCGTTCCTCACAGGAAAATTGGTCTGGAGGCAGGAAAGGCTTTGCTGGAACGAATTAGAGAAGGTAACTGGAGCGATCAGGTACTCATCGCTCCCAGTTTGTGTTTACGTGAAAGCTGCTGAAACTTATTAAGCCTCTTCTGGATCTTCTTTCGTTTCTACTTCATTCCTGGCATTGCGCTTCATCCACAATGCCAGGGCTTTCAGCGAGTCTGGTGTGAACTCATCGCAACGTGCGGTAATTTCTTCCGGCGTCAGCCAGCAAACCTCACTGACTTCATCTTCCTGGAGAGCGAAAGGACCGTGGGAGACACAACTGAATAACGCGCCCCAGACACGGCAATTTTTATCTTCGAAATAGAACTGCCCGTGCTCGGCAAAGGGGACTCCGGCAATGCCCAACTCTTCTTCCGCCTCGCGACGTGCGGATTCCAGCAGTTGTTCATCGGCCTGGACCACGCCACCTGCGGTCGCATCTAACATGCCGGGTAAAAAGTCTTTTGTCTCGGTACGACGCTGCACAAGAATTTTGCCCATACCATCATGTACAACGATGTAAGTTGCACGATGGCGCAGACACTGTGCCCGCATTTGTTCCCGGCTGGCTTGTGCAATGACTTCGTTCTCTTCATTGACAATATCCACCCATTCAGTACTTGCCAAACGACGCTGTTCCATTATCAGGAAACCTTCTTTTTCTGGCGCTCTTACGGCGCATTTTGAGTTGTGGGGTAAATTACGGATTAATCGCGACCTGCGCAATGATACTTTGATCATTGAGTGCGATTACGCTTAGTACGTCATCATCCAGCGTGCCATAACTCGCCGGATAGCCGCCTTTCGGAATGCTTACCGAACCGGGGTTAAAGTGGAAAATATCCCCCCGCTTTTCCGCTACTGGTAGATGGGTATGACCATACACCAGCACGTCGTTCTGGTTTAAAGCAGGCAGATTATCCGGGCCAAACAGATGGCCATGCGTCAAAAACAGGCGTTGTTTTTCCAGTAACACCTGTTGCCACGGCGCGGTTATCGGGAAATGCAGTAGCATTTGGTCCACTTCGCTGTCGCAGTTGCCGCGCACGGCGATAATGTTATGCGCCATCTCATTCAGCCGTTCGGCTACTTTGGCTGGCGCATACCCTTCAGGCAGGGCGTTTCGCGGGCCATGATTCAGCACGTCTCCGAGAATCACCAACCACTGGGCACCGCTTTGGGCAAATAAATCCAGAACACGTTCCGTCGCCGGTAACGACCCATGAATGTCCGATGCAAACATCAGTTTCATCACTCACTCCTCGTCGAAAAAACGTAAGCTATGATACTGGATTCTGTCGTTGCTATCAGCCAGATTGCTTTGCTGAAAGTGCAATAAAACGCTGAACTGAAGCCCGCTGCCACTGGAATGCCGCATAATCCACCAGACGTTCCGACACCTCATCACCATGTAGTACCAGACGATTAATCATTAACGCTAAATCAGTATCCGCAATACACCATTCGCCAAACAGATTCGGCTGACCATGCGCCAGTAAATGTTCTGCCATCGCGAACAGTTTCTCCGCGCTGGCTTTTCCCATTGCCGATAGTGGCGCTTTCTTCGCACCGGCAAAAACGACATCCGTAGAACGTTCTTCGCGGATGGGCATCAGATCGCTGCGTAGCCAGGCCTGAATCTGCCGTGCCCGCGCCCGGTGTTGTAAATCAAGCGGATAAATACGCTCCCAGGTCGGCGGCGCAAAACAGTCCTCCAGATATTCTGCAATGGCAGAGGATTCACTCAACTCAAAATCATCAATTTGTAACAACGGCACGCGCCGTGTCTGCCCATAACCTTGCCACGTCGGCTGCAAATGTTCACCGCTGTCGAGGTCGATGGTCTTCATATGAAAAGGCAGACCTTTTTCCTGCAACGCCACCCAGGCGGATAACACATAAGGGGAGAAAAAATGGGCATCTGACCAAAGCGTGATAGCGGGTTTACTCATTATGTCCTCAGCGATAAATGGGCTTGCTATCAAACTATAGAGCCTTTTTGTCACCGTTACGTGATGAAAACTCACACAAGTCGCCACGGTTTCTATACTTGAGATGTTCAGATTATTAGATAACCGGAGCTGCGATGATCGATCTCTATTTCGCCCCCACACCGAATGGTCACAAAATCACGTTGTTTCTCGAAGAGGCAAGGCTGGATTATCGCTTAATCAAAGTTGACCTCGGTAAAGGCAGTCAGTTTCGCCCGGAGTTTTTGCGCATTTCACCGAACAATAAAATTCCGGCAATTGTCGATCACTCCCCAATTGACGGCGGCAAACCATTAAGCATGTTTGAGTCGGGGGCTATTTTGTTGTATCTGGCAGAGAAAACAGGACTCTTTTTGAGCCATGAACCACGTGAACGCGCCGCCACATTACAGTGGTTATTCTGGCAGGTTGGCGGCCTGGGGCCGATGCTCGGGCAAAATCATCATTTTAACCACGCTGCACCACAAAGCATTCCTTACGCAATTGAACGTTATCAGGTTGAAACCCAACGTCTCTATCACGTACTGAATAAGCGGTTGGAAAACTCCCCCTGGTTGGGCGGAGAAAACTACAGCATTGCAGATATTGCCTGCTGGCCGTGGGTCAATGCCTGGGCTCGCCAGCGCATTGACCTCGCGATGTATCCGGCAGTAAAAAACTGGTATGAGCGAATCCGTTCGCGTCCTGCTACCGGGCAGGCGCTGCTAAAAGCGCAAGTAAATGATGAGATTTCGAATAGTTAACAGAACCGGGTTCTCGTGTATTATTTAATCCTAAATAAAACAACGGAGAACCTGCAATGGCACAACCTGCCGCTATTATTCGTATAAAGAACCTTCGTTTACGTACGTTTATCGGAATTAAAGACGAAGAGATTAACAACCGTCAGGATATTGTTATCAACGTTACGATCCACTACCCCGCCGATAAAGCGCGCACCAGCGAAGATATTAACGACGCGCTGAATTATCGCACCATTACTAAAAACATCATTCAGCATGTAGAGAATAACCGTTTCTCTTTGCTGGAAAAATTAACTCAGGATGTGCTCGATATCGCACGTGAACATCACTGGGTGACGTATGCTGAAGTGGAGATCGATAAACTTCACGCGCTGCGCTACGCCGATTCGGTATCAATGACCTTGAGCTGGCAGCGTTAACCGCCATATCGGGAGGCTGCATGAATATAGTGATCACCGGAGGGACGGGATTAATTGGTCGTCATTTAATCCCTCGTTTGCTGGAGTTGGGGCATCAGGTCACGGTGGTGACGCGTACCCCGCAGAAAGCCAGCTCCGTCCTCGGCCCTCAGGTGACACTATGGCAAGGGCTTGCCGATCAACGCAATCTCAACGGCGTGGATGTGGTGGTCAACCTGGCTGGTGAACCCATTGCTGATAAACGCTGGACTCACGAGCAAAAAGATCTCCTCTGTCAAAGTCGCTGGAATATCACGCAAAAACTGGTGGATTTGATTAACGCCAGTGACTCGCCGCCGTCAGTGCTTATTTCAGGCTCGGCGGCGGGATATTATGGCGATTTAGGTGAAGTGGTGGTCACCGAAGAAGAACCGCCGCATAACGAATTTACCCATAAACTCTGTGCCCGCTGGGAAGAAATAGCTTGTCGGGCACAAAGTGACAAAACACGAGTATGCCTGCTACGAACCGGTGTGGTGCTGGCACCAGATGGCGGTATCCTCAGCAAAATGCTGCCACCGTTTCGCCTTGGTCTGGGAGGTCCGATTGGCTCCGGTCGGCAGTATCTGCCCTGGATTCATATTGATGATATGGTTAACGGTATTCTCTGGCTGCTGGATAACGATCTGCGGGGACCATTTAATATGGTTTCGCCATATCCGGTACACAATGAACAATTTGCCCACGCGCTAGGCCATGCACTGCATCGCCCGGCGATTATGCGCGTCCCTGCCGCAGCCATTCGCTTGCTGATGGGGGAATCATCGGTTCTGGTATTGGGCGGACAACGTGCGCTGCCAAAAAGGCTGGAAGAAGCGGGGTTCGCTTTTCGCTGGTACGATTTAGACGAAGCGCTGGCGGATGTTGTTCGCTGATACGCTTTGCCGCGAACATCCGCCAGGTAGCCTCGGGGTTTACTGGATCAGTGACTTTGCGCCAGAAGCTCGTCTGGCGAAAGTCGGGTTACCATCAGAACTAACTCTCTGTCTAAACCTCTCTCCAGCATCTCCTGGGCAATACGCAGAGCTTCTTCGCGTTTACCCTGCATTGCGCCCTCTTCACGTAATCTGTCAGCAATAGTCATCAGTTTCTCCTTTTCTTGTGGTGCTCGTTCCGCTATCTCACCAATAAATGCACGGAAACGCTGGGCATCCCCCGTTTGTAAAACGTAATTAAACAGTGCTTGTAGCTGCCTGTCATTAGTGTTCCCTGTAACTAAAAGAGAAACAATTTGCTCCACTAAACCCAATAAGTCGCGCTGGCGAATATGTTTCTGAATTAACTCCAGCAATGCCATTTTACGGTGTTGCATAATCTCGTCATCCGGCACTACAGTAATATCTACCAACGGAAAAGCCGATGAGTAAATTTTGCGGGCAATCGCAGGTTCTGCAAATTCATCAAGCCAGCAGAGAGAATAAGGATAAGGACTTCTGCAACCATGATAAAACAGCATTGGGATCACCAAAGGAAGTTCTTTATAGCCCGCATCCAGATGGTTTTGCATCGCCGCGATGGAATAACGCATCATGCGAAAAGCCATTAATTCTTCCGCCTTACTTTGGTGTTCAATGACGACATAAATATACCCCATCCCCTCCTGTGTTTTCACTGACCACAAGACGTCGGAGTAATATTGTCGCAGGTTTTCATCAATAAAACTGTTTGGTTCCAGTTTTAACGTTGTTAAATCACACAGATTGCGCAGCGGTGCTGGAAGATGAATATCAATAAAATCTCGTGCTGTATCTGGATGGCGTAAAAAGGATTTAAATACTGCATCATGCGGCGTGGAAGTGGTCAATATTGTCATGGCGTTCCGTCACCCATCAAATTTAAGAGGACGAGACAATAACTACCCTTTATAACCAATGCAGTAGGCAGTTTTTATATTTGGACAACGAATTCAGAAGTATTTTAAGTGGGCTGAAATATATACATTTCAATGGAAGCTAACTCGCAAATTAGCCTTGAAAATACTCCGGCAGCATTAGCCGCCGGAGAGGCAATTATTTCAGTGATCCTTTAAGGAACTGTTGCAGACGCGGGCTTTGCGGGTTGCCAAATAACTGTTCCGGCGTCCCCTCTTCTTCTATTTTCCCCTGATGGAGAAAAATGACGTGGGTAGAGACATGGCGAGCAAAGCCCATTTCATGAGTCACCACCACCATGGTTTTCCCCTCTTCCGCCAGTTGCTGCATAATGCGCAGAACTTCGCCTACCAGCTCTGGATCGAGCGCTGAGGTAGGTTCATCAAACAGCAAAACTTCCGGTTCCATTGCCAGCGCCCGTGCAATGGAAACACGCTGTTGCTGACCACCGGAAAGATGCACCGGGTATTTCCCCTGCGCACGTTCGTCTATGCCAACTTTCGCCAGATATTTCACTGCCCGCTCGCGTGCTTCCTGCTTGCTCAGCCCCAACACCTGAATCGGCGCTTCCATGACGTTTTCCAGCACCGTCATATGGCTCCAGAGATTGAAGTGCTGAAACACCATCGTCAGGCGCGTGCGCAGTAAACGTAGCTGATTTTTATCGGCAACTTTGAGTTGGCCGTCTTTATCGCGCACCAGATTGATGTTCTGCCCGTTAACCACGATCGCGCCTTCGCTCGGTTTTTCGAGGAAGTTAATACAGCGCAAAAAGGTACTTTTCCCCGATCCCGACGATCCGATGATACTGATCACATCCCCGGCGTTCGCTTGCAGTGAAACGCCTTTCAGCACTTCGTGTTCGCCGTAGCGTTTGTGCAAATCGATAACGTTTAATTTATTCTCGGACATCGTATTCTCAGTGCGTTGAAGAAGGTTTCACATGCTGCAACCAGCGTTTTTCCGCTTTGCGAAAGAGACTGATCAGGACATAAGAGATGATTAAATAGAGCACCGCGGCAATGCCAAAGGCAGTAAAAGGTTGATACGTGGCGGCGTTGATATCGCGGGCAATTTTCAGCAGATCCGGCACCGTGGCAGTAAACGCCAGCGCAGTAGAGTGCAGCATCAGAATCACTTCGTTGCTGTAGGCCGGTAATGCAATACGCAGTGCCGACGGCAAAATAATGCAGCGATACATTTTAAAGGTTGAGAAACCATAGGCTCTGGCAGCTTCAATTTCCCCATGCGGCACCGACCGGATCGCCCCGGCAAAAATCTCAGTGGTGTAAGCACAGGTGTTGAGCGTCAATGCCAGCACGGTACAGTTCAGGCCACTGCGGAAAAAGGTGTTAAGGAACTCGGTGCCTTTAACAATCTCCAGCGTGTACATGCCGGAATAGAACACCAGCAACTGAACATACAGCGGCGTACCGCGAAAAATATAAGTAAATAACCAGATGGGAAACTGAATGTATTTATTACTTGAGACGCGCCCAATCGCCAGAAACAGCGCCAGAATCCCCCCCATCACCACCGACAGAATCAGCAACCAGAGAGTGATCGCCACACCGGTAAAGCGATAACCGTCAGTCCACAGCAGCGGTTTCCAGTATTCATGTAAGATTTCGATCACAGGTCGGCCCTCTTCACACCCACGGAGTAGCGGCGCTCAAGGAACAGCAGCACACCATTGGAAACGGTGGTAAAAACCAGATAAATCACGCCACAGACGATGGCGAAATAGAATGGTTCCCAGGTACTTTTGCCTGCCAGTTGAGTGGCTTTCACCACATCTTCCAGTCCGAGTAACGAAACGAGAGCCGTTGATTTAAGAATGACCTGCCAGTTGTTGCCAATCCCCGGTAGGGCGTAACGCATCATCGCCGGGAACATAATCCGCCGAAACACTTGCCCACGGGTAAAGCCGAATGCTGTTGCCGCCTCAATATGCCCTTTCGGCACCGCCATAAACGCGCCGCGGAACGTTTCGGTGAAGTAAGCGCCGTAGATAAACCCCAGGGTTATAATACCGGCGACCATCGGGTCGATATCAATCTGTCCGACGCCCATCGCCTCCGTCACCGTGTTTAGCGCGATCTGCAAACCGTAGAATATCAGCAGCATTAACACTAAATCCGGCACACCGCGTATCAGCGTGGTATAGCCTTCGAAAATCAGTCCCGATAACCGATTTTGCGAAAGCTTACCGCCAGCGCCAATAAGACCGATAATTACAGCGAGCACTACAGAGCTGATAGCCAGCTCCAGCGTGACGAGCGCCCCCTGTAAAATTACACCTGAAAACCCATACAACATGCTGCCTGTCCTGTTGTGTGTGGTGAATTTACCGCCTCTTATCTCCCTCCGGTGCCTCGAAGGGAGCGGGCTTTCTTTCACCGATGGCGATTAGCCACCATAAACATCAAAATCGAAGTACTTTTTCGCTAATTTCTCGTAAGTACCGTCAGCGCGCATTTCAGCAAAGGCTTTGTTCAGTGCCTCGCGCAGTTCGTTATCTTCTTTACGCAGCCCCATGCCGGTGCCTACGCCAAACAGTTTTTCATCTTTAACAGACGGACCACCGAATTTGTAATCTTTACCGACTGGCTGTTTGAGGAAACCTTCACTGGCGGCAACTTCATCCTGGAACGCGGCATCAATACGTCCGGCAGTCAGGTCTGAGTAAATATTGTCCTGCCCCTGATAAGAGACGATTTCAATGCCTTTGGGAGCCCAGTGTTCGTTACCAAATGTCTCCTGGGTGGTGCCCTGCAATACCCCTACCCGCTTGCCTTTCAGCGATTCTACTGTCGGCTGGATGTCAGAATTTTTCGCCACCACCAGACGAGAATCGGCAGCATACAGTTTGTCGGTGAAGGCAATTTCCTGCTGACGTTTTTCCGTGATGGAAAGTGATGACATGATGGCGTCAATCTTCTTCGCTTTTAATGACGGAATTAACGCATCCAGCGGATTCTCAACAAAGGTACATTGCGTATTGATGCGTTTGCACAACTCCTTCGCCAGATCAATATCAAAGCCAACCAGTTCGCCTTGTGAATTTTTTGATTCAAATGGTGCATAGGTTGGATCGGTGCCGATACGGATATTTTGCGGAATAGCAGCAAACGCAGCGGTTGCGCTGGAGAAGGCCAGAACCAGAGAGAGCGATAGCACCAGTTTTTTCATAATGTCCTCAACTGACAGTCTTTTTATAGGGAATATTTACAGGTTTGTTACAGTTATCGTGCCATAAAATTGACCAACAAGGCAAAATATCCAGGCCAGTTAGCCGTATTTTTTTTCATTAAAATTGCTTAAGTATGCATTTTAATGCACCACGATAGTGCAACAAACCTGGAATGCACCATGATGATTCCCCATCAGGCGCTACTTCCCTGCGACGTATCAGCCACCATAGACATTAAAGTCGAAATACTTTTTTGCCATCTTGTCGTAAGTGCCATCCTGACGCAGTTCGCCAAGCGCCTTATCAAAGGCGGCTTTCAGTTCGGCATCATCTTTACGTAGCCCTACACCTGTACCATCACCGAAGTATTTTTTGTCTTTCACTGATGAACCAGCAAAGGCGAACTCTTTACCGGCGGGTTGCTTGAGGAAACCTTCGCTGGCAGCGACTTCATCCTGCAGAGCGGCATCCAGACGACCTGCATCCAGATCGGAATAGACCAAATCCTGGTTAGCATAGGCCACCACATCGACGCCTTTACTGCGCCAGTTGTCATTGGCGTACGCTTCCTGGGTGGAGCCTTGCAGCACACCGACATGTTTACCTTTCAGCGAATCCAGCGTTGGTTGGATCGGTGAACCTTTAGCTGCAATCAAACGAGAATCCGCGGCATACAGCTTGTCGGAGAAGGCAATCTCCTGCTGACGTTTATCAGTAATAGAGAGCGATGAAATAATGGCATCGATTTTTTTCGCTTTCAGTGACGGGATCAGCGCATCAAAGTCACTGGCAACCCAGGTACATTTAACCTGCATGCGTTTGCACATCTCGTTACCCAGATCGATATCAAAGCCAACAAAGTCACCTTTGGCATCTTTCGATGAGAACGGCGCATAGGTGGTATCCGTTCCGATACGTACCGTCTCCGGCAGTGCCGCAGAGCTGGAAGCTGCTGCGGACAGACCGACTAACAAAGACAGAGCAAGAATCGACTTCTTCATACATAACCCTCAAGTGAAATGGCTTTTTTATGTTGTGTATTGTGTTGTGTGTTTGCAGGCTCGTTCATGCAGGTCTTATGCCATCTTGACAACAGCTCAAACATATAACGTTAAATATGTTAATAAGACGTTGCATTATTGTCCTAAAGTTGAAGATAGCAGGTATGCCGGTTGAATCGCAGCGTTTCGATTCAATGGCAGGAACAAAATGTCGAGGATTTGATCACGGTTGCAAAATTGCCCCGAAACAGGGCAACAGCAAAGTTATGCGCCCTGCCAGCGGGCAAAGAGATCTTCGGGAAGGGTTATCGTAAACTGATCAAGTACACGGTTAACCGTTTGATTTATCACATCATCAAGCGATTGCGGACGATGATAAAACGCCGGAACGGGAGGCATAATTACCGCACCAATTTCCGCAGCCTGAGTCATTAAACGCAAGTGTCCTAAGTGCAGCGGCGTTTCACGCACGCAGAGCACCAGTGGGCGACGCTCTTTCAGTACCACATCTGCTGCTCGGGTCAGTAAACCATCGGTATAGCTATGGACAATGCCGGAAAGGGTTTTGATTGAACAGGGTAAAATCACCATCCCCAACGTCTGGAAAGACCCGGAAGAGATGCTGGCGGCAATATCGCGCGCATCATGGGTGACATCGGCTAATGCCTGAACTTCGCGCAGGGAAAAATCCGTTTCGAGGGATAAAGTCTGGCGCGCTGCCTGGCTCATCACCAGATGCGTTTCAACATCTGCGACATCACGCAGAACCTGTAATAAACGTACGCCATAAATCGCGCCGCTGGCACCGCTGATGCCTACAATGAGTCGTTTCATAGATAATTGCCCTGTCAGACTTGCAGGCAGACTTTGCAGGATTTCGGCGGGAGTTGCAAGTCAGGGTGCCAGACCGGCACCCTGAACGAAGGTATTATCCTTCGTTATGCATTTCCAGGTTTTCAACTTCGTTCTGACGTTGCACTGCTTTAGCGTCGTCATTACGTAAAGTATCGAGGAAATCGAGGTAGCCTTGATCAACGTCTTTGGTGACATAGACGCCATTAAACACCGAGCATTCGAACTGCTGAATATCCGGATTTTCAGCGCGAACGGCTTCGATCAGATCGTTTAGATCCTGGAAGATAAGCCCATCAGCACCGATGATCTGGCGGATTTCATCCACTTCACGACCGTGTGCGATCAGTTCCGTGGCGCTCGGCATATCAATACCATAAACGTTCGGGAAACGAATTTCCGGCGCGGCAGAGGCGAGATACACTTTCTTCGCTCCGGCTTCACGCGCCATCTCGATAATCTGCTCAGAGGTGGTGCCGCGGACGATGGAGTCATCGACCAGCAGAACGTTTTTATCGCGGAACTCAGCGCGGTTGGCGTTCAGTTTACGACGAACAGACTTACGGCGCAGTTGCTGGCCCGGCATGATAAAGGTACGGCCAACGTAGCGGTTTTTCACGAAGCCCTGGCGGTACGGTTTACCCAGAATGCGAGCGATTTCCAGTGCGATATCGCAGGAGGTTTCCGGAATCGGGATCACCACGTCAATATCCAGATCTTCCCATTCACGGGCAATTTTTTCGCCAAGCTTGGTGCCCATATTAACGCGGGCGCTATAAACGGAAATTTTGTCGATGAACGAATCCGGGCGGGCAAAGTAAACATACTCGAACAGGCACGGATTGCTGACCGGATTGTCGGCACACTGACGGGTAAACAACTGCCCTTCTTCAGTGATGTAAATCGCTTCGCCCGGTGCGACGTCACGCAGGAACTCAAAGCCCAGGGTATCGAGCGCAACGCTTTCAGAGGCAACCATATATTCTGTGCGATTGTCATCAACATCGCGTTTTCCCAACACCAGCGGACGAATGCCGTTAGGATCGCGGAAAGCAACCATACCGTGGCCGATAATCATCGCCACACAGGCATATGCGCCACGGATCAGACGGTTAGTGGCGGCAATGGCGGCGAAAATGTTATCGGCTTCCAGCGGATAGTGGCGGAAGTTATCCAGTTCGCTGGCGAAGATATTAAGCAAAATTTCCGAGTCAGAAGTGGTGTTGATGTGGCGGCGTTTTTCTTCAAACAACTTTTTACGCAACTCGTGAGCGTTAGTCAGATTGCCATTATGGGCAAGCGTGATGCCATACGGAGAGTTAACGTAAAACGGCTGCGCTTCAGAAGCGCTGGAGCTGCCAGCCGTAGGGTAACGCACATGACCAATGCCCATATTGCCCTGCAAACGCTGCATGTGGCGAGCTTCAAATATATCGCTCACCAGACCGTTCGCTTTACGCAAACGAAAGCAGTTATTGGCATCAATGGTGATGATGCCTGCGGCATCCTGACCGCGATGCTGAAGCACCGTTAAGGCATCATAAATCGACTGGTTAACCGGCATAACACCGGCGATACCGACAATACCGCACATACGTCTTTTTCCTCGTTAAGCCACATCTCAGAGCACTTACGCTCTGGGCAAGAAACTTGACGAGCTTTGCAGATAATCAAAAAACCATCTGATGATAAAACTGAACTGTGGGATCAGCTGTGATTTGCTCCAGTCTTCGCTTTTCGACACTCCGGTAAAGGAGTCGAGAAAGAAAAGAATAGCGGCAACAATCAATACGCCGCGCAACGCACCGAAACAGACGCCCAGCACCCGATCGGTGCCTGACAACCCCGTTTTCTCCACCAACTGACCTATCACGAAGTTCACGATAGCGCCAACGATAAGCGTAGCGATAAACAGTACCGCGATGGCAATCCCATTTCGAACCAGTTCGTCTTCAAAGCCCGTAAACCAGGCTGACAGGTAAGTGTAGTAATGACTGGCGACAAAGAACGCACAACCCCATGTCACCAGCGATAATGCTTCACGAACAAAGCCGCGGATCAGGCTAACCAGAGAAGAAAAAGCAATCACCGCGATTATGGCGTAATCAATCCAGACCATATGTGTCCCACGATTTTACGCCCTGTCATCCTGTTCGGGGCGCATTCTAACAGAAAAAGAAAACGTTTGCGTAGGGATTTCCTTCCCGCGCATCAATAAAAATGGCGCTGAAAAAATATTCAACGCCATCGACTTTTTGTGCCTTTGCGGCACCGGCTATACGTGTCGGATGCGGCGTGAACGCCTTATCCGACCTGGGGTTATGCTCCCGCGTAGACCTGATAAGACGCGTTAGCGTCGCATCAGGCAAACCGTATTAATTCGGCGTATAGCCCATCACCACGCCGCTCAAGCCAGAAAGCTGCCTCAACTCACCCAGCGAACCTTTCAGCTTCTCTTTAGAAGCATCCGGCCCAACCAGAATGCGGGTGATTTTACCCTGCACTGGCGTCGACGGCGACGTATAAACGCGATATCCCGCGCCACGCAGCTTAGCAACAATCTCATTCACTTTATCGGCATTTTTCAGCGCGCCCAGTTGCACTACATACGCTTTACCCGTCGGTGCCGCTTTTTCTTCGACGGCAGGTTTTGGTTCTGGCTTCGGCGCTGGTGGCGTTTCCACCTTCGGCTTCGGCGGTTCCACAGGTTTCGGCTTCGGTGGAGCAACCGGTGCAGGTTCCGGTTCAAACTCAGTATTATTGGCTGCAATGATTGCCGGATCGAGTGACGGTGCCGCTGCATCTCCCGCACGCACCTCCTCTGCAGCCCCTTCTGGCGGCTGTGTCGGCAACGCCTGAGTGGCGGCTGGCATCATATCAGGCTCGTCACGATCGCCAGCTTTCGGCACCAGCGGGATCGCTGCGAACTCATCCTGATAATGTTTTTTCTGCCCATCGAGCAGCCCTGGAAGCACAATCACCCCCAGCGCCACCAGCACTATTGTGCCAACTAACCGATTCTGAAACTTACTCGCCACCGCTTCTCCTCGCGTCAATCACTTCCATGACATGTGCGACCGTATGGAATGAACCACACACCAGCACGGTATCTTCCGGTTTAGCGTCCGCCATCGCGGCATCCCATGCCTGCGCAACGCTGTCAAATGGTTTGCCATTACCCAGATGTTCCAGCAGTTGCTCTGCTGTAGCACCGCGTGGCCCTTCCAGTGGCGCACAATACCAGTCATCAACTACGCTTTTCAACCAGGCCAGAGTTCCGGCAATATCTTTATCATGTAGCATACCGATAACCGCCAGCACGCGCCCGCTTTTCGGTAACGCTTGCATACGTCCGGTGAGATATTCTGCCGCATGTGGATTATGGGCGACATCAAAAATGACGCGTGGCAACTCACTCACAATCTGGAAACGTCCCGGTAAAATTGCACTGGCAATGCCCTCGCGAATTGCCTGTTCACTGACCTCCAGGCCGCTGGCGCGAAGTGCTGCCAGCGCCGTTGCGGCATTTGGTTGTGGGACAAGCGGCAACGGCAGGTTTTCTAGCGTACCGTGAGCATCGGTAAACGACCAGTCATGGTCTGTGACAGAATAATTCCACTCAACACCGCGACGTTGCAGCAATGCACCTTTTTCCTGCGCCACATCGGCAATGGTGTACGGCATTTCCGGTTCACCGACAATCGCCGGTTTTTCACTGCGGAAGATCCCCGCTTTCTCGCGACCAATGCTTTCGCGATCTGGCCCCAGCCAGTCGGTATGATCAAGCGCAATGCTGGTCACTACCGCGACATCAGCATCAACAATATTGGTGGCATCCAGACGACCGCCCAGCCCGACTTCCAGAATCACCACGTCAAGTTGTGCCTGTTTGAATAGCCACAACGCCGACAGCGTACCGTATTCGAAATAGGTCAGAGAAATATCACCGCGTGCCGATTCAATCTCAGCAAAAGAGGCAGTATGGGCCGATTCCGGTAATTCCTGACCCTGCACACGAACGCGCTCGGTATAACGCACCAGATGCGGCGAACTGTAGACCCCCACTTTGTACCCTGCCGCCATCAGAATCGACTCCAGCGTGCGACAGGTTGTGCCTTTGCCATTAGTACCCGCGACAGTAAACACAAACGGTGCTGGTTTCAGAACGCCGAGACGCGCTGCCACCTGGCTTACGCGCTCAAGGCCGAGATCGATAGTCTTACTGTGCAGGTTTTCCAGATAAGAAAGCCACGAAGCCAAAGGCGACGCGGCTTGAGGTGTGCGTTTGATAATCATGGTATCCGCTGATTCATTACGGGGATAATAGCAAAAGGGCAGAGCCAGCGGCCCTGCCCTTATCAGTTATCAGGCCTCTGGTTCCTGATCCGGTGCTGGTGGCACCACTTCGCCTTCGCGTGGCGCTTCAGGATTTGGCGCTGGCAGATTCATCAGCTTCGCCAGGATGCTCGCCAGTTTCAGGCGCATTTCCGGGCGGCGGACAATCATGTCGATCGCGCCTTTCTCGATCAGGAACTCACTGCGCTGGAATCCCGGCGGCAGTTTTTCGCGAACGGTCTGTTCAATAACACGCGGACCGGCAAAACCGATTAACGCTTTCGGTTCAGCAATGTTGAGATCGCCCAGCATCGCGAAACTCGCAGAAACACCGCCCATGGTTGGGTCAGTCAGCACGGAGATGTACGGCAGACCGCGCTCCTGCATTTTCGCCAGCGCAGCAGAAGTTTTCGCCATCTGCATCAGCGACATTAGCGCTTCCTGCATACGTGCGCCACCGGAAGCGGAGAAGCAGATCAGCGGGCAGTTGTCTTCCAGCGCCTGCTCAACGGCACGCACGAAACGCGCACCCACCACAGATCCCATTGAACCACCCATAAAGGCAAATTCGAATGCCGCAGCAACGACCGGCATTCCATACAAGGTGCCTTTCATTACTACCAGCGCGTCTTTTTCGCCGGTTTCTTTCTGTGCAGATGCCAGACGGTCTTTATACTTTTTGGAGTCACGGAACTTCAGCACATCTTTCGGCTCAAGCTCGCTACCCAGCTCCACAAGGCTTCCTTCATCCAACAGGCTATGCAGGCGATTACGCGCCGTCATACGCATGTGATGGTCACACTTCGGACAGACCTCAAGATTACGTTCCAGCTCAGCACGGTATAAAACCTGACCGCAGCTATCACACTTAGTCCACACGCCTTCAGGAATGCTCGCCTTGCGGGTGGGAGTAATGTTGCTTTTAATTCGTTCAATCCAGCTCATTAGGGACCTTTCTGTCTGAACCTGGTTCGATGCCAGCTTTATCTTTGGGGACGCATAATGCCATTTTTGCCCCCAACAGACCATGAATGTTGCACATTAAAACATAACAGCCCGAAACTTTGGATAAAAAAGTGGTCGAACCGCGGAGTTACTTTTTATTTTGCGGCGCGTGCCGCAGCGCGTTTGTGACGGATAATTTCGATGACGCCCGGCAGAATGGAAACCACAATAATCCCGACGATCAGCAGCTTAAGGTTATCCTGAACCATTGGGATTGTACCGAAGAAATAGCCTGCGTAGGTAAAAAGTAGAACCCACAACAGCGCGCCGATCACGTTATAAGCGGCGAAATGACGGTATGACATGTGGCCCATCCCCGCAACGAACGGGGCGAACGTTCTGACAATTGGCACAAAACGGGCGAGAATAATGGTTTTGCCGCCATGTTTCTCATAAAACTGATGGGTTTTGTCGAGATAACTGCGACGGAAAATTTTCGAGTTCGGATTGCTGAATAATTTCTCACCGAACAACCGCCCAATAGTGTAGTTAACGGCATCGCCAACAATCGCGGCAACCAGCATCAGTACTACCATCATATGGACATTGAGATCGTTAGTTCCCAGCGAGGCCAGCGCCCCGGCAACAAACAGCAGCGAATCTCCCGGCAGAAACGGTGTCACTACCAAACCAGTTTCACAGAACAAAATCACAAACAAAATGGCATAAACCCAGACGCCATACTGCGCGACCAGTTCCGCCAAATGCACGTCAATGTGCAGGATAAAATCGATGAGGAAATAAATCAGGTCCATATTTGCCTATGCCTTGTACGACTAAAATTAGTCCGCCAGAAAGAGCGGGCCCATTGGCGGCTTTGGAAGATCGAATCTGTCCGGGTAATCCACCGCGACCAGATACAACCCTTCCGCTTTCGCCGTTGCTGCCGCCAGCGTCCTGTCCTTAGCCGCCAACAGCTCTGCTATCCAGCTCTCCGGCTGGTTGTGGGCACCCACTTCCATCAGGCTGCCGACAATATTCCTCACCATATGATGTACAAAGGCATTCGCTTTGATATCTACCACCACATAGGGACCGTGACGCGTGACGTTGATATGCATAACGTTACGCCACGGCGTTCGGGACTGACACTGCACCGCGCGGAACGAGGTGAAATCATTCTCGCCCAACAGGCATTGTGCCGCCCGATGCATCCGTTCGGCATCCAGCGGTTCGTAAAAGTGGGTAACACCTTTACTCAGTACCGCCGGACGCAGTCGATGATTGTAGATGATGTAGCGATAACGGCGAGCCGTAGCGCTAAATCGGGCGTGAAAATCATCGGGTACAGCTTTAACCCAACGCACGGCGATGTCACCAGGTAAATTCGCATTTACGCCTAACGTCCACGCAGCGTCTTTGCGTAACGCGGTGGTTTCAAAATGCACTACCTGCCCGGTGCCGTGTACCCCTGCGTCGGTTCGCCCGGCACAGAACACGGTGATGGGTTCGTTCGCTACCTGCGAGAGCGCCTTTTCCAGCTTTTCCTGCACACTGCGGACTTCATTCTGCCGTTGCCAGCCGTAATATCTGCTGCCGTCGTACTCAATACCCAGCGCAATTTTATAAACTGGCGGTTGTTGCTGGTCGGACATTAGTACAGGTACTCCTGCACCAGTTTTTCAGCGATCTTCACCGCCATCAGTGCCCCCCCAAAACGGACGTTGTCGGCCACCGACCAGAACTGGATTTGCTCTGGCATACCATAGTCATTACGAACACAGCCGACAGAAAGATGCGGAGAACCAGACGCATCACCCACCTGCGTTGGGAATTCATTCTCTTCAGAAAGCACAATATCTTCGCTTTGGGAAAACGCATCACGCGCTTCTTCTGCCGCCAGCGGACGTAATGCTTCGAAGTTGACCATCTGAGCATGACCGTAAAATACCGGTGCCTGAACGACACTAGCCGAAATCATCAGCCCTTCGTCCTGCATAATTTTGCGCACTTCATCGACAATACGGCGCTCTTCGCGTACGTTACCTTCGCGATCCGGTAGCAAGGGCAGCATATTAAACGCCAACTGACGACCAAAGAAATCATCTTCATCAATCGGAATACCGTTGAGCAATTTCGCGCTCTGCCCTGCTAATGCATCCACCGCTTTTTTGCCCTGAGCGGAGGCAGAAATCAGGCTGGTAACGCTGATGCGCGACAAACCGCCCTGATCGATTAACGGTTTCAGTGCAGCCAGTAACTGGCTGGTCAGGCTATCAGGAACAGCAATAACGTTACGGTTACGGTAGTCCGCCAGTACAAACGGATTCACGTCCGGCACCACCAGCGGAACATCAGGTTCGAGAGCAAACAGGCCGCTGCTATCAATGACCAGACATCCCGCGTTAGTGGCTTCTTCAACCCAGGCGGCGGTAGCTTCTTTACCTGCAACAAAAAACGCCAGTTGCGCCTGCGTCCAGTCAAAATCGGCAGCATCCTGCACGGTGATTGTCTTACCACCAAAACGCAGATGTTCACCTGCGCTTTCGTTACGTGCCAGTGCATAAATTTCCCCAACCGGGAACTGACGTTCAGCCAGCGTTTCAATCAGGGCTTCGCCCACAGCGCCAGTTGCGCCCAGGACAGCAATGTTCCAGCCTTCAGACATGGTGGTTTACTCCAGAAATAACAAAACTCCCTGCCGATATTACAGCAGAGAGCATGAAGAAGAGATTAACGTGCCGGATGATGAACGGCGTTAAAACCCAATTTACACAGTAATGCCGCCGCGTTGGCGTCATCGCAAATCACATACAGAGACGACCATTCACGGCGTTCAAGGTAATTTTTGCGCAGTTTATCGAACTCACCCGGTATCCCGGCGACTTTACGCAGCGGTGCGTCATCGCGGCGCACATCATACACCAAATGCACCAGCCTTTTTAGCGTTGGCTGATCGAGCGAGCCATGCAGCGTAATACGGCCAAATTCTGGTGTTGGCAATAAGGTATCCAGCGCGATGTGCTGTTCATGACCAATAAACTTGCTATAAGCCTCAAACACTTGCGTGGTGCCACGCGCTTTACCTTCGAGGGTATAGCCCGCGATATGCGGCGTGCCGATATCCACTTTTTGCAGCAGCTCGACGTTGAGTTCTGGCTCGCCCTCCCAGACGTCCAGCACCACGCTTAACTTCTGGCCTTCATTCAGACAGGTCAGCAGTGCGGTATTATCGACGACTGCGCCACGGCAAGCGTTAATCAGAATCGTCCCCGGCTTCAGGCTGCGGATCAGTTTTTCATCCGCCAGATGCCGCGTTTTGTACGGACCATCTTTAAAGAGTGGTGTATGGAACGTCAGAATATCCGCGTGCTGAACCAGCTCATCAAGAGAACGGAAATCTCCCTCATCCCCACGATCGGCGCGTGGCGGATCGCAAAGCAAGGTTTTAATTCCCAACGCCTCCAGCCGCGCCTGTAATCGACGACCAACGTTACCAACTCCCACGATCCCCACGGTACGGTCATGCAGTGAAAATCCATCGCGTTCGGCAAGCATTAGCAACGACGAGAAAACATATTCCACTACCGCAATCGCATTGCAGCCAGGTGCGGCAGAAAAACCGATCCCTGCCTGCTGCAACCATGCCTCATCAACATGGTCGGTCCCCGCAGTGGCGGTGCCAACAAATTTTACTGATTTCCCCGTCAGCAGCGACGCGTTCACTTTCGTGACCGAACGCACCATCAACGCATCCGCGCCATCCAGTTCTGCGACTGGAATTGGACGCCCCGGAACCGCTTTCACCTCACCCAAACGGCTAAATAATTCGCGGGCATAAGGCATATTTTCATCAACAAGGATTTTCACGTTTGTGCTACCTGTATGAGAACGAGAGTTAACCGGACAAGTGTGCCATAATCTCGCGGCCAGGCATACTTGCGATGATTTCAGGTATAAGGATACGTAATGATACAACCTCTTTCAGGCCCTCCTCCTGCGCAACCACCAGGTCAGGGGGATAACCTGTCGTCTGGCGCAGGCAATCAGCCTTTATCCAGCTTGCAACGTACCGCGTTGGAAAGTTTGATGATCAAAGTGACTTCGCTAACGCAACAGCAGAGCGCAGAGTTGTGGGCCAATATAAAGCACGACATCGGTCTGCCGGGTGATTCACCTTTGCTTTCACGCCATTTCCCGGCAGCAGAACAAAACCTTGCGCAACGTTTGCTGTCTGCGCAAAAAAGTTATTCTGTCCGCCAACTTTTGGCCCAATTGGGGGAGTATTTACGTCTGGGAAATAATCGTCAGGCCGTCACGGATTATATCCGGCATAACTTTGGTCAGACGCCGCTAAATCAACTCTCACCAGAGCAATTAAAAACCGTCCTGACGCTACTACAGGAAGGGAAGATGGTTATCCCGCAGCCGCAACAGCGCCAGGCGACCGACCGACCTTTATTACCAGCGGAACACAATACGCTCAAGCAACTGGTCACCAAACTCGCGGCGGCAACAGGGGAACCCAGCAAACAGATTTGGCAATCGATGCTGGAACTTTCAGGGGTGAAAGATGGCGAGTTGATTCCGGCGAAACTGTTTAACCATCTGGTCACCTGGTTACAGGCTCGTCAGGCGTTAAGTCAGCAACACACTCCGACGCTGGAGTCACTCCAGATGGCGCTAAAGCAGCCACTGGATGCAAGCGAGTTGACGGTATTATCGACGTATGTTGAGCAAAAGTATGGGCTTTCAACACAATCAGCCCTGACGTCTGCACAGGCCGAAGATATCCTTAACCAGCTCTATCAGCGGCGGGTGAAAGGCATTGAACCGCGTGATATTCAACCGCTGCTCAATCCCTTTACCCCATTAATTGACACGATGAAAGAAATGTCAATGCGCCCCAGCCTGTGGATATTATTCGTCGTCATCATTGTGATGTTGATCTGGCTAGTGGGTTAACCCCGGCGAAACGACAGTATCGTCACAATAATCCCCAGCACCGCCGATATCGCCCCGGCAAGAAATACCGAAGAGTAGCCAAACGAGGTCGCCAGAACACCCGCCAGCGGCCCGGAAACACCGAGGGCGATATCCTGAAACGCGGCATAGCCACCGAGCGCTGTGCCGCGCACCTGGGAAGGAACGCGTTTAACCACTTCCACACCCAGGGCCGGGAATATAAGCGAACACCCAGCCCCGGTTAACGCCGCGCCCGCTAATGCGACCCACGCTCCCGGTGCCTGCCAGAGCATCAACAAGCCGGCCGTTTCTACCAGCAGAGAGACTATCGCCACTTTTACGCCACCAAAACGGTCTGGCATCCAGCCAAACATTACGCGCATTACGACAAATGCGCCGCCAAAGGCGGTGAGCGTAAAGCCCGCCATCGCCCATCCTTTGCTGGCAAAGTAAAGCGAAACGAAGGTCCCGATAACCGCAAAGCCCACGCCCTGAAGCGCCAGGCCCAGCCCAGGCTTCCAGATAAGACCGACGACACTCCACAGCGAGGGGCGTTCTCCCGCCAGAGCTGGTACTTTGCGCACCGTGCCATTGCAGGCCCACGCCAGCAACGGCAGTATCATTGTCGTAAGTGCCAGGACGGCAAAACCGTAATGACTATGGATCAGTAAGCCAAGCGGTGCGCCGACAGCCAGTGCGCCGTAAATCGCCATCCCATTCCACGACATCACTTTTCCGGAGTGTTTTGGCCCGACGATGCCTAATCCCCAGGTCAGAGCACCAGTCAGCAACTGACTTTCACCAAAGCCAAGGATCAAACGCCCGACGACCAGCAGGGCAAATTTAATCGGCGCAGAAACAGGTAAAAGCGCAGCCAGCAATAAAGCACCACCGGCCAGGCCACAGGATAACATGCCCTGAAGTGCTGAACGTTTTGCCCCATATTGATCGGCCAGCCGTCCGGCATAACCTCGTGTTAATACCGTAGCCAGAAACTGAATGCCAACGGCAATTCCGACCATGGTGTTGCCATAGCCTAGCTCATGATGGACAAAAAGTGGGATCACCGGCAAAGGTAACCCTACGGTCATGTAGGTCAAAAAAACCGCAAAAGCGATGCGAAAAAGCGAAAAATTGGCAGAAGATCGTGTTTCTGTTTGGCTTACAGCAGTCATGCATTACTCCAGAATGCAGCGCAAGGCGAAGAATTTCCCCGTCTTATCTCTCTGGTTTTCAGGGTTACAGTGCGTTGGAAGGGTTTAACGCGTACGTATTTTCAGCAGGAAATCGACAAAGCAAGAAGTTTGCCTGGAACAAACAGCGATTGTCAATGATGTGAAAAAGGGAACCATCAGGCTCCCTTTTGCGTTACTGCCGAATGCGGAGCTGGCGCGTAATGTCGGATGCGACGCTTACGCGTCTTATCCGACCTGCTCCAACCGACTCCGACATGTCGCAGAATTAATCTTTCAGCTTACGCATTACCAGCGTGGCGTTGGTGCCGCCGAAGCCGAAGCTGTTAGACATAACGGTGGTCAGCTCGCGATCGGTCGTTTCGGTTACGATGTTCAGTCCCGCAGCCTGCTCGTCCAGCTCTTCAATGTTAATGCTTGGGGCGATAAAGCCGTGTTCCAGCATCAGCAGAGAGTAGATTGCTTCCTGCACACCCGCAGCGCCCAGTGAGTGACCGGTCATCGCTTTAGTTGCAGAAATCGCCGGGCTATTATCACCGAACACTTCCCGGATAGCTGCCAACTCTTTCACATCGCCAACCGGAGTCGAAGTACCGTGAGAGTTCAGGTAGTCGATTGGGGTATCAACGCCGTGCATCGCCATCTTCATGCAGCGAACCGCGCCCTCGCCAGACGGAGCAACCATGTCTGCGCCATCAGACGTTGCGCCGTAGCCAACGATTTCAGCGTAGATGTGAGCACCACGAGCCAGCGCGTGTTCCAGCTCTTCAACCACCACCATACCGCCGCCGCCAGCGATAACGAAACCATCGCGGTGAGCGTCATAAGTACGGGAGGCTTTTTCCGGGGTGTCATTGTATTTGGTAGACAGCGCGCCCATCGCGTCAAATTCGCACGCCATTTCCCAGCACAACTCTTCGCCACCACCAGCAAACACGATGTCTTGTTTGCCCAGTTGGATCTGCTCGACTGCGTTACCGATACAGTGTGCGGAAGTCGCACAAGCGGAGCTGATGGAGTAGTTAACACCGTGGATTTTAAACGGTGTGGCGAGGCAGGCAGAAACGCCAGATGCCATCGCTTTGGTGACCACATACGGGCCAACCGCTTTCAGGCCACGCGGGCCGCGCATTGCGTCAGCACCGAACACCTGGAAACGCGGGGAACCGCCGCCAGAACCTGCAATCAGGCCAACGCGCGGGTTATTCTGGTAAGCTTCCGGGGAGAGGCCAGCATCTGCGATTGCCTGCTCCATAGAAAGGAATGCATAGATGGATGCGTCGCTCATAAAGCGCACAACTTTGCGGTCAATGAGGCCAGTGGTATCCAGTTTTACGTTGCCCCAGACGTGGCTACGCATGCCGGAATCCTTCAGCTCCTGAGAGAAAGTGATCCCTGAACGTCCTTCACGCAGAGATGCCAGGACTTCCTGCTGGTTATTACCGATGCTGGAAACAATGCCCAGGCCAGTAATCACTGCACGTTTCATTCAATACCTCTGTAAGTCGCACATAGAGTAAGTTTCGAATGCACAATAGCGTACACTTGTACGCCGAACAAGTCCGATCAGACAATTTATAGAGAAATTTGCGCAGCCTGACACACATCGCTAAGATCGAGCCACCGCCTGTAAGACGAGTAACTTACGTGAAACACTACGCTATACAACCTGCCAACCTCAAATTTAATGCTGAGGGTACACCTGTTTCCCGAGATTTTGACGATGTCTATTTTTCCAACGATAACGGACTGGAAGAGACGCGTTATGTTTTTCTGGGGGGTAACCAATTAGAGGCACGTTTTCCCACACATCCACATCCTCTGTTTGTGGTAGCAGAGAGCGGCTTCGGCACCGGATTAAACTTCCTGACGCTATGGCAGGCATTTGATCAGTTTCGCGAAGCGCATCCACAGGCACAATTGCAGCGATTGCACTTCATTAGTTTTGAGAAATTTCCCCTCACCCAGGCTGATTTATCGTTAGCACATCAACACTGGCCAGAACTGGCACCGTGGGCGAAACAGCTTCAGGCGCAGTGGCCTTTACCCTTGCCCGGTTGTCATCGTTTATTGCTCGATGAAGGCCGCGTAACGCTGGATTTATGGTTTGGCGATATTAACGAACTCACCAGCCAACTGGACAATTCACTAAATCAAAAAGTGGATGCCTGGTTTCTGGACGGCTTTGCGCCAGCGAAAAACCCGGATATGTGGACGCAAAATCTGTTTAACGCCATGGCGCGTCTGGCACGTCCTGGCTGCACGCTGGCAACCTTCACGTCTGCCGGTTTTGTCCGCCGGGGCTTGCAGGAAGCTGGATTCACGATGCAAAAGCGTAAGGGTTTTGGGCGGAAACGGGAGATGCTTTGCGGCGTGATGGAACAGACATTATCACTGCCCTCTTCCGCACCGTGGTTTAATCGCACAGGTAGCAACAAACGGGAAGTGGCGATTATTGGCGGCGGTATCGCCAGCGCGTTGTTGTCACTGGCGCTGTTGCAGCGCGGCTGGCAGGTAACGCTTTACTGCGCGGATAACGCTCCCGCGCTTGGTGCTTCTGGTAATCGTCAGGGAGCGCTGTATCCGTTATTAAGCAAACACGATGAGGCGCTGAACCGCTTTTTCTCTAATGCATTTACTTTTGCCCGTCGGCTTTACGGTCAATTACCCGTTAAATTTAATCATGACTGGTGCGGCGTAACGCAGCTAGCCTGGGATGAGAAAAGCCAGCACAAAATCGCGCAGATGTTATCGATGGATTTACCCGCAGATCTGGCGATGGCGGTCAACGCAAATGAGGTTGAAAACATTACAGGTGTTGCGACAAATTGTGGCGGTATTACTTATCCGCAAGGCGGCTGGCTATGTCCGGCAGAACTTACCCGTAATGTACTGGAACAGGCGGAACAGCAAGGTTTGCAGATTCGTTATCAACATCAGTTGCAGGATTTATTGCGTAAGGATGACGGGTGGCAACTGACATTTGCAGATCATCAGCAGGTGATGCATAGCGTGGTGGTACTGGCGAACGGGCATCAAATCAGCCGATTCAGCCAGACGTCACCTCTACCGGTGTATTCGGTTGCCGGACAGGTCAGTCATATTCCGACAACGCCGGAACTGGCGAAACTGAAGCAGGTGCTGTGCTATGACGGTTATCTCACACCACAAAATCCGGCGAATCAGCACCATTGTATTGGTGCCAGTTATCACCGCGGTAGTGAAGATACGACCTACAGTGAGGACGATCAGCAGCAGAATCGCCAACGGTTGATTGATTGCTTCCCGCAGGCGCAGTGGACGAAAGAAGTTGATGTCAGTGATAAAGAGGCTCGTTGTGGTGTACGTTGTGCCACGCGCGATCATCTGCCCATGGTGGGAAATGTCCCCGATTATGACGCCACGCTCGCGGAATATACCTCGCTGGCGGAACAGAAAGATGAAGCGGTAAGCGCACCAGTCTATGACGATCTCTTTATGCTTGCTGCTTTGGGTTCGCGCGGTTTGTGCTCTGCCCCGCTGTGCGCCGAGATTCTGGCGGCACAGATGAGTGAAGAGCCTGTTCCGATGGATGCCAGTACGCTGGCGGCATTAAATCCAAATCGGTTATGGGTACGGAAGTTATTGAAGGGTAAAGCGGTTAAGGTAGGGTAATCTGCTTTGGCATTGTTTGTCGGATGCGGCGTGAACGCCTTATCCGACCTACGTGTGACCTGTAGGCCTGATAAGACGCGGTAAGCGTCGCATCAGGCATGGTGCTCCCAATGTCGGATGCGGCGTGAACGCCTTATCCGACCCACGTGTGACCTGTAGGCCTGATAAGACGCGATAAGCGTCGCATCAGGCATGGTGATCCAGACGCCACAACTTACTGCTGTGAAGCCTGCTGAAACAGGTGTTCCCACATATCGGTCACCAGCGCCTGATCGCGTGGCGACAATTCACCCGCACCAATCGCTTTCTCCAGACTCTGGCTAACGGTTGTATGCACCGCCTGGGCGGAGTGGTCATCACCACTTTCCAGTTCTGCGATGGCTAACGTCAGGTGGCCACGCAAATACCCACTGGCAAACAACTCATCATCACTGGCATGGTCAACCATACCGTCGATTAATGCCAGAATGCGTGATTCAAACTCCGCGATCATCTTCTTTCCTCATTGTAAACGTGGCGCTGGCTTCAGTTGAGCGCTTCCGGCCACGGGAACTGTTCCGCCGTAAGTTCCGGCGTGTGATAATAATTTCGTAATGCTTTTATGAAGCGTGCCGGACGTTCAGGAATACCGTTCGCCAGATAATCCATCACCTGCGCATGAACCCGTCGTTGGAATACCACACGATCCGGTTCGACGTCGCCTTCCAGGTTGTCGCAACTGACGTTAAACGGATATCCCGCCGCCACGCAGAACAACCAGTCAAGCGCCTGCGGCTTAACTTCAACATCTTCAAACTGGCTTTGCGTCCGGGCATCGCGTCCGTCAGGGCAATACCAGTAACCAAAATCAACCAGTTCACGGCGCGCTTTCCCGGCAATACACCAGTGCGAAATCTCGTGGATAGCACTGGCGTAAAAGCCATGAGCAAAGACGATTCGGTTATATGGAACTTCCGCATCAGCAGGAAGATAGATCGGTTCGTCGTCGCCTTTAATCAGACGGGTATTAAATTCATCGGCAAAGCAGCTATTAAAAATTTCAATCAACTGCTTGTAGTGGTGTGTACTGTTCATTAGTTCATCCCCAACCAGTGGAGGATCTCCTGTCCATGGCTATCATAAAGTAATTTGGCACTCATCACCGCCGAGACGATAACGATCATCGGGCGGATCAGTTTTTGTCCTTTGCTCAACACCAGTCTTGAACCCATACGCGCGCCGAGGAACTGCCCCACCAGCATCACGAATCCTGTCGCCCAAATCACTTTGCCGCCGAGAATAAACAGCAGCAGACCGCCGATGTTTGACGTTGCGTTAAGTAATTTGGCATGGGCGGTGGCTTTGGCGAGGTTAAAGCCGCACAGCGTAACGAAGGCCAGTGCGTAAAACGATCCGGCTGCCGGGCCAAAGAATCCGTCGTAAAAACCAACGCAGCCCCCTGCGACCAGCGCAAATGGCAGCCCATACATCCGACGCTGGCGATCTTCTTCTCCCAGTTTGGGCATCAGTAAGAAATAAAGACCGATACAAATCACCAGAATCGGTAAAATTTGCCGCAGCACATCAGCTTTAACATACTGCACCAGCAGTGCGCCGCTCATCGAGCCGACAAAGGTCATGGCGATATTGAGTTTCTGATCGCTTAAGCTGACGACTTTGCGGCGAATAAAGTAGATGGTGGCGGAAATAGAGCCACCGCAGGCTTGCAGTTTGTTAGTTGCCAGCGCGTTAGCCGGAGACATCCCCGCCGCCATCAATGCCGGAATAGTGAGTAACCCACCACCACCGGCAATCGAGTCGATAAATCCCGCCAGTATCGCGACAAAAAAGAGAACTCCCAGCAACAGCGGGGAAACCATAAACAGGCTATTAAACGTTTCCATTAGATCACGTGCTCATCCAGTAGCGCCTGGCAGGAAGGCGGCAACGGAGGCGGTGTCTTCTTCTCAGGCTTTGTTGTTCCCGGTTTTGGTGGTTCAAACCAGCTTTGCAGTTCTGCCCCGCAACCATCGCCCGGCGGTGGTAAAGGTTGGTCTTCACACTCCAGGCTATCGGCAGGACAACGTAATCGTACATGCATATGTGCGCGATGCTGGAACCAGGGTCGCACTTTCCGCAACCAGTCACGATCGGTGCCTGCATCAAGGCAAAGTTGTTGTTTAATCGCCGGATTAACAAAAATGCGCGTCACGTCTTTGTCCTGCGCAGCAAGTTTGATCAGACTGAAAATTTCCGGCTTCCACAGCGTTGGGACGACATGCTTGCCATCACGGGAAACCAAATCCAGCGCCTGCGGACGCAAAAGTTGCGCGGCGGTCCAGCGAGTTTTCGGCAGTTGCAGGAAGATATCGACATCCAGTCCGGTCTGGTGGCTGGCGTGGCCGCCGTTGAAACGCCCACCTGCGGGCATCCCCATATCGCCAATCAGCACCGTCCCCATACCCAGATTGTTCACCTGGCTACTCAGACGCTGGATAAACATCACCAGATCCGGATGACCGAAATAGCGACGCTGATCGGTACGCATCACCTGATAATGTTCGGACTGTATCGGCAGCGTGTCAGCGCCGACGATACAGCCATTGGAAAAACTGCCTATCGATTGTGCGCTACCCGGCACAGGTTGGGTAATTTTTTGCCACGGCGTTGCTGCCAGGCTGGTGCTACTGGCAAGCAGGGCCAGCAGCGCAATCGCAGTTTTGTTCATTTTTTACCAGCGTGGAATATCAGTCTTCACATCGGCATTTTGCGCCCGTTGTCGTAACAGGTGATCCATCAAAACGATTGCCAGCATCGCTTCAGCGATCGGCACCGCGCGGATCCCGACACAAGGATCGTGACGGCCTTTGGTGATCATCTCAACTTCTTCGCCAAAGCGGTTAATTGTACGCCCAGGCACGGTAATGCTGGAGGTCGGTTTTAGCGCCATATGGGCAATGATTTGCTGCCCGCTGCTGATACCACCGAGAATACCGCCCGCATGGTTGCTCTGAAAACCTTCTTTGGTGATTTCGTCGCGGTTCTGGCTGCCACGCAGCGCCACCACGTCAAAACCGTCGCCAATTTCCACGCCTTTCACCGCATTAATGCTCATCAACGCGTGGGCGATGTCAGCATCCAGGCGATCAAATACCGGTTCGCCAAGTCCGGCGGGTACGCCACTGGCAACAACAGTCACTTTCGCACCGATGGAGTCGCCCTCTTTTTTCAGCGCGCGCATCAACTCATCTAACGCGTCGATTTTATCCGGGTCCGGGCAGAAGAACGGATTTTGTTCAACCTGCGACCAGTCTTTGATTTCCAGTGGAATGTCGCCCATCTGGCTCAGGCAGCCGCGAATTTCGATGCCAAATTTTCCGGCGAGATATTTTTTAGCAATTGCTCCAGCCGCAACGCGCATGGCGGTTTCACGGGCGGAAGAACGTCCGCCGCCGCGATAATCGCGCAGGCCGTATTTTTGTTCGTAGGTGTAATCAGCATGACCCGGACGGAAAACGTCTTTAATTGCGCTGTAATCTTGAGAGCGCTGGTCGGTGTTTTCGATCAACAAGCCAATACTGGTGCCGGTGGTGACACCTTCAAAAACGCCGGAAAGAATTTTGACCTGATCCGGTTCACGACGCTGGGTGGTATAGCGCGATGTCCCCGGGCGACGCCGGTCGAGATCGTGTTGCAGGTCTGCTTCCGTCAGCGGGATGCCTGGCGGAACACCATCGACGATGCAACCGAGCGCAAGCCCGTGCGATTCACCGAAGGTGGTTACGCGAAAGAGTTGTCCAATTGTGTTTCCAGCCATCACGGCTC
The DNA here is from genome assembly GCF_002965125.1 of Escherichia sp. MOD1-EC6162. Lineage (NCBI taxonomy): Bacteria > Pseudomonadati > Pseudomonadota > Gammaproteobacteria > Enterobacterales > Enterobacteriaceae > Escherichia > Escherichia sp. MOD1-EC6162. Next base: position 200,819 of record NZ_PTSB01000001.1, read on the forward strand.
CGTTATTGTTGTGTTTGCATTTTTTACTCTAAATAATTCAAGTTGCAGGAAGGCGACAAGTGAGTGAATCCCCAGGAGCTTACAGAAGTAAGTGACTGGGGTGAACGACAAATCCGCATGGAGCGGATTTGAACGCTACTTGCAGCGGCCCCGTAAGGGGGAGGCCCATGGATGAGCCGAATAACCCGCAGACGCAGCACATGCAACTTGAAGAATGACGAGTAAATTTAATCTTTATAAATACCAAAATGTTCTCGTGCCGCAATAAGCTGCGCTTTGGTGAGCATAAACACACCATCGCCACCGTTATCAAACTCCAGCCAGGTGAACGGAACATCCGGATATTGTTCCATCAGATGTACCATGCTGTTGCCGACTTCACAAATCAGTACACCATCATCAGCAAGATAATCCGCCGCGTTGCCGAGAATGCGACGTGTCAGTTTCAGGCCATCAGTGCCAGACGCCAGCCCCAGCTCCGGCTCGTGACGGTATTCGTTTGGCAGGTCGGACATATCTTCCGCATCGACATACGGCGGGTTGGTGACGATCAGGTCGTACTGCACTTTCGGCAAATCACGGAACAGATCGGAACGAATCGGTATGACGTTGTGGATCAGACCATGTTCTTCAATGTTCTGTTCGGCTACCGCCAGCGCGTCGGGAGAGATGTCCACCGCGTCGACTTCCGCTTCCGGGAAGGCATAAGCGCAGGCAATAGCAATGCAGCCACTACCGGTACACATATCCAGAATATGTTGCGGTTGCTTGCTGATAAGTCCGGCAAATTTATTGTTGATCAGTTCACCAATCGGTGAACGCGGCACCAGCACGCGTTCATCGACGTAAAATTCATGGCCGCAGAACCAGGCTTTGTTGGTCAGATAGGCAACCGGAACGCGCTCGTTGACGCGGCGGATCACGCGCTCAACAATACGGTGTTTTTCGCTGGAGGTCAGGCGGGCGTTGCGCATATCTTCCGGAATATCCAGCGGCAGGTAGAGCGACGGCAATACCAGTTGCACCGCTTCGTCCCACGGGTTGTCGGTGCCATGACCGTACCAGATATTTGCCGCGCTGAAGCGGCTAACCGACCAGCGCAACATGTCCTGAATGGTTTGCAGTTCATTTACTGCTTCATCAACGAAAATTTTATCCACGTATTCCTCCAGGGCATGGTCGCATTAATTTCGGCGGCTAGTTTGCCATGAAGATGACGATAAATCAGCATTCACGCGGCAATGACGCAGGAAAATTATGTTTTGGCCGATCGATTGCGCTACGAGTCGGGTAAACTGTAGGAAAAATAAAATAGAGATGCATAGATGAAAAAGAAAACAACTCTCAGCGAGGAGGATCAGGCCCTGTTTCGCCAGTTGATGGCGGGTACTCGCAAGATTAAGCAGGACACGATTGTCCATCGACCACAACGAAAAAAAGTCAGCGAAGTGCCGGTCAAGCGGTTGATTCAGGAGCAGGCTGATGCCAGCCATTATTTCTCTGATGAATTTCAGCCGTTATTAAATACCGAAGGCCCGGTTAAATATGTCCGCCCGGATGTCAGTCATTTTGAGGCGAAGAAACTGCGACGCGGTGATTATTCGCCGGAGTTGTTTCTTGATTTGCACGGCCTGACGCAGCTACAAGCCAAACAGGAACTGGGCGCATTAATTGCCGCCTGTCGCCGTGAACATGTGTTTTGCGCCTGTGTGATGCATGGGCACGGTAAGCATATTTTGAAGCAACAAACACCGCTGTGGCTGGCACAGCATCCGCATGTGATGGCATTTCACCAGGCACCAAAAGAGTACGGCGGCGACGCGGCGTTATTGGTATTGATTGAAGTGGAAGAGTGGCTGCCGCCAGAACTTCCCTGACATTCAATACAACAAGAGCCACTTAAGTGGCTCTCTGAAAGTTGATATGCGATATAAACGTTGCGTAATTATATCGCTTTTGCCATTTTCAAATTACACGGGCTCATCTGCCAGTTAAATTCGCCTTTTCCGCTTTCATCAAGCGTTACGCTGGCAATAGCTGAAGTGGTAAACATAGGCGGCGTTTCGCCCGGACATAACTCGGCTACCAGATAACCGACTAAGGGTAAGTGAGAGATAACCAGTACCGACCCGACTCCCTCGTTGGTCAATGCCTGAAGATAAGCACTAACCAGACCGACATCGCCGCAGGGCGTCAATTCTGGCAGAACTTCGACACTGGATGGCAGTTCCATACAATCACCTACGACATCCAGAGTTTGCTCGGCTCGCAGGAACGGGCTCACCAGAACACGTTCGACTTCCACTTTTTGACCTTTCAGCCAGTTCGCCATCAGGCGAGATTCGTCACAACCGTTAGTGGTCAGAGGACGAACCGAATCACTGGCGGCATCGAGGGCTGCATCGCCATGACGCATGATAAAAACTTGCATATTGCACCGCTTTTGTTAACCAGATTCACCCGTCTTCTTTCATCTGAAACCAGAGAAAGAAGACGGTGGCCGGCATTGTGCCTTATCCATTCACCGAATGAAACGCTGTTTTTTACCTCAATGGCGTAAGTATAGTCAATATGCGTTTACATTTTAACCAAAGCTCCACCATTCAGCGCGGATTCATATAGCTTTGACCTTCTTATTGCAGGTCAGTTGCAGTTGTTTTCCAAAAACTTTCCCCATGCTCACTCATCTCAAGTAAACGCTCGCAAGGGGTAAAACGGGAACCATATTGCGCGGCCAGTCGTTGCATTATTGCAACCACTTCGCCCGCGCCGAGAGAATCGATATAGCGGAACGGACCACCGAGAAATGGCGGAAAACCAATTCCAAATACTGCGCCAATATCCCCGTCTCGCACGCTACGGATAACCTGCTCGTCCAGACAACGTACTGCTTCATTCAGCATCAACATCACACACCGTTCAGCAACCTGCGGTGCGGACAGTCGCCCCTGCCCTTGCGCGCCAATCAACGGGTAAATGGCGGGATCAACCTGTTTTTTGCTTTTACGCCCTTTTTGGCGGTAAAGATAGAAACCCCGGCCATTTTTTCTACCTTTGCGATCGTCGTTCAAAATTGAAGAAACAACATTTGCAGGCGCACTAAAACGTTCTCCATAAGTTGCTTCCAGTACAGGAATAATTTTAGTCCCTGTGTCGATTCCTACCTCATCCAAAAGTTGGATTGGTCCCACCGGAAAACCAAATTTAACCAGTGCGGCATCAATGTGCTCAACACGCTCACCTTCGGTCAACATGCGGATAGCTTCATTAATGTAAGGAGCCAGAATGCGATTAACGTAAAATCCGGCTTTATCCTGCACCACGATTGGCGTTTTGCCCTGTTTTTTCGCCAGTTTTACCGTGGTGGCGAGGGTTTGCGCCGATGTCCCGGCGTGAGGAATGATTTCTACCAGCGGCATTTTTTCCACCGGGCTGAAGAAATGCAGGCCGATAACCTGCCCTGGTCGTGAGGCGTGAGCGGCAATATCGCTAATCGGTAAAGATGAGGTATTGGAGGCAAAAATTGTATGAGGGGCGCAGTTTTGCTCCACTTCCGCCACCATCTGTTGTTTTAATTCGAGATTTTCAAACACTGCTTCAATAATCAGATCGCGATGGGAAAAACCGTGATAATCCATAGAACCTGAAATCAGCGCCAATTGTTTGTCGCGTTCACTGGCTTTGATATGCCGGCGGCGCACTTTCCCCTCCAACTGATCCCAACTGTATTTCAAAGCATGATTTATGCCCTGGGCGTTGATATCTTTAATTCTTACAGGTAGCCCCGCTTTACCGGCTGTAACGTAAGCAATACCACCGCCCATCAAGCCACCACCTAATATCCCCACGCTATTTAATGGGGCGGGGGCAACATCGCTGCCAGGATCTTTCTTCACGTCGGTACTGGCAAAAAAGATATTACGCAGAGCCTGTGATTGCGATGTCATTGCCAGTTCGCCAAAGGCTCGTGCTTCAGCGTCATAACCGCTACTGGAGCCCTGCGCTAATCCTGTTTCGATAACCTCAAGAATGCGTTCTGTCGCCGGGTAGTTGCCCTGGGTTTTCTGTTCTGTTTTCTTGCCTGCCATTTTGAATAACAGCGCACGACCTAATGGCCCGGCCATCACTCGTTCACGAATCGGGAGAGTCCGAGAAACTGTACGCTCCTGCTTCGCCAGCTCTACAGCGGCTTCCAGTAAAATAGAATGCGGAACGACGTCATCCACCAGCCCCAGCTTTAACGCCTGCTTTGCCCGTAGTTGCTTGCCAGTGAGGATCATCTCTAGTGCTGTGCTGACGCCGATCAGGCGCGGTAAACGCTGGGTGCCGCCTGAACCAGGTAACAACCCAAGTTGTACTTCCGGCAAGCCGAGCACGGTTTTAGGGTCGTCTGTACAGATACGACCGTGGCACGCCAGTGCCAGCTCCAGACCACCGCCCAGGCAAGCGCCGTGAATGGCGGCAATAACAGGAACTGGCAAAGCATGAATTTCCGCCATCAACTGTTGGCCCTGCCGCGCCAGTGCTTCCGCTTCTTGCGCGGTTTTGCAGTTGCCAATCATGTTGATGTCTGCACCGGCAATAAAGTTGTCCGGTTTAGCGGAGATAAACACTACGCCTCGAAGTTCTTTATTTTCGCGGAGTTGTTTAATAATGGCGCGCACCTGCGAGGCAAACTCTGCCTTCAGGGTATTCATTCTTTCGCCGGGAACGTCAATGGTGATGACGGCAATATTGTCCAGACGTACATTGAGGGTAAAAGCCGATACCATTTCCATTATTCCGCCTCCAGAACCATTGCCGCACCAAGTCCACCTGCGGCACAGGCGGTCACTAAACCAAATCCACCGCCGCGACGGCGAAGTTCGTGTAATGTCTGGGTAATCATCCGCGCGCCTGTTGCCGCGAAGGGATGACCATAAGCAATGGAACCGCCAAGCACGTTAAATTTGCTATCGTCCACTTCGCCAGTGGCATGTGCACGCCCCAGCACATCGCGGGCAAAACGTTCGCTACCCAGCAACTGAATATTTGCCAGCGTCTGGGCGGCAAATGCTTCATGCATATCAATCAATGTCAGATCGGCCATCGTCAGGCCTGCTCTCTCCAGCGCCAGCGGCGTTGACCAGGCCGGACCAAGCAACATATCCTGCCAGACATCAATAGCGGTAAACGCGTAACTGCGCAGATATCCCAGCGGCACCAGTCCTAATTCTTTCGCTCGCGATTCGGTCATCAGGATCACTGCCGCCGCGCCATCGGTCAGAGGCGTACTGTTCGCCGCAGTTACCGTTCCGTGTTTACGGTCAAATGCCGGACGCAGTTTTGCGTAATCAGCAAGCGTGGAATTACCGCGAATATTGTTGTCTTCCGCGAGGGGTTGTTTATAAGGAGGGATAAAGGCGGTCATCACCTCTTCTTTGAGTTTGCCTTCTGACCATGCCTGGGCAGCACGCTGGTGCGAACGGTGCGCCAGTGCATCTTGCTGTTCGCGGGTGATACCGTAGGTTTTCGCCATTTGTTCGGCGGTATCGCCCATTCGCAAACCTGTGGAATATTCCGCTACCGCAGGCGGAACAGGCATTAAGTCACGCAAACGCAAGCTGGAGAAAAGTTTAAGACGCTGGCTCAGCGTGCGGGCTTTGTTGACATCAACCAACACGCGCGCCAGTTTTTTACTGACGCCAATTGGCAATACCGAAGAGGAATCGGCCCCGCCAGCAATACCGGCGCGGATGGTTCCCGCCATCAGGCTTTCGGCCACGTTCGCAACCGCCTGGAAACTGGTAGCGCAAGCTCGGCTGACGCTGTATGCGTCGGTATGGACGTTCATTCCAGTGCCAAGAACAATTTCACGCGCAATATTGGGAGCCTCTGGCATTTGCACAACCTGACCAAAGACCAGTTGTTCAATCACTTCGGCGGGGATCTCACTACGTGCCAGCAGCTCACCGACGACCATCTTCCCCAAATCAACAGCGGGAATGCCATGAAAAGCCGTTGCCTGGCGAGCAAAAGGCGTACGTAACCCGCTAACGATGGCGATGCGATCGCCCTGGCGGGTAACCAGCGGTAAAACCTGACCCATAACACTCCCCTGTAAAAAAAGACATAAAGTGGTCTGACCTGATCATAGTCTTAACTATTTTTTTACATTTAGCCAAGTGGAGAAAAGGGAAAGTGGGAGCTATGACACAGAGAGAAAAGAAGAAGAGAAAATAAAACGCCCCTGCCAACAACCTGGCAGGGGCGTATGTACCCGAGAGGAATTAACGCAGACCCAACTGGAAAATCAGCATTTCAGCTTCGCAGGCAAAAGTGAAATCAATATCCAGGCGAACACCGTCAGACTCTTCAGTGAAAGTCGGGGTGATTTTGCATGGTTCGGATTCTACGCTACGGGCTTTTTCAGTCAGCGCCGCCAGCGTTTGTTCTGCTTCTGCGCGGTTTGCAAACACGCGGCTGTAAGACGCGGTGCAATCGGAGTTGTCCATAATGGTGCCAACATCCATACAGCAGCAAACCGGGGTTTCATCAGCACTACATTTACTCATCGTTGATTTCCTCTGTATGTGCACCCAAGGTGCCAGATAAACGTTACGGATATTTTACGCTTCTGAAAAGTGCTGCTCCAGTTGTTAATTCTGCAAAATCAGATAAGTGACCGAAATCACACTTAAAAATGATCTAAAACAAAATTCACCTGGATGAATGAGTGCGCCACCTCCAAATTTTGCCAACTGGATCGCGTTTCTTAGATCATATTTGAAAAAATATAGAAACATAGTTGCAACATTCCATCTGGTCAGACCTATACTCTCGCCACTGGTCTGATTTCTAAGATGTACATCAGCCCCTACACTTCGCGCTCCTGTTACAGCACGTAACATAGTTTGTATAAAAATAAATTATTGAGGTTATGGTCATGAGCCAGAAAACCCTGTTTACAAAGTCTGCTCTCGCAGTCGCAGTGGCACTTATCTCCACCCAGGCCTGGTCGGCAGGCTTTCAGTTAAACGAATTTTCTTCCTCTGGCCTGGGTCGGGCTTATTCAGGGGAAGGCGCTATTGCCGATGATGCTGGTAATGTCAGCCGTAACCCCGCGTTGATTACCATGTTTGACCGCCCGACTTTTTCTGCGGGTGCGGTTTATATTGATCCGGATGTGAATATCAGCGGAACTTCTCCGTCTGGTCGTAGCCTCGACGCGGATAACATCGCACCTACAGCATGGGTTCCGAACGCACACTTTGTTGCGCCGATTAACGACCAATTTGGTTGGGGGGCTTCCATTACCTCTAACTATGGTCTGGCGACAGAGTTTAATGACACTTATGCAGGCGGTTCTGTCGGTGGTACAACCGACCTTGAAACCGTGAATATGAATTTAAGCGGTGCCTACCGCTTAAACAACGCCTGGAGTTTCGGTCTTGGTCTTAACGCCGTCTATGCTCGTGCAAAAATTGAACGTTTTGCAGGTGATCTGGGGCAACTGGTTGCTGGTCAGATTATGCAATCTCCCGCCGGACGGACACCACAGGGACAAGCGCTGGCTGCAGCCGCTAATGATATTGAAAGTAACACCAAAATTGCTCATCTGAACGGCAACCAGTGGGGCTTTGGCTGGAACGCCGGGATCCTGTATGAACTGGATAAAAACAACCGCTACGCGTTGACCTACCGTTCTGAGGTAAAAATTGACTTCAAAGGTAACTACAGCAGCGACTTGCCAATTGGCCTGAATAACTACAATCTCGGTTTGCCTGGTGCTACAGGTGGCGCAACGCAGTCGGGTTATCTGACGCTGAACCTGCCTGAAATGTGGGAAGTGTCTGGTTATAACCGTGTTGATCCGCAGTGGGCGATTCACTATAGCCTGGCTTACACCAGTTGGAGTCAGTTCCAACAACTGAAAGCAACCTCAACCGGTGGCGATACGCTGTTCCAGAAACATGAAGGCTTTAAAGATGCTTACCGCATCGCGTTGGGTACAACTTATTACTACGATGATAACTGGACCTTCCGTACCGGCATTGCCTTCGATGACAGCCCAGTTCCGGCACAGAACCGTTCTATCTCCATTCCGGATCAGGACCGTTTCTGGCTGAGCGCAGGTACTACTTATGCATTTAATAAAGATGCTTCTGTAGATGTCGGCGTCTCTTATATGCACGGTCAGAGCGTGAAGATCAACGAAGGTCCATATCAATTCGAGTCTGAAGGTAAAGCCTGGCTGTTCGGGACTAACTTTAACTACGCGTTCTAATAACACGTTAGCTTAATAAGAAAAAAGGTGAGTTTTACGACTCACCTTTTTTATTTGCATCTTATTCAGAATCGATATCTTTTAAATCATCCTGAATCGCTTGCGCGTTCGGGTTTTCCTGCGGTTTGAGTTCGCCGCCATTGGCGATGAAATCATGACGCTGGAAGTAAGCCTCGCGAACCATAATATAAGGATCGGACGACTGACGAAGCAGACCGTCGGAATCCAGCAACTGCGCACGGGTTTCGATCCCTTCAAGCGTCCATTTACCCACAGACATCGGCCAGGTCAACCAGGAAAGTACCGGGTAAAGAGCATCTGCCATATCACCGCCGTCATCACGCAGCGTGAAACTACCGTAGAACGGTAACTGAACATACGGCCCATAGCCCACGCCATAGTGACCGAGCGTACTACCAAAACGGTGAGGTTCAGTACGTTGCAGTTTCGGATTCGCCATCCCCGCAACATCAATAAAGCCACCCATCCCCAAAATGGTGTTCAGGAAAAAGCGGGTAAAGTGAACCATCCCCTGATAAGGGTCGCCCTGCAGGAAATAGTTAACCATCACCGCAGGTTCTTCAAGGTTGCCGGTAAAATTGCTCAAACCGTTACGCGCCGGTTGCGGAACATAATCACGCCAGGCGACAGCTACCGGTCGAACCACATACGGGTCTAACACATTGAAGTTAAAATTGTACATGGTGCGGTTGAACCCTTCTAACGGGTCTGAACGCCCTTGCTGATCTGTACCGGAACTCGCACACCCCACCAGAAGCGTAGTTCCCAGAGCAAGCGCCGACAGGCGAAGCTTCATAAATGTCTCCCTGTTTTTTATGGCTTTTTATGGCTTATGCAGTTTGCCATCCATGACGGAACGATACCGTATCCGCCTGTTTAGGTGTGGGCGATTGTAGCAGCACGTCAACTGATGTCCAGACGCCCTGAAATGCTGATTTGATCATAGCCTGGTAATCGCCGCCCTGTAGGCTACTTGATTCCGTAGAAACAGAAAAAGGCAAACGCGGCCTTTTATACATTTTCAGAGTAACTCCCGCCAGTTGCGAGCAAAAAAGCCGCTACGCTTTAGCTATGCGTGCTAATTCAAGAGACGACACCATGGATAACGACAAAATAGATAAACACAGCGACGAACTTGAAGTAGAGAGTGAAGAAAAAGAACGCGGGAAAAAAATAGAAATAGATGAAGACCGACTCCCCTCCAGAGCGATGGCTATTCACGAGCATATCCGCCAGGACGGCGAAAAAGAGCTGGAACGCGACGCAATGGCGCTACTGTGGTCAGCTATTGCTGCGGGCCTGTCGATGGGCGCTTCGCTACTGGCAAAAGGTATATTTCATGTCGAACTGGAAGGTGTACCGGGGAGTTTTTTGCTGGAGAATCTGGGTTATACCTTTGGTTTTATTATCGTCATTATGGCACGCCAGCAATTATTTACTGAGAATACCGTAACTGCGGTACTGCCGGTAATGCAAAAACCGACTATCGGCAACATCGGCTTACTGATGCGGTTATGGGGCGTCGTGTTGCTGGGTAATATTCTTGGAACAGGTATTGCGGCGTGGGCGTTTGAGTATATGCCTATCTTTAATGAAGAAACCCGCGATGCGTTTGTCAAAATCGGCATGGATGTAATGAAAAACACCCCCAGCGAGATGTTTGCCAACGCGATTATCTCCGGCTGGCTGATAGCCACAATGGTATGGATGTTCCCTGCGGCAGGAGCGGCAAAGATTGTGGTAATTATATTAATGACGTGGCTTATCGCCCTGGGTGACACCACCCACATCGTCGTGGGCTCTGTAGAGATCCTCTATCTGGTATTTAACGGCACGCTGCACTGGAGCGATTTCATCTGGCCATTTGCGCTACCTACTCTGGCGGGGAATATTTGCGGCGGCACTTTCATCTTCGCGTTAATGAGCCATGCACAGATCCGCAACGATATGAGTAACAAGCGTAAAGAAGAGGCCCGCCAGAAAGCAGAATGTGCGGAAACCATTAAGAAAAATGATAAAAACCCGGTGTAAGTGGCGAGGGTTTAAGCAATCGAGCGGCGGTGTACTTACTCCGCTGTTTAATAGCGGTTATACTCATGCCGCATTGTCCTCTTAGTTAAATGGATATAACGAGCCCCTCCTAAGGGCTAATTGCAGGTTCGATTCCTGCAGGGGACACCATATCTCCCCCTCATTACCGCCTTCCATACCCCACCATAAAGCGGATCATCAAGCCACAAGCCGGGGCAAGAAACATAAATATCCCCGTTGCCAGCTCATTACCGCCAGTTAACCACATAGTGAAGTAATAAATGAGTGCGGCAAGGATCACCATGCCAAAAAAAGAAGAAACGGCAGATGCTATATTCAGTACCTGACCGATATACCCACTAACACAGACAATGCAAAGCGCGAGAAACATCCATAAATAAATCATAGCTCAACCTCCTGCCGTGCTAAAAAACCTGTAACTTCAGTTACTTTTATAGTAAGACAATCCTTATATACTTGCAATTTATGCAACAATTTATCAACATTCTTCTCTTACCCGACCAGCAGTGGAGTTAAAACAAGGTGTTACAAACGGTTCTTTGTCAGGTGGAAAAATATTTATTCAGCATGATTAATAAAAAGTGGCTGAAAACGATCTGCCAGTGTTACAGTAGAAGTACCGCATTCATGCTCCTCGTGGTTTTGTCCTGGCTAGTCTTTACACTCTTTACAGGAACCATTGTCGTACATGATGGCCTAATATATTGAGTGTACCGCTGTCGACATGGAATCTTCTGCGATACAACAATTAGTATCTACAGAAGGTAACTATGTTTCCACAACGCAAATTTTCCCGCGAGTTTCTCCATCTTCGCTACTGGCTCACGTGGTTTGGTCTTGGCGTACTCTGGCTTTGGGTACAACTTCCTTATCCTGTTCTGTGCTTTCTTGGCACACGTATCGGCACGATGGCCAGACCATTTCTGAAACGTCGCGAATCCATCGCGCGTAAAAACCTTGAACTTTGTTTCCCGCAGCATTCTTCTGAAGAACGCGAGAAGATCATTGCCGAAAACTTTCGCTCGCTTGGTATGGCGCTGGTTGAAACCGGAATGGCGTGGTTCTGGCCCGATCGTCGCGTGCGTAAGTGGTTTGATGTCGAAGGCCTGGATAACCTGCAACGCGCACAAATGCAAAATCGTGGCGTAATGGTCGTCGGCGTACATTTTATGTCGCTGGAACTGGGTGGCCGCGTAATGGGACTTTGCCAGCCAATGATGGCAACTTATCGTCCGCATAATAACCAGTTGATGGAATGGGTACAGACTCGTGGTCGCATGCGCTCTAACAAAGCGATGATCGGCAGAAATAATCTGCGCGGTATTGTCGGCGCTTTGAAAAAAGGTGAAGCCGTATGGTTTGCCCCCGACCAGGATTATGGTCGTAAGGGTAGCTCCTTCGCCCCGTTCTTTGCGGTAGAAAATGTCGCAACAACCAATGGCACCTACGTATTGTCTCGCCTTTCAGGTTCCGCCATGTTGACTGTGACAATGGTTCGAAAAGCCGATTACAGCGGATACCGTTTGTATATCACCCCAGAAATGGAAGGTTACCCGACTGATGAATGTCAGGCTGCCGCTTATATGAACAAGGTTATTGAGAAAGAGATTATGCGTGCACCGGAGCAATATCTCTGGATCCACCGCCGCTTCAAAACACGTCCGGTGGGTGAAGCGTCGTTATACGTTTAACAAACGACCCGTTCTCTTTCCCTCTTCAAATTAGCCACAATAACTCAATGGTTTTTATGGCTTTTTTCTTAAGGCTTTTCCCTTCGCTAAATCGTGAATTATTACTGGCAGAAATTAAACTGTCGTCGATATGAGACACTCGTAAGTTACTAAAAGTAAATAAGAAAATGCCACTTGTTTCAATTTAGTTTTAGGCGTACATTAGCGCCGTCTCGAGCAAATCAGCTCAGAATTCTGGGATGATGCCCACGGCAAAGCTGAGGACTTTTAAGGTCGTTTTGCCCGGTGTCAACTCACTGTACCAGATGTAGTGAAGTCATTCAGGCGTAACAGTAATTACGCGGAGAGATGTAAAGTGAAATATTTCTTTATGGGCATTTCTTTTATGGTCATCGTTTGGGCCGGTACTTTTGCCCTGATGATCTAAAAGCAAACTGTGCAATGAAAAACAGGAGCCGTCTGGCTCCTGTTTGCTTTTCTGAGAATACATTTATTCGCCGTTTTCGTGAATATGTTTACTGCTGGCTGGCAGTAAGCCATCAGCGCGGAACATTGCTTTGATGCCTCTGACAGCCTGACGAATGCGGTCACGGTTTTCAATTAACGCAAAGCGTACATGGGTGTCACCGTAGTCACCAAAACCGATACCCGGCGAGACGCAAACCTTCGCTTCATTGAGCAGCTTTTTGGCAAATTCCAGAGAGCCCATCGCTGCATATGGTTCCGGGATTTTTGCCCAAACATACATTGAGGCTTTCGGTATTTCGACCATCCAGCCCGCTTCATGCAGCCCTTTTACCAGCACATCGCGACGGCGCTTATACTGTTCGGCAATGTCGCGCACACACTGCTGATCGCCTTCCAGCGCCGCAATAGCCGCCACCTGCAACGGTGTAAAGGTGCCGTAATCGTGATAGCTTTTGATGCGTGCCAACGCGCTGACCAGCGTTTTGTTGCCAACCATAAAGCCGATACGCCAGCCTGCCATGTTGTAACTTTTCGACAGCGTAAAGAACTCGACCGCTACGTCGCGTGCGCCCGGAACCTGCATAATTGACGGCGCTTTCCAGCCATCGTAGACGATATCGGCATAAGCCAGGTCATGAACCACCAGCACATCGTAGCGTTTCGCCAGCGCAACAACCTTTTCGAAGAACTCCAGTTCCACACATTGCGCGGTTGGGTTCGACGGGAAGCCGAGGATCATCATCTTCGGTTTCGGATAACTCTCGCGAATAGCACGTTCCAGTTCATTGAAAAAATCAACACCCTCCACCAGCGGTACTGAACGTACCTGCGCCCCGGCAATCACCGCACCGTAGATATGAATCGGGTAGCTGGGATTAGGCACCAGCACCGTGTCACCGTGATCCAGCGTCGCCAGCATCAGGTGCGCCAGCCCCTCTTTCGAGCCAATGGTGACGATGGCTTCTGATTCCGGGTCGATTTCAACGTCGTAACGATCCTGATACCAGCGAGAAATGGCGCGACGTAACCGTGGAATGCCGCGTGAAGTGGAGTAACCGTGCGTATCCGGGCGCTGTGCTACAGTGCATAACTTTTCAACAATATGCGGCGGAGTTGCGCCGTCAGGGTTACCCATACTGAAATCGATAATATCTTCGCCGCGCCGACGCGCAGCCATTTTCAGTTCAGCGGTAATGTTAAAAACGTAAGGCGGGAGACGATCAATACGCGTAAAGCGACGTTCAGGGCGAGTGTCAGCCATAATTTCCTCAGATTAACGTGAGCGCCCGGACCGTCCGAGCGACGCTACCACGATAGGTGGCTGTTTTGAAAATAGCCTGAATAAAATCTGTCTGTCGAGCGTTTTAGCAAAAAAATTTTTGCTGCCATAAAAGAGGAACATCAGTAATAAAACAGGAAATTCTCACCTTTTCCCAAGAAAATACCACCACATTAATTAACATTATAATTTCAATAAATTTACCAACCTGATGTGCATTATCAAGATATGTATTGCCAATGCACCATTTACCTGACAATCCCCTTTTAAATTTGTGGTTTTTCCTCAAAAATGGTCTGCTGGTCATCAGCCCTCAGGTTACCTATCATAGAGGTTTAATCCTTATCCAGAGTTACCCGTGCACGAAATATTCAACATGCTGCTGGCGGTCTTCGATCGGGCAGCGTTAATGCTTATCTGCCTGTTCTTCCTTATTCGTATCCGCCTGTTTCGCGAGTTGTTACACAAGTCGGCGCACTCACCAAAAGAGTTGCTTGCCGTTACCGCCATTTTCTCGTTGTTCGCCCTGTTCAGCACCTGGTCCGGCGTGCCGGTGGAAGGCTCGCTGGTTAACGTGCGTATTATTGCGGTAATGTCAGGCGGGATTTTATTTGGCCCGTGGGTGGGCATCATTACCGGCGTAATAGCCGGGATTCACCGCTATCTTATTGATATTGGAGGCGTGACGGCGATCCCCTGCTTTATCACCAGTATTCTGGCGGGCTGTATTTCTGGCTGGATTAACCTGAAAATCCCCAAAGCGCAGCGTTGGCGCGTCGGTATTCTGGGCGGTATGCTCTGCGAAACACTAACCATGATTCTGGTGATTGTCTGGGCACCAACCACCGAGCTGGGGCTGGATATCGTCTCCAAAATCGGGATTCCGATGATCCTCGGCAGTGTCTGTATCGGCTTTATTGTACTGCTGGTGCAAAGCGTTGAAGGCGAAAAAGAGGCCAGCGCTGCGCGGCAGGCCAAGCTGGCGCTGGATATTGCCAATAAAACCCTGCCGCTGTTTCGTCACGTGAATAGCGAATCGTTACGTAAAGTCTGTGAAATTATCCGTGACGATATTCACGCCGACGCGGTGGCGATTACCAATACCGAGCATGTACTGGCCTATGTCGGTGTGGGCGAGCATAACTACCAGAATGGCGATGACTTCATTAGCCCAACGACGCGTCAGGCGATGAATTATGGGAAAATCATCATTAAAAACAATGATGAAGCCCACCGCACACCGGAAATCCACTCGATGCTGGTGATCCCATTGTGGGAGAAAGGCGTTGTGACCGGAACGCTGAAAATTTACTACTGCCACGCGCACCAGATTACGTCCTCATTACAGGAGATGGCGGTAGGACTGTCGCAAATTATCTCCACCCAACTGGAGGTTTCCCGTGCCGAGCAGTTACGTGAAATGGCAAATAAGGCAGAGCTTCGCGCCCTGCAAAGTAAAATTAATCCCCATTTCCTGTTTAACGCACTGAACGCAATCTCCTCATCGATTCGTCTGAATCCAGATACCGCTCGCCAGTTGATCTTTAATCTGTCGCGTTATCTGCGCTATAACATTGAATTAAAAGACGATGAGCAAATCGATATTAAAAAAGAGCTATATCAAATCAAAGACTATATCGCCATTGAGCAGGCCCGCTTTGGTGACAAGCTGACGGTTATCTATGATATTGATGAAGAGGTGAATTGCTGTATTCCCAGCCTGCTGATTCAGCCGTTGGTGGAGAACGCCATTGTCCACGGCATTCAACCCTGTAAAGGAAAAGGTGTTGTAACTATTAGCGTCGCAGAGTGCGGTAATCGGGTCCGCATTGCGGTCAGAGATACCGGGCATGGCATCGATCCACAAGTGATTGAACGAGTCGAAGCGAACGAAATGCCAGGTAATAAAATAGGCCTGTTGAATGTGCATCATCGCGTGAAGTTATTGTATGGCGAGGGGTTGCATATCCGCCGTCTGGAACCCGGAACGGAAATTGCGTTTTACATTCCTAACCAACGCACCCCTGTCGCCTCACAGGCTACGTTATTGCTTTGAGCCGGAGTGATATTGTGAAAGTCATCATTGTTGAAGACGAATTCCTGGCGCAACAGGAACTGAGCTGGCTAATTAAAGAGCATAGCCAGATGGAGATTGTCGGCACCTTTGACGACGGTCTGGACGTGTTGAAGTTTTTGCAACATAACCGCGTCGACGCCATTTTTCTGGATATCAATATTCCGTCGCTGGATGGCGTGCTGCTGGCGCAAAACATCAGCCAGTTCGCCCATAAACCGTTTATTGTGTTTATCACCGCGTGGAAAGAACATGCGGTAGAAGCGTTTGAACTGGAGGCGTTTGACTACATTCTCAAACCGTATCAGGAATCACGCATCACCGGGATGCTACAAAAACTGGAAGCGGCCTGGCAGCAACAGCAAACCAGCAGTACGCCTGCGGTAACAGTAACGCGGGAGAATGACACCATTAATCTGGTGAAAGATGAGCGAATTATCGTCACGCCAATTAATGATATTTATTACGCCGAAGCGCACGAAAAAATGACCTTTGTCTATACGCGGCGTGAATCCTACGTGATGCCGATGAACATCACCGAGTTTTGCAGCAAATTGCCGCCGTCGCATTTTTTCCGCTGCCATCGCTCATTTTGTGTCAATCTGAACAAAATCCGCGAAATCGAACCGTGGTTTAATAACACCTACATTCTGCGACTGAAAGATCTGGATTTTGAAGTGCCTGTCAGCCGCAGCAAAGTTAAAGAATTCAGACAATTAATGCATCTATAAATCGGGGATATCCATGAAAGCAACAGGCTTGCCCGCCGATCAACAATTTTTCGCAGATCTGTTCAGCGGCCTGGTGCTTAACCCACAGCGACTGGGGCGCGTCTGGTTTGCCAGCCAGCCCGCCTCGTTGCCGGTAGGCAGTTTATGTATTGATTTCCCCCGGCTGGATATTGTGCTGCGCGGCGAATACGGCAATCAACTGGCAGCAAAACAGCAACGCATGGTGGAAGGGGAAATACTGTTTATTCCGGCGCGCGCGGCTAATTTACCGGTCAACAACAAACCTGTTATGTTGTTAAGCCTGGTGTTTGCACCAACATGGCTGGGGTTGTCGTTTTACGATAGCCGTACCACCACACTGTTACATCCGGTTCGCCAGCTCCAGCTTCCCAGCCTGCAACGCGGTGAAGGTGAAGCAATACTCACCGCCCTCACCCATCTCAGCCGTTCGCCGCTGGAGCAGAATATCATTCAACCGTTGGTACTCAGTTTGCTGCATCTTTGCCGCAACGTGGTAAATATGCCGCCGGGTCATTCGCAGCCGCGCGGCGATTTTCTCTATCACAGCATTTGTAACTGGGTTCAGGATAATTATGCCCAGCCGCTCACCCGCGAGAATGTGGCGCAGTTTTTTAATATCACGCCAAATCACCTGTCAAAACTGTTTGCGCTGCATGGGACGATGCGATTTATCGAGTATGTGCGTTGGGTGCGGATGGCAAAGGCGAGGATGATTTTGCAGAAATACCACCTGTCAATTCATGAAGTAGCACAACGCTGCGGCTTTCCGGATAGCGACTATTTTTGTCGCGTCTTCCGGCGTCAGTTTGGTCTGACGCCAGGAGAGTACAGCGCCCGTTTTCAGGGCTAAATTTAAAAAGTTAGCTCTGTTTCGAGCAGTGTCAGAATACTTTGAGCATCTTTGGCGGCAAACAGCGATTGGCGGAAGTTTTTATTCACCAGTTTGCGCGCCAGTTGCGAAAAGACTTTCACATGGTTCATTCCTTCGCTAGCGCCCAGCGTCAACATGATCACCAGTTCGACATCGCCCATCTCTGACTGCCAGTCGACAGGTTTCACCAGGCGGGCAATACTGATACTGGAATGGCGGATCCACTGAGATTTGGTGTGCGGGATCGCCACGCCAAAACCAACGCCAGTGGTGACAATCTCCTCACGCTGCCAGACATCTTCTTCCAGCTCGAACGGATGCTCAGTACGCCCGTTAACGCCAAGGTTGCCGCACAGGAACTGAATAGCCTGCTCTTTATTGCTAAAAGTCTGATCAACGAAGATATTCTCCAGCGCCAGCAGCGGACGAACGTCTTCTTGCGGTGTAAACGCAGTGAGTAACGCTTCAATTTCCTGCGCGCTGCGGCACTCGCACGCCTGACGCGCCAGTTCCTGACACGCCTCGCTATCCAGTTGCCGAAGCTGGTTTTTCACCGCCGGAATGCGTGGGCTACTCATACTTAACTCATCCAGACCCAGCCCAAGCAGTAGCGGCAGATAGCGGCTTTCGCCACCCAGCTCCCCGCAAATTCCCACCCATTTGCCCCGCTGATGCGCAGTGGTAATGATCTGCCGCAACATGCGCAGGAACGATGGCGTAATCGGGTTATACAGCGGCGATACGCGCGGATTATTACGATCGACCGCATACAAATACTGGGTCATATCGTTGGAGCCGATACTGAAGAAATCGACCTCATCACAGAAGTGGTCGATGATGTAACACACCGACGGCACTTCCACCATGATCCCAAGCGGGAGCGATTCTGCATGGCGCAGGCCATCGCGTTTAAGCTCAACGATTGCCTTCTGGATCTCACTCTTTACCCATAAGATCTGATCGAGGCTGTGCACCATTGGGATCATCAACTGAGCGTTGCCAAAACTGGCAGCACGCAAAATAGCCCGCAGTTGAGTGCGGAACAGACCAGCAAATTCCGGGTAAATACGTACCGCACGATAGCCGAGGAACGGGTTCTCTTCCTGGGGAATGTTGAGGTAAGGAATGCTTTTATCGCCGCCGATGTCCATCGTACGGAAGATAATCGGCTTTTCGCCCGCTGCCAGTAACACCTGCTGGTAGGCTTCAAACTGTTCCTGCTCGTCCGGCGCACTATCGCGATCCATATACAGCATTTCGGTACGGAACAGCCCGACGCCTTCCGCGCCGTTAGCAAACGCGCCTGGTGCTTCCAGAGCAGTGCCAATATTCGCAGCAATATCAATACGCTTGTGATCGCGGGAGTACGCCTGTTGCGCAGCGGCAAGTGCTTGTTGCTGCTGACGTTTATCCGCCAGCGTCTGTGCCACCTGGTAATAACCACTCACCGCGTCATCAGGATTAATCGCCAGCACGCCGCACTGGGCATCAAGCACCGCCGGTTGTCCGGCATAGCGTGCTATCGCATCCAGCGGCAGGCCGCTAAGAACGGGGATCATCGAAGCACGTGCCAGAATCAGGGTATGCGAGGTGCGCCCGGTTTTCTCCAGAATCATGCCCGCGAGATTTTTTAGATCAAGGCTCAAAAACTGGCTTGGCGTTAAATCCTCAGCAACCAGAATGGTCGGTTTTTCAAGCACCAGATTATTGCGTGGCTTCAGCTCCGGCCAGGTGATATGCAACAACTGTTCGCTGATATCGCGGATATCGCTGACCCGCTCACGCAGGTAATCGCTGGCAGAGGCAGAAAGTTTGTCGCAAACCTGTTCCATATTACTGATGATCGCCGCGCCCAGCCCCTGATGCTGTTCAGCCATCAGCCGACGGATATTGCCTGAAAACTCGTCATCCTGAATCAGTGACAAATGGGCGCTGAGAATAGTTTTGCTTTCGCCGTCACGCTCACGCAGTTGCTGGTTCAGTTGCTCGGCAAGCGTTGCCAGGCTGTGTTCCAGTCGGGTGGAATCTTGTGCACAGGCGGGGATCACGCGATAACTGTCGAGATTATCGCTCTGTAATAAGGTCAGTGTACCAACGCCGATACCGCTCGCCAGCACATTTCCATACAACAAATCTGGATTCAGGCGGCTTAATGAACGCGGTAACGGATGTGCCATCAGCTCTGCCTGCGTCGGCTGGACGCTGTCGCTGTCGATAAAGCGCACCTGGATATATTCTTCCAGCACGCGCCGCGCCTGCTCTTCATCGCTGCCGCTAATGTTCAGGCTGCAACTGTCATTAAATAAGGTTCCGGTGCCAATCAGTGCCAGCGAGCTTTTTGCATCGGCCTTCGCATTCTGGCGATGGTTGATGAAGGTCACTGCACTTTGCCACTGGCTGCACTGTTCTTTAAGTTCCCACGCCGGGCGAGCATGAAGACCGTTAGGCAAAGGGCAAAGAAATTGAATCGTTAACATAACCGCTCCGGGTTAATCAGGAGATCATCTGAAATCCGTCAGTTGAACAACGGTCTCACGCGTAATACGTTGAATAAGTGCAGATAAAAGTTGCTGCATCTGCAAAATGTCGCGGCAATCGGCAATCGACGCGGCACAATGGCCGTGGCGGGTGGCAGGGCCCATCACCACTGTGGGTATGCCTGTGCCGGTTAAGTGAATCGCTCCACCGTCCGTGCCGCCGTTGCTGAGCATATCCGCCTGCAACGGCACACCAATTTCTGCCGCCACGCTTTCAATCCACGCGATGAATTTTGGCGGCACAATCAGCGATTTATCACTTAACACCAGCATCGGGCCGTTACCAATCTGGCGATGGTTAGCCGCGCCATAATCAAAGTTTTTCGCCCAGCAGGCGGTATCCAGCACAATGGCGACGTCCGGCGACACTGCGCGGGTGGCGGTTTGCCCGCCGCGTAAGCCAACCTCTTCGCTGGAACTGGCCACCAGCCAGACTTCCACAGGGAGTTCGGCGTCGTGCAGCTCGCGCAGTAAAGTCACCAGCAGGTAGCAACCGAGGCGGTCATCAAAGGCTTTGCCCATTACCCGCTGGTGAGGGAGAACCTGAAAAGTGGTATCGAAGGTGACGCGATCGCCCGGACGAACTCCCGCCTGCATGACTTCGTCATAAGAACGTGCGCCAATGTCCACGCGCATTGCGCTAACGTCATTTCCCTGCCTTTCGCCATCGAGCAGGCCTGGAATTTTGCATTCTTCACGGGTGGTGATCCGCACCGGCTGAAGCTGGCGGGCGGCCATGCGCACATTACCAACCGGCAGCACGTCGATAGCACCCTCACAGGAGATGCTGCGTACCATAAATCCCACTTCGTCCATATGCGCGCAGATCATCACCTTCGGACCTGTCGATTCATTGAGGCGGATCAGCACCGATCCCAGACCATCAAAACGGACCTTTTTTTGCAGGCGATCCGCTTCCTCCAGCAGGATCTGCCGCACTTCCTGTTCCGAGGAGGCGATCGCATCTGCCTCGCTCAACGCTTTTAATAGCGATAAATCCATTATGCCTCTCCCGTGAGCAACACTGTTTTCGGCATGGCGTACAGCACTTCTGCGCCTTGCGGGGTAACCAGCACGACATCTTCGATGCGCACGCCCCCTTGCCCTGGCAAATAAATCCCCGGCTCCACGGTCAGTAACATACCTGGCAGGAGCATCGTGCTGTCCCGCGGTGAAAAGCGCGGATCTTCATGCACTTCAATACCGATGGCGTGACCGGTGTTATGACCGAAATACTCGCCATAACCAGCCTCGGTAATCACCCGACGCGCGGCGTCGTCAACCTGCTGACAACGCACACCGGGGCGAATCGCAGAGATTGCAGCCAGTTGCGCCTGCAGGACAATCTGATACACGTTAAACAGCGGGTGAGATTCGGCGCTCACCCCTTCGCCATTCACCAGAAAGGTGCGCGTCATATCAGAACAGTAGCCCTGATACAGCGCACCGAAATCGAGAGTGACAAACTCGCCCGCGGCAACAATCTTGTCGCTGGCCTTGCCGTGCGGTAGCGCCCCACGCCAGCCACTGGCAACAATGGTGTCAAAAGAGGCTTTTTCCGCGCCCTGCTGGCGCATAAACCACTCCAGTTCAGCGGCTATCTCACGCTCGCTCATCCCCGCCTGTATAAACCGGCGGATATGTTGCGCACCGCGATCGGCAATCCCACAGGCGAGGCGGATTTTCTCTACCTCCTCCGGCATTTTGATTTGCCGCAGTACGTCCGGCGTGGCGCTGACCAACGTTGCATTGAGTTCAGTCTGCCAGCGATGTGCGCTTTCCCAACTCACCTGCTGGCTTTCAAAACCAAGCGTTTGCAGTTGCTCATCGGCAATGAGCTGATTGACGATGGTTGCAAGCGTCTGCGCCGCATCGAGTAAATGTAGCTGGTAGCCTTGCGCACGGGCTTCCACATCCGCGTAATAGCGTGAGTCCACCAGAATGTGCGCGCTCTCACGGCTAATCACCACATAGCCTGATCCGGTGGAGAGTCCCAGATGTGGCTGCTTGTTCTGCCGTGAAGAGAGAAGCACCGCATCAAGCTGTTGTTCCGCAAGCCAGTCGCGCAGCGAAGCGAGTAATGTCATCAGGATTGTCCTTCTTACAGGCTATCGATTAACAATTTGCCTTTGCGGAACATCATCAGACGCAGGAACACCACCATCAGCGCAGTGATGATTGCCCCCAACGCGATCCCCGCCATATAGACGCCGAGGTTAGTAACCAGCGGCCATGCCCAGATAGCAGATTCCGGGAACCACTGCACTGCACCCAGCCAGACAGCGGCGGTGGAACCAACAATCGCACCTACCATATAGGACGGAATGGCGGTGATGGGACTTTCCAGCGCGAACGGAATAGCACCTTCACTGATACCCATAAACGCAAGGAACATGGCGGTTTTGCCCTGTGGATAAAGCTGGGCGTTGAACAGGCGTTTGCCGGTTAAACGACGGTCGATAATGGTCGCCAGGCCCAGACCAATCGGCGGAATAACAATAGCGATAGAACGCGCGGTGACGGGTAGTACGTGGTCTGTCGTAAAGCTGAAGGCAACGAAACCTGCCGCTTTGTTGATTGGCCCCCCCAGGTCAATTGCCGTTGCTGCGGCAATTCCCATTGCGTACATCAGCGCGCCTTTTTCACCTGCTGCCGTCAACATGGCGCGAATGCCACCGTTGATCCAGCCACCAAACGGCGTGATCACGTAATACATCGCCAGCATGACAAAAATGGCGGAAAGAATTGGTAATAAAAAAGTGGTTTTGAACGCTAACAGGAAATCCGGCATCTGGATTTTCTGGTTCATCCATTTCACGAGGTAACCCGCGACAATAGAAATAATCAGCGCGCCAATGAAGGTGGACGGCACGGGCGAAGAGGTCGCCCACTGCATGGTGCTGGGGTCAAAATTCAGCAGTTGCGTGGGCTGGGTAGACATCAACCCGCCGATAAACCCTGCCGGGAACGCCAGTTTGCCACCAATGGAGTTAGCCACAAAGGCGGCGAACATCGGAATGGCAAAGCCAAATAGCACGCCGCCAAACGACTGCGACAGCCAGGCAAATTTCAGTAACGAGAGGTCGAAACCGGTAAATTTCCCACTATTGAGCGCATCCATAATGCCAATGTCAGCGGGAATTTTCAGCCAGCTATAAGCAATCAACTGGCTGAAAGCGAGGATCACACCGCCCATAATTAAGGTCGGCACCATGCGTGAAATCCCTGACATCACGTGCTGCGGGAGTTCACCCCAGAAGCTGCTTTTAGAGGCCTGCGGATTCTTAACTGCCGCTGCCGCACCGGATGCGCCAGGCACAACGGTTGCACTGCGTTTTTTAATGGCCATAACAATATCCCTGTAAAAAATTACGCCTGTTCAGCGGCAATCATCTCTTCGATTTCTTTGATGATGCCCGCAGCGTTTTTAATTGCGTCCTGCAAAGTGATTTCATAAACATCGCGTGACTCAAAACGTTCGTTATCTTCCGGGGTAACCGCCACGGAGTGGATGATGATGGTCGCCTCTGCGATATCTTGCGCCGTAAGACGGTTCTGGATGCCATCTGCGCCCTGGGTTTCAATTTTCACTTCATAGCCTGCTTCTACCGCCGCTTCTTCCAGCGCCTGGGCAGCCATAAAGGTGTGCGCCAGCCCCATCGGGCAAGCACACAGGGCAATCAGTTTCTTACTCATCGTTATTTCCTCGCTTGGTTATAGTTAGCGAGTGAAATTATGAACGTGCAAAATAAATCGCTGTTACCAGACAAATAATGCTTTTACTGGATAATTAATCCCGTTATACGGAAGTGTGACGCAGGTCGGCCTTGTGATGAAACACAAAGAAAAATCTAATTAACTCTATGATTTAAATGACTATCGGGAGAGATTCCTCCCGATATGACAGGAAGGTTTTACAGGATGTGGCCTAAGGTCTGGCGTAGATGTGCGCCCGAACCGAGAAGTCCCGGATTGTCATGGACGATGAGATAAACCGGAATATCATGGACATATTCTTTAAAGCGGCCTTTGTCTTCAAAAGCGGCGCGGAAACCAGAAGCTTTGAAGAACTCGAGGAAACGCGGCACGATACCGCCTGCAATATACACACCGCCAAATGTCCCGAGATTGAGCGCCAGATTGCCGCCAAAACGTCCCATTATGACGCAAAACAGCGACAATGCCCGACGACAATCGGTGCAACTGTCGGCCAGTGCACGTTCGGTAATATCTTTCGGCTTGAGATTTTCCGGCAGGCGGTTATCGGCTTTCACAATCGCACGATACAGATTCACCAGCCCAGGGCCAGAAAGCACGCGCTCCGCCGAGACATGGCCAATTTCCGCACGCAGTATTTCGAGGATAATGGCCTCTTCTTCGCTATTTGGCGCAAAATCAACGTGACCGCCCTCACCCGGCAGGCTGATCCAGCGTTTATCTACATGGACCAGATGCGCAACCCCAAGCCCTGTTCCGGCACCGTACACCGCGATTGGTTTACCTTCTACTGGTTCTGCTCCGCCAAACTGGATCAGGTGCTCTTTTTTCAGCATCGGGATCGCCATCGAAACCGCCGTAAAATCATTGATAATTTCCAGATGGCTAAAACCGAGGCTCTTTTTCATTTCAGCAATCGAAAATGCCCAGGTGTGGTTGGTCATTGCCACCCAGTCACCGGTGATTGGGCAAGCGATGGCAATACAGCCGTCTTTCACCTCAACCTTATGTTCTTCGAGATAAACGCGAATGACCGCTTCCAGGCTGGGATAATCAAGCCCTGAATAGGTTTTAGCCTGCGAGATTTCGCCACTGGCAATATCACACAGGGCAAGACGTGCGTTGGTGCCGCCCACATCACCGACTAATGCATACTTTGTCATTCTTCTACTGCTCCGCTAAAGTCAAAAGAATTCTTTCTCACACTGTAAATACCTGGGGGCATAACAACAACGCCGGAAAGGCTGGCTCCCTGTAAATATCGATCTGGGTCACACAATTACTTTATCGTTTCAGCACCAATTGCAGCGATGCCTTTATGCAAGCTGGGCAAACTAAGTATCTGATCCCGCATAAGGAATAGAACATGCTCCATCCGCGAGCCAGAACCATGTTGTTATTATCGCTTCCCGCGGTGGCAATTGGGATTGCGTCCAGTCTTATTCTGATTGTAGTGATGAAAATCGCCTCGGTATTACAGAGTTTGCTCTGGCAACGACTACCGGAAAGTCTGGGGTTAGCTCAGGACTCACCGCTGTGGATCATCGGAATATTAACGCTGACAGGGATCGCGGTAGGACTGGTTATCCGTTTCAGCCAGGGTCATGCCGGGCCAGATCCGGCCAGTGAACCACTGATCGGCGCACCGGTTTCCCCCTCTGCGCTACCGGGACTGATCCTGGCATTAATTCTCGGTCTTGCTGGTGGCGTCAGCCTCGGGCCGGAACATCCGATCATGACCGTTAATATCGCTCTCGCAGTGGCGATTGGCACTCGTCTGTTACCACGAGTTCACCGGATGGAGTGGACTATTTTAGCCTCAGCCGGAACTATCGGCGCGCTGTTTGGTACACCTGTTGCGGCAGCGTTGATATTTTCGCAAACCTTAAATGGCAGTAATGAAGTCCCGCTATGGGATCGGCTCTTTGCACCGTTAATGGCGGCGGCGACTGGTGCTCTGACCACAAGTCTATTTTTTCATCCTCATTTTTCGCTACCCATTGCGCATTACGAACAGATGCAGATGACCGACATCATCAGCGGTGCCATTGTGGCGACGATTGCCATCGCTGCGGGGATGGTTGCTGTGTGGTGTCTGCCACGGTTGCACGCGATGATGCATCAGATTAAAAACCCAGTACTCATGCTGGGAGTTGGCGGTTTTATGCTGGGTATTCTGGGCGTCATCGGCGGATCTGTCTCACTGTTTAAAGGACTGGATGAGATGCAGCAAATGGTGATGAATCAGGCTTTGAGCGCCAGCGATTACTTTTTGCTGGCGCTCATTAAACTTGCCGCCCTGGTTATTGCCGCCGCCAGCGGATTTCGTGGTGGGCGAATCTTCCCGGCCGTGTTTGTTGGCGTAGCGTTAGGGTTGATGCTGCATGAACATGTTCCCGCAGTCCCGGCGGCAATTACCGTTTCCTGCGCTATTCTCGGCATAGTACTGGTGGTGACGCGCGATGGCTGGTTAAGTCTGTTTATGGCGGCGGTCGTTGTACCTGATACCACTTTGCTACCGCTGCTTTGTATCGTCATGCTTCCGGCGTGGCTATTGCTGGCAGGTAAACCAATGATGATTGTGAATCGCCCGAAGCAACAGCCCACCCACGATAAGCTTTAACAAAAAATGCTCTCCCTCACGATTTAAGAGTTATGGCGATGAAACGGGGCTTTACCTCCCCGTAATATTGCGTTAACAGGCCGCTGACGGCTTCGATCGTGAAGGAGAATAACAATGTTCAGGTCACTGTTTCTGGCGGCCGCCCTGATGGTATTTACCCCACTTGCGGCAAACGCAGGTGAAATTACCCTACTGCCATCGATAAAATTACAAATTGGCGATCGCGATCATTACGGTAATTATTGGGACGGTGGTCACTGGCGCGACCGTGATTACTGGCACCGTAATTACGAATGGCGTAAAAACCGCTGGTGGCGTCACGATAATGGATACCACCGTGGCTGGGATAAGCGTAAAGCGTATGAACGAGGCTACCGCGAAGGCTGGCGCGACCGTGATGATCATCGCGGAAAAGGTCGTGGACATGGGCACCGTCATTAAACACATTCGCCAATGGAGTACGATGCCTGATGCGACGCTGGCGCGTCTTATCAGGCCCACAAACCCGCGCCATTAAACACGTAGGGCGGATAAGGTGTTTACGCCGCATCCGCCAGTGGCACCACATGCGACGCCAGTTGAACTACAACCCCAGTGCCGTTCCCACCAGCAGCCAGATATTCAACGCGACCACCAGTACTACAATCACCCAACCGGTTTGTTTAACCCATTTGCTGTTAACCAGATCGCCCATCAACTTACTGTCACTGGTGAAAATCAACAGTGGCACCAGCGCCAGGGCAATACCAAAACTTAGCAGCACCTGACTCATGACCAGAATCCGCGTCGGATCCAGCCCCATCAGAATAACAATAAAAGATGGCAACATGGTCACGGTACGGCGCACCCACAGCGGAATATGGAAGCGAATGAATCCCTGCATCACTACCTGCCCCGCCAATGTTCCCACCACCGTTGACGAAAGCCCCGCCGCCACCAGACTTAAACCAAAGACCGTCGCGGCAGCATTGCTTAACAGCGGTTGCAGCGTCAGGTAGGCTTCGTCAAGATCAGCGACCCCCGTATGACCGGAAAAATGGAACGCGGCGGCAGCCGTTGCCATCATCGCCAGATTAACAAAACCGGCAATAGTCATGGCAATAGCCACATCCCATTTGGTGGCGGAATAACGTTGTTGACGCGAACCACCATGTAAATGCTGAGTGAGCGAAGAGTGCAAATAAATCACGTGCGGCATAATCGTCGCCCCTAACACGCCAGCCGCCAGGAAGACCGCCTCCGAGGTTGGTAAACTCGGAATCACCATCCCTTTACTCAACTGCGCCAGGTTAGGCTGAGAGAAAATCAGCTCGACAATGTAAGCCGCGGCGACAAACAGCAGTAGCCCGCCAATCACTTTCTCCAGCGGTTTTTGCCCGCGACGTTGCAGCATTAAAATCAGGAAAGTCGCGATACCCGTCAGCACCGCCCCCTGCAACAACGAAACACCAAGAATCAGTTTGAAACCGATCGCTGCGCCAATAAATTCCGCCAGGTCGGTCGCCATCGCAATAATTTCCGCCTGAACCCAATAGAACCACACTACGGGGCGCGGGTAGTGATCGCGGATTTGCTCTGCCAGATTTTTACCGGTGGCTATCCCCAGTTTGGCTGAAAGAATCTGAATCAGCATCGCCATCAGGTTCGCCCAGACAACAACCCATAGCAGTTGATAGCCGAAGCTGGCTCCCGCCTGAATATTGGTCGCAAAGTTACCGGGATCGATATAACCAATCGCTGCAATGAACGCAGGTCCCATTAATGCGAGCCTCATCTTGCGCGCCGCCCGTCCACTGCTACTCTCAACGCGATAGTTTGTCATCTTGTTGTGCCTCTAAAACATAGCCTTTGCTATGTTTCATGCTATGCTAAACGAGAATGATTATCAAATTCATTTAATTGGATTAGGGTGATTTCTCTGATAGGCCAGGATTATGACTACGAAAAGATTGATGAGTTAAATGTTATGATTATGTTTAATGTTAGCACATTTACATAACTTTCAGCTTCCATACACAACATAGCAGAAATGTATAACAGCTCACTATTTTTGAAGCTTGTCACAGGACATCATTATAGTGTGTGTCAGATCTCGTTTTCCTTAACCATGTTACATAGAATGTGCACGGAAACTTAACCTGCCTCATATTTGGAGCAAATATGGACCGCGTCCTTCATTTTGTACTGGCACTAGCCGTTGTTGCGATTCTCGCATTGCTGGCAAGCAGCGACCGCAAAAAAATTCGTATCCGTTATATAATTCAACTGCTTGTTATCGAAGTGTTACTGGCGTGGTTCTTCCTGAACTCTGACGTTGGTCTGGGCTTCGTGAAAGGCTTCTCCGAAATGTTTGAAAAACTGCTCGGGTTTGCCAACGAAGGTACTAACTTTGTCTTTGGTAGCATGAATGATCAAGGCCTGGCGTTCTTCTTCCTGAAAGTGCTGTGCCCAATCGTCTTTATCTCTGCATTGATCGGTATTCTCCAGCACATTCGCGTGTTGCCGGTGATTATCCGCGCGATTGGCTTCCTGCTTTCCAAAGTCAACGGAATGGGCAAGCTGGAATCTTTTAACGCCGTCAGCTCCCTGATTCTGGGTCAGTCCGAGAACTTTATCGCCTATAAAGATATCCTCGGCAAAATCTCCCGTAATCGTATGTACACTATGGCAGCCACGGCGATGTCCACCGTGTCGATGTCCATCGTTGGCGCATACATGACGATGCTGGAACCGAAATACGTGGTTGCAGCGCTGGTACTGAACATGTTCAGCACCTTTATCGTACTGTCGCTGATCAACCCGTACCGTGTTGATGCCAGCGAAGAAAACATTCAGATGTCCAACCTGCACGAAGGTCAGAGCTTCTTCGAAATGCTGGGTGAGTACATTCTGGCGGGCTTCAAAGTAGCCATTATCGTTGCAGCAATGCTAATCGGCTTTATCGCCTTGATCGCAGCACTGAACGCCCTGTTTGCTACCGTGACTGGCTGGTTTGGCTACAGCATCTCCTTCCAGGGCATCCTGGGCTACATCTTCTATCCGATTGCATGGGTGATGGGTGTTCCTTCCAGTGAAGCACTGCAAGTAGGCAGCATCATGGCGACCAAACTGGTTTCCAACGAATTCGTTGCGATGATGGATCTGCAGAAAATTGCCTCTACGCTCTCTCCGCGTGCTGAAGGCATCATCTCTGTGTTCCTGGTATCCTTCGCTAACTTCTCTTCTATCGGGATTATCGCGGGCGCGGTTAAAGGTCTGAACGAAGAGCAAGGTAACGTGGTTTCTCGTTTCGGTCTGAAACTGGTTTATGGTTCTACGCTGGTGAGTGTGCTTTCTGCATCAATCGCAGCACTGGTGCTGTAAGGCAATCCATTAAAAAAGCCGGGGATTATTTATCCCCGGCTTTTTTATCCCTGCTAATCAACTAATGGCTGCGGGCGACCAATTAAATATCCTTGCAGATATTGCACCCCAAGTTTATGCAATAGCGCTTGCTGCTGTTGCGTCTCTACAAACTCTGCAACCACACTTAACGACTTCGCTTTCGCCAGATCGGTAATCGAGCGCACAATCATCGCATCCAGCGTGTTCGTGACGATATCTTTCACAAAGACGCCATCAATCTTGATGATATCGGCCTTCAAACGTTTTAACCGCTCGTAGTTGGCATAGCCAGTGCCAAAGTCATCAATCGCAATACGGAAGCCAAATTTATGCAGTTGTTCAATGTTATACATACTGCTTTCTGCGTTAGAAAACGCCTGCTCCTCGGTGATTTCGAGAATGACAGCCTCCGGGGAGATGTGATAACGCTTAAACAGGCGAATAATCCGTCCGGCGATATTTTTTTGTAGCAGAGTGAGCGGCATTAAATTTACCGAATATCGCGGTCCTTTTTTGTCACAAGGGTGAGTTGCCAGCCACTTCAACAGGGATTCCAGCACCTGCAAATCGAAACGCGCGCTTAGGTTAAACTGGGCGATAAGTGGCAGAAATTTATCCGGCGTCATAATGCCGCCGTCATATTTCAGACGAGCAAGGATCTCATCATAGCCTTGTCCCTCTTTGTTACGAATGGGCTGGGCGTAGAGAAGCAAATCACCATTATCTAATGCTTTACGAATGGTGTTCAGCAATAGCACCTGTTTGGTAGTCTGCCCGGACGCCATCTCCTCTCGATTATCCAACGCCAGAACGTGATGATGAACGCAGGATTGTTCCGCCAGCCAGCTTAACTGCCCCAGCATGGGCTGCAGGGTTTCCTGATTGCCATCAAAACGCCCCCAGGCCGCGCCGTAGCCCATATCCAGGCCGGTGTTGTTCCAGTGAATCTGCCGACTATTGAGGACATTAACCATATGCTGTAGCCGCCCTTCCGTTTCCGGCCCGGTCAGTACCAGCAGCAATTCACTGCCCGGTAGTTGATACAACTTTTCGTTTTCCTGCATCAACGGTAGCAGTGTACGGTAAATTGAGCGGATGCAATGAACGCGCATCACCAGACCGTAATGACGACTCATAAACTCAAGATTATCAATACGCAGGCAGCAAAAACTCTTTCCGGCCTCTTGCTCTTGCGATTGCTCCAACGCGCGAAAGTTGGGTAATAGCGTTAAAGGGTCGGTCAGCGCCTGCAAATGCCAGCGACGGTTAAGCCATTCACTACGATAATAAATGCGCACCATGTAGAGCAGGCAAACGCTAAAAGAAATCAGTACCGCCAGAATAAATGCCAGCGAATATTCTGTTTCCACCCCTTGTAAAAAGTTCTGGTTGTAATTCAGGAGGAAAAGAGTCGAGACAGCCCAGGTGAGATTTAAAAACGGATAGCGAAGCTTACCGACACCAAGAGTAAAGATGATAAAGAAAACGGGCACCAGATAACCGGCAATGAAGTCGTTTTCATAAGGCGTACACATCAGAAGTAGCAGCACGGTAAGAACAGCAAGCCAGCTTAAGGTAAATGCACGTTTCTCTTTGTTCAGTGACGGTGCGATATCTCTGCGCCACAATATCTGCGCAAAGTGGGGACTTACAATCATGCGAGTGAGATAGTAAAAGAACATGTTGTAAATCAACACCGCAGTGAAAAGGCTAAGCAAATCAACGACCGTGAAAATAGCATCTGCATCCCCGAAAAATGTCGATATTTTTAGCGGGAAATCAAAGAAGTTGCCTACAAGATACATGCTGCATTTGATGCCGATCGGCGTCACCAAACCAAGCCAGAAGAGACGTTGCCAGACGTTTCGGGTGGTCAAGCCATAACGCCAACGCGTTCCCAACTGCCAGCGTAATATTGCACAGGCACACAACACAGCGAAAGTCTGGCTGCCAAGCATGACAGCGGTTTGCAAAAATGAGAGATGAAAATTCCACAGATTAGTGCAAAACATCCCGCATAAAACGGGAACGACACCACGCCAGCCAAAGATGAACACTATTGACAGCATTACGCACAGAGGCATCCACGCCAGAAAGATATAACTGGAATGGATAACTGCAAGTGGCGAAATAAAACGAGATAGCTGAATAAGTACCACGGTGAGCGTAAACGCCAGTGTGAATATCTTGATATTTTTTATCAGGTTATGCTCCACAAACATGAGTACACTACTCTCACTGATCGGGTTTTTCAGGCACACAAATAATAAGTTTATTCGCATCGCGAAGCAAACAGGGGCCGGCCTGCTGCTGTTTTTTTGTCCAGTGATGTTTTCACCAGGCGGCGCTAACCCGGGCGTGGACTGTATTACAAAAGCGGCAAAAAGCAGAGACAAAAAACCCCCGCTTCGCAGCGAGGGTTTGAAATTTGGTGGAGCTAAGCGGGATCGAACCGCTGACCTCTTGCATGCCATGCAAGCGCTCTCCCAGCTGAGCTATAGCCCCACGAGGCGTTTACGTACCAAATTTGCTGGGTGCAAAATTTGGTGGAGCTAAGCGGGATCGAACCGCTGACCTCTTGCATGCCATGCAAGCGCTCTCCCAGCTGAGCTATAGCCCCGTCACGTAAAGCTTGTCGAGTTGACGGGCGGCATCATATGAATTCCGCCCTTATGTGTCAACGGCAAATTGCAGCACCTGGTTTCAATCGCTGAAAAATCAGGCAAATGAACATTTTTGGATTACGTCTCGCATTCAGTAGTTATTCATATCACGGTTTCCTGTAAATTGATGCTATAAAATGAACACTTAATAGACCCACAACTATTCAGGGAATTGTTATGTTCAAGGAGAGGATGACGCCAGATGAACTTGCCAGACTGACCGGTTATAGCCGCCAGACCATTAATAAATGGGTACGCAAGGAAGGCTGGACGACATCACCAAAACCAGGCGTCCAGGGTGGCAAGGCCCGACTGGTACACATCAATGAACAGGTTCGTGAATATATTCGCAATGCAGAACGCCCACAGTGTCAGGGAGAAATACCCGCCCTGTCTGGCGATGCGCCGCTTGAAGTGCTGTTAGCGACGCTGGCGAAAGAGATGACGGCAACTGAACAAAAACAGTTTACATCCTTGCTTCTGCGGGAAGGGATTATCGGGTTATTACAACGCTTAGGGATTCGCAACAGCAAATAATATGAAAAGATTACGCAATAAAATGACCACCGAAGAACTGGCGGAATGCCTCGGCGTGGCTAAACAAACCGTTAACCGCTGGATTAGAGAAAAAGGCTGGAAAACGGAAAAATTTCCCGGCGTGAAGGGCGGCCGTGCCAGACTTATTCTGATCGATACGCAGGTTTGCGAGTTTATTCAAAACACACCGGCCTTCCATAACACGCCGGTTTTTCTCGAGGCCGAAGAACCTCTTGCTGAATACGCACCTGGTATGCGAACTCCGGCTTACCGGCAAATAATCAGCGCGATAGACAATATGACTCATAGTGAGCAAGAAAAAGTTGCGCAGTTTTTATCGCGTGAAGGGATTCGCAATTTCCTTGCCCGTCTCGACATTGACGAATCAGCATAAATAATAAGTAAAAAACGGCAGGATATTATCTCCTGCCGTTTATCTTTTAAGTATTAATTACTGCTGGTTTTCGCGTTCAGCAATAAATGCCAGCGCTTTATTGATGCGCTCAATGCTGCGTGCTTTGCCAATTGCGTGAACCGTAACATCCAGCGCCGGAGACTGACCCGCACCGGTAACAGCTACGCGCAGCGGCATACCGACTTTGCCCATACCCACTTCCAGCTCATCCGCAGTTGCCTGAATAGCGTGGTGAACATTTTCAGCCGTCCAGTCAGTAATTGCAGACAGTTTGTCACGTACCACTTCCAGCGGCTGGCGAGCGACCGGGCGCAGATGTTTTTTCGCTGCATCAGCATCAAACTCGGCAAAATCTTCGTAGAAATAACGGCAACTTTGTGCCATCTCTTTCAGGGTTTTGCAGCGTTCACCCAGCAGTTTCACCAGTTCCGCCAGTTGCGGGCCGTTGCGGGTATCAATATTTTCCTGCTCGATATGCCACTGTAAATGAGTAGCGACATACTCCGGCGGCAACGCGTTAATGTAATGATGGTTTAGCCACAGCAGTTTGTCTGTGTTAAACGCACTGGCAGATTTGCTAACCGCGTTCAGGGTGAAGTATTTGATCATTTCTTCACGGGTGAAGATTTCCTGATCGCCGTGGGACCAGCCCAGACGTACCAGATAGTTCAGCAACGCTTCTGGCAGGTAACCATCGTCGCGATACTGCATTACGCTGACCGCGCCGTGGCGTTTGGACAGTTTTTTACCGTCATCACCGTTGATCATAGAAACGTGCGCGTAAACAGGTACTGGCGCTTTCAGGGCTTTCAGAATGTTGATCTGACGCGGTGTATTGTTGATATGGTCTTCACCACGGATTACGTGGGTGATTTCCATATCCCAGTCATCAACAACCACACAGAAGTTATAGGTCGGAGAACCATCGGTACGGCGGATAATCAGATCATCCAGCTCCTGGTTACTGAACTCGATCGGACCACGGATCTGATCGTCAAAAACAACGGAACCTTCCTGCGGATTAGCAAAACGCACGACGCACGGTTCATCATCAGCATGATGTTCATGACTGTGGCGGCAGCGACCGTCATAACGCGGCTTCTCGCCTTTTGCCATCTGCTCTTCACGCAGTGCTTCCAGACGCTCTTTAGAGCAGTAGCATTTATAGGCCGTCCCCTCTTCCAGCATCTGATCGATAACCGCGTTATAGCGATCAAAACGTTTGGTCTGGAAGTACGGACCTTCATCCCACTCCAGACTCAGCCAGTTCATGCCATCCATAATGGCTTCGATAGCTTCCGGCGTGGAACGCTCAAGATCGGTGTCTTCAATACGCAGCACAAACTCACCACCGTGGTTACGTGCAAAAAGCCAGGAGTAAAGAGCAGTACGCGCGCCGCCAACGTGCAGATAGCCTGTTGGGCTTGGCGCGAAGCGAGTTTTGATTTTCATGAAATGGCCTTACGTTTAGAAAGATGCCGACAACCGGCAAATCCTGGAAAAATTGAGTGGGCGATATTCTATCACTCCAGCCTGATTCCTCAATGTAGTTCGGGTTGCTACATGATGCATTATTGTTTTCGTTGAGAAATTGCGCAACACGGTCTGTTTTGCGATCATCCTGCTTAAATTTACGACGAACGAACAATTTCTTTGGAAAAGGCGTTGACTCATTTTGAACTCTCCCTATAATGCGACTCCACACAGCGGGGGTGATTAGCTCAGCTGGGAGAGCACCTCCCTTACAAGGAGGGGGTCGGCGGTTCGATCCCGTCATCACCCACCAACTACTTTATGTAGTCTCCGCCGTGTAGCAAGAAATTGAGAAATGGGTGATTAGCTCAGCTGGGAGAGCACCTCCCTTACAAGGAGGGGGTCGGCGGTTCGATCCCGTCATCACCCACCACTTTCTCGCCAGCTAAATTTCTTGTAAAAATGTGAAGTACCGAAGTGGGTGATTAGCTCAGCTGGGAGAGCACCTCCCTTACAAGGAGGGGGTCGGCGGTTCGATCCCGTCATCACCCACCACTTCGGGTCGTTAGCTCAGTTGGTAGAGCAGTTGACTTTTAATCAATTGGTCGCAGGTTCGAATCCTGCACGACCCACCAATGTAAAAAAGCGCCCTAAAGGCGCTTTTTTGCTATCTGTGATTTGCGAAATTGCCTGATGCGCTTCACTTATCACACCTACTATTTCCGGCAATTCCTGTCCCCTCACCTACTGTGTCAATGCTGCCAACAGCTTAACCATCGCAGGCGTCACCTGCTGTGTTTCATAAACAATATATAAATCCGCAGGGATACGCTCTTTGAGCGGACGGAAAATGACACCTGGCCAGTTCATTTGTGCGTAGCTGTCCGCTATCAATGTGATACCAATACCCATACTGACCATGGCGAGTACCGTTTGCGGTTCATTAACTTCGCGAATAACAACCGGTGAAAATCCCACCTGCTGGCAAACTCGCTGCAAAAAATCCCAGTCAGTGTACACAGGCGGCATTGTAACAAAATACTCGTCACGTAGCGCCTCCAGTGGGACGGTGGAAAATGATGAGAGATGATGCTCTTCAGGCATCGCCACCAGAAACGCCGATTCATGCAACCGTAAGCTGGTAAAACCTGCCGGTGGTTCTGTCGCCATTCGCCAGATCCCGGCATCGAGTTCACGTCGTTCCAGCAGGGCCATTTGCATCGCGGGCATCTTTTCGCGAAAAAGAACTTCAACGTTAGGATTTTCCCTGAGGAATCGCCGCATAACCGGGCGCATCCGTCCCCACATTGCCGTTCCCACTACGCCGAGTTCAATCCGCCCTGCTTCTCCCCGACCTATTTGTTCAACCCGAGCCAATACATTATTTGCATTCACCAGCAATCGACGCGATTCTTCCATCAAGATTTTGCCCGCGTGTGTCAGTACGACGCTGCGCGAATGGCGAATAAAAAGCTGCGTGCCGAGTTGATTTTCCAGCTCTTTAATATGAATACTGAGCGGAGGCTGAGACATATTTAAACGCGCTGCTGCGCGGCCAAAATGCAACTCTTCCGCTACGGCAAGAAAATAACGGAGCAACTTAAGATCTGTTCTGTATACGCGTTCCATAATTAAGTGCTCCATATAATAAATACATCGTATTAAATTATCATGGCATAAAGTATTTCACCACCAGATATCCGACATACATAAACACAATGGATAATATACCCGGTAATACATTTGGTACAGGAATAGGCAAGCGCACGATTGTAAATAAAGCACCAATACCAAAACCAACGCCGGAAGAAAATAAAATATCTTTCACTAATTAACCTTTATCATAAAAGCAGCTCTGAAGAGCAGAGCTGCGAATCCTTTTAATGAGTCACCGCTTGATGCTTTATCTTTTCAGGGTCATGATTATATTTAAACCCAAAGAAAAATATCACTGCGAGAAAAAGAGCATATCCTGCAAACACCAGCCAGATAGTTTGCCAGTCTTTTATGCCATCTACCGAGAAGTAATCTACTGCCATACCACTCAGAATCGAGCCAACCCATGCGCCGACACCATTTACCATGGTCATAAAGAGCCCCTGCGCGCTGGCACGGATGCTGGAATCAACTTCCTGTTCGACAAATACCGAACCAGAAATATTGAAGAAATCAAATGCACAGCCGTAAACAATCATCGACAGCAGCAGCAAAATAAAGCCGGTTGGTGACGGATCTCCATAGGCGAAGAAGCCAAAGCGCAGCGTCCAGGCCACCATACTCATCAGCATGACGGTTTTGATGCCAAAACGCTTCAAAAAGAACGGAATCGTCAAAATGAAACCGACTTCAGCCATCTGTGAAACTGACAGTAAAATGGAGGGATATTTCACCACGAAGCTATCAGCAAACTCCGGGTTACGGGCGAAATCATGCAGGAATGGATTACCAAAAACGTTGGTAATTTGCAGTACCGCACCCAGCATCATGGCAAAGAGGAAAAAGATGGCCATGCGTGGATTTTTAAACAGCACGAAAGCATCCAGACCCAGCTTGCTGGCAAGCGACGTGGTCGATTTTTTCTCCGCAACCGGAATCTTAGGCAAAGTCAGCGCATAAGCCGACAGCAGCAATGACGCACCAGACGCAACATACAACTGCAGGCTGCTCAATTCCAGATGCAGTAAGCTGACCGCCCACATCGCGACAATAAATCCTACCGTACCAAAAACGCGAATGGGCGGGAAAGCAGATACGGGGTCAAGCCCTGCCTGAGCAAGACAGGAATACGAGACGCTGTTCGATAATGCGATAGTCGGCATAAATGCCATCGCATTAATTAACATCACCCAAAACATCGTATCCGGATCACTCACCGACGCCGCATAAAAAAGTACGCCAGCGCACACCAGATGACACAGCATATATGCACGTTCAGCGCGCAGCCATTTGTCCGCGATGATCCCCATAATACCGGGCATAATGATCGCGGCGATACCTTTGGAGCTATAGACCATACCGACGTTCGCGCCGGTGAAATGAAGGGTATTAATCATGTAAGATCCAAGGGTAACCAACCAGCTCCCCCAGATAAAATATTGCAAAAAGGACATTACCTTTAAGCGCATAGCGATGCTCATAATCGTTTCCTTGTCGCATCATATGGCCTCACCCGCGAGGCCGTTTCTTATTGTTTTTCTCAGGCAATTTTGCGCAGAAAGCCGCAAATAAGGTTGATGAAGTTCTGCTTAGAGAGCTCCGCAGCCGCCAGCGTTTGGGCATGTGACAATTTCACATCGCTTAAACCTTCCGCCATATTGGTAATCGCAGAGACCGCAACTACTTTAAGGTCGCAATGGCGAGCTGAAATAACCTCAGGCACCACAGACATACCAACAACATCCCCACCAATAATTTGCATCATGCGAATTTCCGCCGCAGTCTCGAAATTCGGCCCCGGATACGAGACGAACACGCCCTCAGTCAGAGGGAATCCCTCTTCTTTCGCCACTTTTTGTAACAGTGCGCGGTATTCCGCATCGTAGGCATTTGCCAGTGAGAAGAAACGCTCTCCAAAACGATCATCGTTAAGACCCACCATCGGCGTACCTGGCATGGTGTTGATATGATCTTTCAATGCGACCAGGCTGCCTGCCCCCACTTCCGGACGCAGTGAGCCTGCCGCATTGGTGCAGAACAGTAGCTCGCAGCCCAGCAGCTTAAAGGTACGAATTGCGTCAGTCATGATGGTCATTCCACGACCCTCGTAGAAATGTCCGCGACCTTTCATACATACCACCGGTACGCCCTGGAGATGGCCCAGCACTAACTCCCCCGCATGACCATGTACCGTACTTACCGGGAAACCTGGCAGCTTTTCGTAGGAAATTGCGACAGCGTTCTCAATCTGATCGGCCAGCGCGCCCAGCCCGGAACCTAAAATAAAGGCCACTCGTGGCGTGAAATTAGGTTTATAAGTCTTGATAATATCTACGCAAAACAGCGAGTTATGAGAAAATTGAACCTGAGACATATATATCCTTTTTCTGTAGGGTGGAATCTAACGCCTTTTTATAGCGAGGTTGTCCCGGTTCTTACCAATACACTTTTCTCACGCATTCAATAGCGATTCGATATCGATGGATTTATATCTTTTCTCTATTAATCAATGGTAAAAACTGTATTGGCGATATTAATTCCTTTGCATTAACAATATATCGTTTTTAACAAACCACTTTATTAAGCAATCTACTAATAACGATCAGCATAGGGATTTATGCTATGAAAAAACATCTTTTAACTCTGACTCTATCCTCTATATTAGCGATACCTGTTATATCTCATGCAGAATTTAAAGGCGGTTTTGCAGATATCGGCGTGCATTATCTGGACTGGACCAGTCGGACTACCGAAAAATCGTCAACAAAATCACACAAAGATGATTTTGGTTATCTTGAAATTGAAGGTGGCGCTAACTTTAATTGGGGAGAAATGTACGGGTTCTTCGACTGGGAAAACTTCTATAACGGTCGCCATAATAAACCAGGTAGCGAGCAGCGTTATACCTTTAAAAATACCAACCGTATTTACCTGGGTGACACCGGATTTAATCTTTACCTGCACGCGTATGGTACCTACGGATCTGCAAATCGCGTGAATTTCCACGACGATATGTTCCTGTACGGTGTCGGCTACAATTTCACCGGCAGCGGTTGGTGGTTCAAACCGTTCTTTGCTAAGCGTTATACAGATCAAACCTATTACACTGGCAACAACGGCTATGTAGCCGGCTGGGTTGCAGGTTACAACTTTATGCTGGGCAGTGAGAAATTCACTCTCACCAACTGGAACGAGTACGAGTTTGACCGTGACGCTACCTATGCGACGGGTAATGGCGGTAAAGAAGGGCTGAACGGCGCAGTTGCACTGTGGTGGAATGCAACATCACACATCACTACGGGGATTCAGTATCGATATGCGGATGACAAACTGGGCGAAGATTTTTACCAGGATGCGATAATCTACTCCATCAAATTTAACTTCTGATTAATTACTGCCGGGGCTCCCGGCAGTATGAATTCATTCTATATCTGATACAACGGATCCCCTTCCCGCTCAGCCATTAGCGCATGACCCTGGTCTCGTACCACATCCCATAACGCTTCAGCGGCAGTGGAAAGTGAACGGTTCTTCCTGCGCACCAACATCAACTGGCGTTCCACCACCGGCGTAATACGCTTTACCACTAGTGGGCTACCTTCAGGTAATGGCAGCGCCAGTGCGGGAAGAATACTGATGCCGATGCCTGCGGCTACCATCGGGAACAACGTCGCCGGATGACCAATCTCCTGCACAATATTCGCCTGAATACCGTTGCGCGCCAGCGCTGCATCAATCAGCGGTCGGCTGCCTGACGCGTAATCCTGCAACACCAGTTTCGCTCCCTGTAATGCCTGCCAGGGTACATAATCTTCCGCGGCCAGAGAGCTATCGCGATGGCAAAGCAAGAAGAAAGGCTCGGAAAGAATCGCTTCACATTGCAGATCGCCCACTGGGCCTGGATCGATGACGATGCCAAAATCGACATCTCCCTGGCGAATACTTTCCATCACCCACTGCTGCGGACGATCGTGCAGGACAAACTGAATATCTGGATAGCGGCGATGGCTTTCAGCAATGCATTGCGGAATAAGATGCGCGGAAATGGTCTGGCTGGCAGCGACCCGAACTTTTCCGCTCAGTTGTTGCCCCATACGCCCGGTATCGCGCAACGTGCTGTTTAGTTCATCCAGCAGTCGCTCAAGACGCAAAGCCAACTGCAGCCCTGCATCTGTAAGCACCACTTCACGCGTGGTTCTGTCCAGCAGGCGAACACCCGTATGGTTTTCCAGCTCCTTCACACTGTGACTCACTGCCGACTGGCTCAGGCCAATACGCTCTCCTGCGCGACTAAAACTTTTCTCCTGCGCTACTGTGACGAAAACCTTTAATTGTTTTAAAGAATAATTCATCTATTTTCTTCATAAATGGATGCAATAAATCAATTTTATTTCTC
Source organism: Escherichia sp. MOD1-EC6162 (assembly GCF_002965125.1). NCBI lineage: Bacteria > Pseudomonadati > Pseudomonadota > Gammaproteobacteria > Enterobacterales > Enterobacteriaceae > Escherichia > Escherichia sp. MOD1-EC6162. Next base: position 241,694 of record NZ_PTSB01000001.1, read on the forward strand.
AAACTGGAAGAAGCACAATAGAACCATCGATCATCTGGAGTCTTTATGAAACTTTTTCGTATCCTCGATCCTTTCACCTTAACCCTGATCACAGTGGTATTACTGGCTTCCTTCTTCCCGGCCAGAGGCGATTTCGTCCCGTTCTTTGAAAATCTGACTACGGCAGCTATTGCCCTGCTGTTCTTTATGCACGGCGCAAAATTGTCGCGTGAAGCGATTATCGCTGGCGGTAGTCACTGGCGGCTACATTTGTGGGTAATGTGCAGCACCTTCGTGCTGTTCCCAATTCTGGGCGTACTGTTTGCCTGGTGGAAACCGGTAAATGTCGACCCGATGCTCTACTCCGGTTTTCTCTATCTGTGCATTCTTCCGGCTACCGTGCAGTCCGCAATTGCCTTTACCTCAATGGCGGGTGGTAATGTCGCGGCTGCAGTTTGCTCTGCGTCAGCATCCAGTCTGCTGGGGATTTTCCTTTCGCCGTTGCTGGTTGGTGTGGTGATGAATGTTCACGGTGCAGAGGGTAGCCTCGAGCAGGTCGGTAAGATTATGCTGCAACTGTTGCTGCCGTTTGTGTTGGGGCATCTTTCCCGCCCGTGGATTGGTAACTGGGTGGCGCGCAATAAAAAGTGGATTGCGAAAACCGATCAAACATCCATTCTGTTGGTGGTTTATACGGCATTTAGCGAAGCAGTCGTTAACGGTATCTGGCATAAAGTCGGCTGGGGATCGCTATTGTTTATTGTGGTGGTTAGTTGCGTGCTGTTGGCTATTGTGATTGTGATTAACGTCTTTATGGCGCGCCGACTGGGTTTCAATAAGGCGGATGAAATCACTATCGTCTTCTGTGGCTCGAAAAAGAGTCTGGCGAATGGTATCCCAATGGCAAACATTCTGTTCCCGACATCGGTGATCGGTATGATGGTGCTGCCATTGATGATTTTCCATCAGATCCAACTGATGGTTTGCGCGGTACTGGCGCGTCGTTACAAGCGCCAGACCGGGCAGTTACAGTCGCAGCAGGAAAGCCACGGAAAGGTTTAAAGCGGGCGCTTCAGGGGCTGGACCAGTTGCGTCAGCCCCTCCGTTTTAATCAGCAGCGTGATTTGCATTAGCTCACCGAGTTTCCCTGCCGGAAATTCATCTTTGCGGGCAAACCACAGCAGATACTCCTCCGGCAGGTCAATTAAGCGACGCCCTTTGTACTTGCCAAACGGCATTATCGTATTGGCTATTTCAATCAACTGCTCTTTTTCCATCTCAGTTGCCCAGCAAACGCAGCATTTCAGCTTCGTCGATCACTTCAATGCCCAGTTCCTGCGCTTTCGCCAGTTTAGAACCTGCGGCTTCTCCGGCAATCACCAGGTCGGTTTTCTTCGACACGCTGCCCGCCACTTTCGCGCCCAGTTCGACCAGGCGAGCTTTAGCGTCATCACGCGACATCTGACTTAAGCTACCCGTGAGCACCACCGTTTTACCAGCAAACGGGCTGTCGATCTCTTCCGCGTTGATGACTACCGGCGCAGGCCAGTGAACGCCTTCCGCCAGCAGTTCACTGATGACATTACGGTTACTTTCTTCGGCAAAGAAGTTGTGCACATGAGATGCGACGACAATTCCAACATCGGGCACTTTTTGCAGCTCTTCAATCGAAGCCGCTTCCAGCGCTTCCAGCGTGCCGAAATATGCCGCCAGACCTGATGCCGTTGCCTCACCGACTTCGCGTATGCCAAGCGCATAAAGGAAGCGGGCAAAGGTGGTTTCTTTCGCTTTTTCCAGTGCGTTAACCACGTTTTGCGCCGATTTCGGCCCCATTCTCTCCAGCCCGGTGAGCTTACCCGCCGTTAACTTGAACAGATCCGCAGGCGTATGGACATATTCTTTTTCAACCAACTGGTCGATGATTTTGTCTCCCATACCGTCAACGTCCATCGCGCGACGGGAAACAAAGTGTTTCAGCGACTCTTTACGCTGGGCGGCGCAAATCAAACCACCAGTACAGCGAGCCACAGCCTCGCCTTCCACTCGTTCCACGTCAGAACCGCATACCGGGCAATGCGTCGGGAATACTACCTCACGAGTATCTTCCGGGCGTTCAGAAAGCACCACGTTAACCACTTGCGGGATCACGTCGCCAGCACGGCGAATCACCACTTTATCGCCAATACGTAAGCCAAGACGTTCGATTTCATCGGCATTGTGTAGGGTGGCGTTGCTCACCAGCACACCCGCGACATGGACAGGTTCGAGACGTGCAACAGGCGTAATCGCGCCAGTACGCCCAACCTGAAACTCGACGTCACGCACAAAAGTCATCTGCTCCTGTGCCGGAAATTTAAACGCCACTGCCCAACGAGGGGCGCGCGCAACAAAGCCAAGCTGTTCCTGCTGCGCCAGGGAGTTGACCTTAATTACCACGCCGTCGATATCAAAGCCCAGCGTCGGGCGGTCTTCTTCTACTTTATGGTAGAACGCCAGCACCTCTTCCGCCGATTCGCATAACGTGACGCGATCGCTGACCGGTAATCCCCACTTTTTAAATTGCAGTAAACGACCAAGATGAGTATCTGGCAGCTCACCGCCTTCCAGCACGCCAACGCCGTAGCAGAAGAAAGTGAGCGGCCGCTTGGCTGTGATACGCGGATCAAGCTGACGCAATGAACCTGCCGCCGCATTACGTGGGTTAGCAAACACTTTTCCGCCCGTGCGTCGCGCATCTTCGTTGATCTTTTCGAAGCCCGCCTGCGGCAGGAACACTTCACCACGCACTTCCAGACGCGCCGGGATATTCTCACCGTGTAGTTTCAGCGGAATGGCGCGAATAGTACGGACGTTAGATGTGATGTCTTCCCCGGTAGTGCCATCGCCACGGGTTGCTGCACTCACCAGTACGCCATTCTCATACAGTATGCTGACGGCAAGGCCATCGAGCTTCAGCTCACAGCACCAGGTCACTTTTTCGTTACTTTTCAGACGATCCTGAACGCGTTTGTTGAAAGCAAGAAAACTCTCTTCATCAAAAACGTTATCCAGCGACAGCATCGGTACTTCATGACGGATCTGGCTGAAAGCCGCTAACGGTGCTGCACCTACACGTTGAGTGGGTGAATCAGGGGTAATCAGTTCTGGATGTTTGGCTTCCAGCTCGCGCAGTTCGCGCATCAGGCGATCGTATTCAGCGTCAGGAATTTCCGGCGCATCCATCACATGATAAAGATATTCATGATGACGAAGCACCGTTCGCAGTTCTGTCAGTTGTTGTTCGATTGATTCCATATCGCACCATCAATGCTAAAAACCCCCGACAAGCGGGGGTTCGAAGAGAAGTTGATTTAATTTAAGTGTATCAGGCGTTAGCGTCTTTCACTTCGCGGATGATGTCCTGATACTCGCGCAGTTTCTGCGGAGTCATCATACGGCGCTGATCATCAAGCACCACGCCGCCCACTTCATCAGCGATATGCTGCGCAGATTGCAGCATCAGCTTGAAGTTTTGCAGTTCATCACCATAAGACGGCACCTGCATAAAGATAGTGACACCCGGTGTAGTGAAATCCTTCATTTCAGGATCAAATGTTCCCGGTTTCACCATATTCGCCAGGCTGAATAACGCCGGGCCACTGCCGTCCGGGCTAAGATGACGATGGTAAATATTCATATCGCCAAAGATAAAGCCCGCCTGCTGAATGCTGTTAAGAAGCAGTTCACCATTCAGCTCGTTACCGTGATGCGCTGCGACGTTCATAATGATCACCGCTTCTTTGCGCTTCGGCTTATCCATGACAGGCACCGGTTCAGCCACAGGCTCAGGCTGCGGTGCTGCTACGGGTTCCGCAGTCTGGAAAGCCTGCTGCGCCGGTTGTGGCGCTGGCTGTGTCGGCTGCGGAGCTGACTGTACCTGCGAAGCAACAGGCTGTTCAGGCTGCGGCGGGTAGGCCGGCTGCTGTACTGGCTGTGGTTGCTGAACAGGATGCGCTGAATGCGGAGCATGTTGCGGCGATACCTGCGCTTCAGGCGGCTGCTGAACCGGTTGACGCGGCTGCGCAGACGCATAAGGCGGTTGGTACTGGTGTTGCGGCGACGGACGAGCAGCCTCATGCTCCAGGGCGTTAGCCGGGGCATGATTTACGCGGTGAACACGAACCTCACCAACGCCCTCATCATCTTCGACATCCTCGTCATAAGAATCGTCGTCACGTTTTGACTTCATTCGTTTTAATGGCCGATCGCGGAACATAGAAGATCGTTCTTTACGGCTGGTCCAGAAACCATGTACCAGTAAAGCGATTATGGCGATCGCGCCAACAATGATTAATATCAGACGCAAATCCTGCATCATTATATTCTCTGTTGTTCTAACACCTTGCCACCACGGCAAACATTTACTCACTAAGAGTATTTGCCGATTACCTCAAGTGCAAGTGCACTCTTAACTTTCACAGCACAAAGATAGATGAAATCGTGCTTTTTGCTGTTTTTTCGAACATATCCTAACTGTCCATTGCGCAATTACCCGGTAAAATACGCAGAATTTTCCTGGGATTGGTCAAAAGGAGCATATCCTGATTATGATTTCAACATTCACATCTTCCCCACGCAGCGGTTTTTACTATTTTGCGCAAGGCTGGAAGCTCGTCTCGCAACCCGGGATTCGGCGTTTTGTTATTTTACCTCTGTTGGTCAATATTTTGTTGATGGGAAGTGCATTCTGGTGGCTCTTTACTCAACTGGATGCCTGGATCCCATCATTAATGAGCCACGTGCCTGACTGGCTGCAATGGTTGAGCTATTTGCTGTGGCCTGTCGCGGTTATCTCCGTTCTACTGGTTTTTGGCTATTTTTTCTCAACTATTGCGAACTGGATTGCCGCACCGTTTAACGGTTTATTGGCTGAACAGTTGGAAGCCAGGTTGACAGGCGCTACGCCGCCGGATACCGGCATCTTTGGCATCATGAAAGATGTGCCGCGAATTATGAAACGCGAATGGCAAAAATTTGCCTGGTATCTGCCACGCGCCATCGTATTGCTGCTCCTCTACTTCATCCCGGGCATCGGGCAAACCGTCGCGCCAGTACTGTGGTTCCTGTTCAGTGCCTGGATGTTAGCCATTCAGTACTGCGACTATCCGTTCGACAACCACAAAGTGCCGTTCAAAGAGATGCGCACTGCCCTGCGCACGCGCAAAATCACCAATATGCAGTTTGGCGCATTAACCAGCCTGTTCACGATGATCCCGGTGCTCAACCTGTTCATCATGCCAGTGGCCGTCTGTGGCGCGACAGCAATGTGGGTCGATTGTTATCGCGCTAAACATGCATTGTGGAAGTAACAGTCTCCTGGTTATTTTGTAAACTTTTTGTATGGAAGAGGGGTGGCTTATGCCACCCTTATTCCATCTTGCAAGCCATTATTTCCCTTCTGCATATAGATATGCTAAATCCTTACTTCCGCATATTCTCTGAGCGGGTATGCTACCTGTTGTATCCCAATTTCATACAGTTAAGGACAGGCCATGAGTAAGATTTTTGAAGATAACTCGCTGACTATCGGTCACACACCGCTGGTTCGCCTGAATCGCATCGGTAACGGACGTATTCTGGCGAAGGTGGAATCTCGTAACCCCAGCTTCAGCGTTAAGTGCCGTATCGGTGCCAATATGATTTGGGATGCCGAAAAACGCGGCGTGCTGAAACCCGGCGTTGAATTGGTTGAACCAACCAGCGGCAACACAGGTATTGCTCTGGCTTATGTGGCTGCCGCTCGCGGTTACAAACTCACCCTGACCATGCCAGAAACCATGAGTATTGAACGCCGCAAACTGCTGAAAGCTCTGGGCGCAAACCTGGTGTTGACCGAAGGCGCGAAAGGCATGAAAGGCGCAATTCAAAAAGCAGAAGAAATTGTCGCCAGCAACCCAGAAAAATATCTGCTGCTGCAACAATTCAGCAACCCGGCGAATCCAGAAATTCATGAAAAAACCACCGGTCCGGAGATCTGGGAAGATACCGATGGTCAGGTTGATGTATTTATTGCTGGTGTTGGTACTGGCGGTACGCTGACCGGCGTCAGCCGCTACATTAAAGGCACCAAAGGCAAGACTGATCTCATCTCTGTCGCCGTTGAGCCAACCGACTCTCCCGTTATCGCCCAGGCGCTGGCAGGTGAAGAAATCAAACCCGGCCCGCATAAAATCCAGGGCATAGGTGCTGGCTTTATCCCGGCTAACCTTGATCTTAAACTGGTCGATAAAGTTATTGGCATCACCAATGAAGAAGCTATCTCTACCGCACGTCGTCTGATGGAAGAAGAAGGCATTCTTGCTGGGATCTCTTCTGGCGCGGCGGTTGCCGCTGCATTGAAGCTGCAAGAAGATGAAAGCTTTACCAATAAGAATATTGTGGTTATTCTGCCATCATCGGGTGAACGTTATTTAAGCACTGCATTATTTGCCGATCTCTTTACCGAGAAAGAATTGCAACAGTAATGCCAGGTTGTTAGAAATGCGTAAAAAAGCACCTTTTTAGGTGCTTTTTTGTGGCCTACTTCAAATTTTCGCCCCTCCTGGCATTGATTCAGCCTGTCGGAACTGGTATTTAACCTGACTAATTATTTTGATGCGCGAAATTAATCGTTACAGGAAAAGCCTTAGCTGAATCGATTTTATGATTTGGTTCAATTCTTCCTTTAGCGGCATAATGTTTAATGATGAACGAAACGTCAGCGGCCAACATCCGCCAGCAATGGACTGCATAGAACACTTCGTGCGTCGCGTCTGTTAAAACTGGCGCTAACAATACAGGCTAAAGTCAAACCGCCAGGCTAGACTTTAGTTCCACAACACTAAACCTATAAGTTGGGGAAATACAATGTTCCAGCAAGAAGTTACCATTACCGCTCCGAACGGTCTGCACACCCGCCCTGCTGCCCAGTTTGTAAAAGAAGCTAAGGGCTTCACTTCTGAAATTACTGTGACTTCCAACGGCAAAAGCGCCAGCGCAAAAAGCCTGTTTAAACTGCAGACTCTGGGCCTGACTCAAGGGACCGTTGTGACTATCTCCGCTGAAGGCGAAGACGAACAGAAAGCGGTTGAACATCTGGTTAAACTGATGGCGGAACTCGAGTAATTTCCCGGGTTCTTTTAAAAATCAGTCACAAGTAAGGTAGGGTTATGATTTCAGGCATTTTAGCATCCCCGGGTATCGCTTTCGGTAAAGCTCTGCTTCTGAAAGAAGACGAAATCGTCATTGACCGGAAAAAAATTTCTGCCGACCAGGTTGATCAGGAAGTTGAACGTTTTCTGAGCGGTCGTGCCAAGGCATCAGCCCAGCTTGAAACGATCAAAACGAAAGCTGGTGAAACGTTCGGTGAAGAAAAAGAAGCCATCTTTGAAGGGCATATCATGCTGCTCGAAGATGAGGAGCTGGAGCAGGAAATCATAGCCCTGATTAAAGATAAGCACATGACGGCTGACGCTGCTGCTCATGAAGTTATTGAAGGTCAGGCTTCTGCCCTGGAAGAACTGGATGATGAATACCTGAAAGAACGTGCGGCTGACGTGCGTGATATCGGTAAGCGCCTGCTGCGCAACATCCTGGGTCTGAAGATTATCGACCTGAGCGCGATTCAGGATGAAGTCATTCTGGTTGCCGCTGACCTGACGCCGTCCGAAACCGCACAGTTGAACCTGAAGAAGGTACTGGGTTTCATCACCGACGCGGGTGGCCGTACTTCCCACACCTCAATCATGGCACGCTCTCTGGAACTGCCAGCCATTGTGGGTACTGGTAGCGTCACCTCTCAGGTGAAAAATGACGACTATCTGATTCTGGATGCCGTAAATAATCAGGTTTACGTCAATCCAACCAACGAAGTTATCGATAAATTGCGCGCTGTTCAGGAGCAAGTAGCTTCTGAAAAAGCAGAGCTTGCTAAGCTGAAAGATCTGCCAGCCATTACGCTGGACGGTCACCAGGTAGAAGTGTGCGCTAACATCGGTACTGTTCGTGACGTTGAAGGTGCAGAACGTAATGGCGCTGAAGGCGTTGGTCTGTATCGCACCGAATTCCTGTTCATGGACCGCGACGCGCTGCCGACTGAAGAAGAACAGTTCGCGGCCTACAAAGCTGTGGCTGAAGCGTGTGGCTCGCAGGCGGTTATTGTTCGTACCATGGACATTGGCGGCGACAAAGAGCTGCCGTACATGAACTTCCCGAAAGAAGAGAACCCGTTCCTCGGCTGGCGTGCTATCCGTATCGCGATGGATCGTAAAGAGATTCTGCGCGATCAGCTCCGCGCTATCCTGCGTGCCTCTGCTTTCGGCAAATTGCGCATCATGTTCCCGATGATCATCTCTGTTGAAGAAGTACGCGCACTGCGCAAAGAGATTGAAATCTACAAACAGGAACTGCGCGACGAAGGTAAAGCGTTTGACGAATCAATTGAAATTGGCGTGATGGTGGAAACACCGGCTGCCGCAACAATTGCGCGTCATTTAGCCAAAGAAGTTGATTTCTTTAGTATCGGCACCAATGATTTAACGCAGTACACTCTGGCAGTTGACCGTGGTAATGATATGATTTCACACCTTTACCAGCCAATGTCACCGTCCGTGCTGAACTTGATCAAGCAAGTTATTGATGCTTCTCATGCTGAAGGCAAATGGACTGGCATGTGTGGTGAGCTTGCTGGCGATGAACGTGCTACACTTCTGTTGCTGGGGATGGGTCTGGACGAATTCTCTATGAGCGCCATTTCTATCCCGCGCATTAAGAAGATTATCCGTAACACGAACTTCGAAGATGCGAAGGTGTTAGCAGAGCAGGCTCTTGCTCAACCGACAACGGACGAGTTAATGACGCTGGTTAACAAGTTCATTGAAGAAAAAACAATCTGCTAATCCACGAGATGCGGCCCAATTTACTGCTTAGGAGAAGATCATGGGTTTGTTCGATAAACTGAAATCTCTGGTTTCTGATGACAAAAAAGATACCGGAACTATTGAGATCATTGCTCCGCTCTCTGGCGAGATCGTCAATATCGAAGACGTGCCGGATGTCGTTTTTGCGGAAAAAATCGTTGGTGATGGTATTGCTATCAAACCAACTGGCAACAAAATGGTAGCTCCGGTTGACGGCACCATTGGTAAAATCTTTGAAACCAACCACGCGTTCTCTATCGAATCTGATAGCGGCGTTGAGTTGTTCGTCCACTTCGGTATCGACACCGTTGAACTGAAAGGCGAAGGCTTCAAGCGTATTGCTGAAGAAGGTCAGCGCGTAAAAGTTGGCGATACTGTTATTGAATTCGATCTGCCGCTGCTGGAAGAGAAAGCTAAGTCAACCCTGACTCCGGTTGTTATCTCCAACATGGACGAAATCAAAGAACTGATCAAACTGTCCGGGAGCGTGACTGTGGGTGAAACCCCGGTTATCCGCATCAAGAAGTAATTCTTGCCACAGTGAAAAATGGCGCCCGTGGGCGCCATTTTTTTATGCTTCCGCCAGCGGCGGCAAAATCAATTCATCGCTTTCATGCTGCTGGGTATAACACATCACCTCCAGCACGCGTAAACCTGCGCTGTGCACTGCGTCGGTTAACGCCTTCCCTTTCAGTAATCCACTGATAAGTTGAGCGCAAAACAGATCGCCAGTACCTTTAAGATCCGTTTTTACCCGAGAGTGGGAAATGACATTCACGCTATCGGCACTGACCACCACCACCTGCATATCCTGATTGTCTTCATTGCCGGAAGCGCTGGTAATAACCACCCATTTTAATGTCTCTGAAAGCAGGCTTTTTGCAGCGGCAATGGCGCTGTCGAGATCGCGGCAGTTTTTACCGGTCAGGATTTCCAGCTCAAAGATATTTGGCGTAATCCCCTGCGCCAGTGGCAGTAAATATTGCCGATACGCATCGGGAAGGTCAGGTTTGACGTAAATACCACTATCAATATCGCCAATCACCGGATCGACCATAATCAGCAAGTCAGGATGCTCTTCGCGTAAGACTGTCAGCCATTCGGCAAGGATTCTAATTTGTGACGCTGTCCCCATATAGCCTGTAGTCACCGCACGTAACTTACGCAGCGCATCACGCTCTTTCAGTGCGCGCAAATAACCGCTAAACCACTCGTCCGGAATCGCACCACCGTAGAACGTGTCATAATGCGGCGTATTACTCAGCAACACGGTCGGTACGGCAAAGACATTCAGGCCGTTCTGTTTAATGGCAGGCACGGCAATGCTGTTGCCTACGCTGCCATACACCACCTGCGACTGCACGGCGACGATATCCGCCTGCAACGCCCTGCTCTTATCGTTAAACAACAACAAACTACTCATTTAATAATTTCTCCTTGCCGATGATCCTCATCGTACCCCAACCGAAACTTTACCTGATTCTGGCAGTCAAATCGGCTAATACAACACAAGGATAAGGCAATTCAGTGAAGAAAATCATTTGTCTGGTCATCACACTGCTGATGGCACTCCCCGCTTACGCGAAGTTAACTGCCCACGAAGAAGTCAGAATTAACGCCATGCTGGAGGGATTAGCGCAGCATAAGGATTTGATATTCATACGCAATGGCGATCAACATACTTGTGATGAAGCAGTTTCGCATCTGAAGTTGAAGCTCGGCAACACACGCAACCGCATTGATACCGCCGAGCAGTTTATTGATAAGGTGGCTTCGTCGTCATCCATTACCGGGAAGCCTTACATCGTGAAGATGCCCGGTAAGAGCGATGAAAATGCGCAACCTTTTTTACATGCGCTGATTGCGCAGACGGATAAAACAGTGCCTGAGGAAGGGAATTAATCCGCTTTGGCAAGGCATTTACAGGAGGTAACATGAAAAAATGCTTTATTTATAACGATGAAAAATCGAGTAAATTTTGGTGGATAGATTACGAAGGGGATAGTTTAGCTGTCAACTATGGCATTTGTCGGCAGCAACAACTGCCGACAAATCAGATTATTGACAAAGTGCACTTTGTTTATGCCGGATGCGGCGTAAACGCCTTATCCGGCCTACAAAATATTGCTAATGCAATATATTACAGGAACCTTGTAGGCCTGATAAACGTAGCGCATCAGGCTGTTTTGCGTTTGTCATCAGCCTCCAATGCTATTAATCCTTAAATCCCCGCCCCCTGGCTAAAGTGTTCTTCGCCAAACACCCCGGTGGAAAGGTAGCGATCGCCACGATCGCAGATGATCGCTACCACCACTGCGCCAGGGTTGGCTTTTGCCACGCGTATCGCACCGGCAACCGCGCCGCCGGAGCTGACGCCGCAGAAAATCCCTTCCCGCACCGCCAGTTCGCGCATGGTGTTTTCCGCGTCGCGCTGGTGAATATCCAGTACCTCGTCCACCAGAGAAGCGTTAAAGATGCCCGGCAGATATTCCGCTGGCCAGCGGCGAATCCCCGGAATGCTGCTACCCTCTTCCGGCTGCAGGCCAACAATCGTTACCGGTTTGGATTGTTCGCACATAAACCGTGACACGCCGGTGATGGTGCCAGTCGTCCCCATGCTGGAGACAAAATGCGTAATGCGACCGCCGGTTTGCTGCCAGATTTCCGGCCCGGTGGTGGTGTAATGCGCATAAGGATTATCGGGGTTATTGAACTGGTCGAGCAGCTTGCCTTCACCACGATTCGCCATCTCCAGCGCCAGATCGCGTGCGCCTTCCATGCCCTGCTCTTTAGTGACAAGAATCAGTTCCGCACCGTAGGCACGCATCGCCGCGCGACGTTCCTGGCTCATGTTGTCGGGCATCAGCAATTTCATGCGATAGCCTTTTAGCGCGGCGATCATTGCCAGCGCAATGCCTGTGTTACCACTGGTGGCTTCGATTAACACATCACCGGGTTTAATTTCCCCACGCTTTTCCGCCTCGACAATCATTGATAATGCCGCGCGGTCTTTCACCGAACCCGCAGGGTTATTCCCTTCCAGTTTTAACCACACTTCACTGCCGTTATCCGGCCCCATTCGCTGCAACTTCACCAGAGGCGTATTGCCAATTGTTTGTTCTAATGTACTCACGATCTCTGTCCATACGTGGTGTTGCCTGATGCGACGCTTGCGCGTCTTATCAGGCCTACAGGTTACAAACCTTGCCATTAAAAAGCCCGGATCGCGGGATGCGCCTCCGGGCGTTTAACATTTACTCAACCTATCAGGCGCTTTGTGCGAGAGCAAGCTCCTCATCGCGGGTTTCAATACGCTGATCGCCGTTATACAAGCGCGCATGTTGCAGGCCAACGAATAAACGCTCACCGCGTTGCGGGGCGTCATCGCCATGCATCACAACTGTCAGCGGTTCGTTGTACCACCCCAGCGGTTGTACGACTAATTGGGTGTAGTGTCCTTTCGGACTGGCTTCCAGTACCTGTACCGGCAGCGGCGAATCGAGGCTGGTGCGGCGACTGATATCCACTTCCCACGGACGCAGGAAGAGATCCACCGGCCCCTGATATGCAGGCGTATACCCCAGCGGCCAGCGATGCGCGCCAACGTGGAACTGCCCGCCGCGAATAATTCCCTGTAAGCGGTTCACTTCGCCCATAAATTCGAGCACAAAGCGGGTCGCCGGTTCACGCCAGACCTGATCCGGCGCATCCGCCTGTTCGATATTGCCCTGGCTCATCACGACCACACGATCGGCAACTTCAGTCGCCTCTTCCTGATCGTGAGTGACGAACACACTGGTAAATTTCAACTCTTCGTGAAGCTGACGCAGCCAGCGACGCAGTTCTTTACGCACCTGCGCATCCAGCGCGCCAAACGGTTCATCAAGCAACAGAATTTGCGGTTCCACGGCAAGCGCACGCGCCAGCGCCACACGCTGTTTCTGACCACCAGAAAGCTGCGCCGGATAACGATCTGCCAGATGATCAAGCTGCACCATCTCCAGTAACTGGGTGACTTTCGCTTTGATCGCCGCCGCATTTGGGCGCTCTCGACGCGGCAGCACCGTCAGGCCAAAGGCGATGTTGTCGAACACCGTCATATGGCGGAACAGCGCGTAATGCTGGAACACAAATCCCACTTTACGATCGCGCGCGTGCAGGCGGCTGACGTCGGTGCCGTGGAAGCGAATATGCCCGCTGGTTTGATGCTCCAGCCCGGCGATAATCCTCAGCAGCGTGGTTTTCCCGGAGCCGGACGGCCCCAGTAACGCGACCATCTGACCAGAAGGAATATCCAGTGAGATATCGTTCAACACCTGGGTGCGACCAAATGACTTCTTAATCCTGGCAATCTCAATGCTCATGATGTACCTCCTGCTGCGCGCGTTTTTCCTGATTCTCCAGACGCCACTGCAACATACTCTTTAAAAACAGGGTGATAATCGCCATCAGCGTCAACAGCGCGGCGGCGGTAAAGGAGCCGACGGTATTGTAGTCCTGCTCCAGCAATTCAATCTGTAATGGCAGCGACAGGGTTTCGCCGCGAATCGAGCCGGAAACCACCGATACCGCACCAAACTCGCCAATCGCGCGGGCGTTAGTCAGCACCACACCATACAGCAGCGCCCAGCGGATGTTCGGCAACGTAACGCGGCGAAACATCTGCCAGCCAGACGCGCCAAGCAAAATCGCCGCTTCGTCTTCCTGGCTGCCCTGACTTAACATCACCGGCACCAGTTCACGCACCACAAACGGACACGTCACGAAGATAGTCACCAGCACCATTCCCGGCCAGGAGAACATAATTTGCAGATTATGTTCGTCAAGCCAGCCGCCCAGCGGGCCGTTGGAGCCGTAGAACAGCAGATACACCAGACCGGCGACTACCGGCGACACCGCAAACGGAATATCCAGCAGCGTCAGCAGCAACTGACGCCCCGGAAAATCAAAACGCGTCACCAGCCAGGCCAACAGGATGCCGAACACCAGGTTCACCGGCACAGCAATCAGCGCAATCATCACCGTCAGCCAGATAGCGTGCAGCATGTCCGGATCTGCCAGGTTCTGTAATACCGGCATGATCCCCTTGCTGAATGCCTGCACAAAGATGTAAATCATCGGCACGAGCAGGATGAACGCTGACACCAGCATCCCCGTACCAATCAAAAACCATTTGCCCCAGTTAATCGGGCGCGCGTCATAACGCTTCAACTGTGTAACTTCCGCCATTAATGACCTACCACACGCCGACCGAAGCGACTTTGCAGAGTGTTAATAGAGAACAGCAGCAGCAGCGATGCTGCGAGGATCACCGAAGCAATCGCGCTCGCCGCCGGGTAATCAAATTCCTGTAAGCGAACAAAAATCATCAGCGACGTTACTTCCGTCTTCCAGGCGATGTTCCCGGCGATAAATATCACTGCGCCAAACTCACCAAGACTACGGGTAAACGACAGCGCCACGCCCGCCACCAGCGCCGGAGAAAGCTCCGGCAGCACCACTTTGCGGAAACTCTGTAAACGTGTTGCGCCGAGCGTTTCTGCCGCTTCTTCGTATTCCGGCCCTAATTCTTCCAGTACCGGCTGCACGGTTCGCACCACAAACGGAATGCTGGTAAAGGCCATCGCCACCGCGATCCCCAGCCAGGTATAGGTCACTTTGATATCAAACTTCGCCAGCCATTCGCCGTAAAAACCGTTCACGGAAAAGAGCGACGCCAGGGTTAAACCCGCGACCGCTGTCGGTAGCGCGAAGGGTAAATCCATCAGCGCATCAAGCAGCGTGCGCCCCGGAAAGCGATAGCGGGTTAAGATCCACGCCATTAACAGACCGAAAACGCCGTTAAAAATCGATGCCACAAACGCTGACAGCAGCGTCACTTTGTAGGCCGCGACCACCTGCGGATTGGTGATCACCTCCCAGTACTGCGCCCAGCTCATCTCAGAAAGCTGCATCACCAGCGCGGAAAGCGGCAGTAACAATATCAGGCACACAAACAACAGACTGGTGCCAAGGCTTAAGGTAAAGCCCGGCAGCACGCGTCTTGAAGAAACTGCAAACATCAGTTACGCCCCGCAGCCAACAGCTTGTCTAACTCACCGCCGCTGGTAAAGTGGGTTTTCATCACTTCTGGCCAGGAGCCAAACTTATCTTCCACGCGGAACAGTTCGGTCTGCGGGAATTTATCTTTCAGCTTGTCCATGACTTCCGGGTTATTCACGCGGTAGTAATAGTCGGTGATGATGGTTTGCGCCTGCGGGCTGTAGAGCCAGTTCAGATAAGCTTTTGCGGCTTTTTCCGTACCGTTGGCCTGCACGTTTTTATCCACCCATGCCACCGGGAATTCCGCCAGAATATTGGTTTTCGGAATCACCACTTCAAAACCCTGCGCTTCATACTGTTTGCGGATGTTGTTCACTTCCGACTCAAAACTTATCAGCACGTCGCCCAGGCCACGCTCGGCAAAGGTTGTGGTCGCGCCACGACCGCCGGTATCGAAGACTTCAACGTTTTTCAGGAACTGGGTCATAAACTGTTCGGTTTTGGCTTTATCGCCGCCGTCCGCTTTATCGGCTGCGCCCCACGCTGCTAAGTAGGTATAACGCGCGTTACCGGAGGTTTTCGGATTCGGGAAAATCAGCTTCACGTCGGAACGCACCAGATCGTTCCAGTCGTGGATATTCTTCGGGTTGCCCTTACGCACCAGGAAACCCATCGTGGAGTAGAACGGCGAGCTGTTATTCGGCAGGCGCGACTGCCAGTCCGCCGGGATCAGCTTGCCTTTGTCGTGCAGGATCTGCACGTCGGTCACCTGGTTATAAGTTACAACATCGGCTTTTAAGCCCTGCAAAATCGCCAGCGCCTGTTTTGATGACCCGGCATGAGATTGTTTTATCGTCAGTTTGTCACCGCCGTTATCTTTTGCCCATTGTTGCTCAAACGGCGGATTCAGGGCAGCAAACAGCTCGCGGGAGACGTCATAAGAACTGTTCAGCAGTTCCGTTGCCTGCACGTGGCCAGCCAGCAGCAGAGAAGCGACCAGCGCGAGAGAGTTCTTTTTCAGTAAGTTAACGGCCATTGCGCACCCTTATATATTTAATGACTTTCTAATAGCCATCATATTTATAACGGGCGTGAAAGGAGTAACGGTTTTATATACCGTTTGGTGATTTGGAAGTTAAAAAGAGAATAAGGCGAAATCCTCCCCACTGATGCAGGGAGGAAACAGAGGTGAATCAGATGTCGACGCTGACCGTCTCTGGCAGTGTGCTGCCGCCATCGATCACATTCTGTGTACCCGTTAAATAGCTGGACTCATCCGACGCCAGGAAGGCTGCCAGCTCGCCTACTTCCAGCGGATCAGCGAGGCGACGCAGCGGAATTGCTTTCGCCATTTCAGTCAGTACTGATTCCGGATCTTGCGGATTCGACTGGCGAGCGATGTTTTCCGCCATTGGCGTGCGCACGTAACCAGGGCAGATTGCGTTAACGCGAATCCCCGACTGAGCATACTCCACTGCCAGCGATTTGGTCAGGCCAACAATCGCCGCTTTCGACAAGGCATACGCCGTTTCGCCCGGATCGGCCACCATATCGCCAGTAACCGAAGACATCATCACAATGCGACCATCTTTGCGGGCAATCATCTCCGGTAGAACTGCCTTCGTGACGTTCCACACGCCTTTGATATTGATATCAATATGGAAATCGCGATCGTCATCGCTCATTTCCAGAAAACTACCCAGACGGCAAACACCTGCGTTATTCACCAGAATATCAATGCGCCCTTCTTTTTCCTTCGCGCGCTTGATCGCTGCCGTAACCGACGCCGGGTCGCGTACATCGGCAATTACCGCCGTACAGCGATGACCGCGACCACACAGCTCGTCTGCCAGCTTTTCAATCTCAGGGGAGATATCCAGCAAGATTAGGTTTGCGCCATGACGCGCAAAGGTTCTGGCAATACCTTCGCCAATACCTTGCGATGCGCCCGTAATCAGTGCTGTCTTGCCCGTGAGTTTACCCATTTCAAGTTTCTCCTTTTGAATACAGAGCATTACGCCCTATTGTCCCTACCATACCTGAATGACAGATCAATGCTGAGGAGTGGATCTAAATTCAGGGAAATCTTAAGTAAAATCACCCATAACCACAACTCAGCCATTGCGCGAATTCACTGCTGTACATAATCAGGCAGGGAGATATGATTCACGCCAGATGAAATTATTTGAAGACAAATATTTAAGGTGATTGCCTATGCAACTTGAAAAGATGATTACTGAAGGCTCCAACAATGCCTCTGCTGAAATTGACCGCGTATCGACGCTGGAAATGTGTCGGATCATTAACGAAGAAGATAAAACCGTACCGCTCGCCGTTGAGCGCGTACTACCGGATATCGCAGCGGCGATTGATGTTATCCACACCCAGGTGAGCGGCGGCGGTCGTCTGATTTATCTCGGCGCGGGAACTTCCGGTCGTCTGGGTATTCTCGATGCCAGCGAGTGCCCCCCCACTTACGGCGTGAAACCAGGTCTGGTCGTTGGTTTGATTGCTGGCGGCGAATATGCCATCCAGCACGCGGTGGAAGGCGCGGAAGACAGCCGGGAAGGCGGCATCAACGATCTGAAAAATATTACTTTAACGGCGCAGGATGTGGTGGTTGGTATTGCCGCCAGTGGACGCACGCCATATGTGATTGCCGGGTTGGAATACGCGCGCCAGTTGGGTTGCCGTACGGTCGGTATTTCCTGTAATCCGGGAAGCGCGGTTTCCACCACCGCAGAGTTTGCTATTACGCCAGTCGTCGGGGCTGAAGTGGTTACCGGTTCTTCGCGGATGAAAGCAGGTACGGCGCAGAAACTGGTGCTCAACATGCTCTCCACCGGGCTGATGATTAAGTCAGGCAAAGTGTTTGGCAACCTGATGGTCGATGTGGTCGCCACCAACGAAAAATTGCACGTGCGCCAGGTCAATATCGTCAAAAACGCGACCGGATGTAGCGAGGAACAAGCGGAAGCGGCATTGATTGCCTGCGACCGTCACTGCAAAACGGCCATTGTGATGGTGCTGAAAAATCTCGATGCCGCAGAAGCGAAAAAACAACTGGATCAATACAATGGCTTTATTCGTCAGGTTTTAGACAGGGAATAACCCATGACAAATTTGAAGACATCTCCTGGCTGTTCATACACCTGAGCAGTGATCCGCTCAGTTGTGCCGTGCTGTTTACACCACGCTCTTTGGCTGCCATAACGTCAATCTGGACTAAGCAGTAGCTTAGAGACAAAACAGCCCGATGCGCTACGCTTATCGGGCCTACAGGTTGACTGCAATTTATTAAGTTTGAACGATCTTACACGCCGGATTAAGCATTTACGCCGCATCCGGCAAGACGCTACAAGTGCGTGAGTAAAACTTACAGCGCCATCAGTTTGTCCAGCGACGGTGCAAAGTAATAGCCGCCAGTGACTGGTTTGGTAAAACGTAACATTGCGTCACGTTTGCCATCGGTATCGCCAAACATACTCAGCAACTGCTGCTCAATGTTATGCAAACGTGCACAGTAAGCGCAGAAGTACAGGCCGTGCGTGCCGCTGGCGGTGCCATATGGCAGGCTCTGGCGAACAATCTTCAGGCCTTTGCCATCTTCTTTCAGATCAACACGGGTCAGGTGAGAAGTTTCCGGACGCTCATCGCCATCGATCTCTTCGTTGGCTTCTTTAGTACGGCCGATCATCATTTCCTGATCGTGAACGCTCATACGGTTGAGTTGCTTCAGGTTGTGTTCCCAGCGCTGCACAAACACATAGCTGCCGCCCGCATCCACACCGTCTTTGATGACCGCCACTTCGCGACGCGTCTCTTCACCCGCCGGATTTTCCGTGCCGTCAACAAAGCCGCTCAGGTCACGCTCTTCCACCCAACGGAAGCCGTGGATCTCTTCTTTTACCTCAATGCAGCCGCCAAAGGCTTCCATCGCCGCCTGGGCCACGGAGAAGTTTACGTCGTGACGCAGAGAAAGAATGTGGATTAACACATCGAACTGGGTCGTCGGCGCAAGACCTTTTCCGTAACCCGGAAAATCTTTTAGCTCTTCGGCTCCCACGCCGCCGCTCAGAGCACGCCAGGTGTTGTTGCCAAAGGCGACAACCGCGCCAAGATGCGCGTCCGGGTATTTTGCTTCAAAGGTTGCCAGTTTATCGGCAAAGTTTTTACTGGCCGCACGCAGGGCATCAACTTCCCCTTTTACGTTGGCTTCGATCCAAATCGCCGCGCGGCAATGTTCTGGCAAAATGCCACTCTGAACCTGAGACATTGTTCCTCCTGAAATAAGAATGCCACGCAATCCGTGGCATTGTTGAGCGCTATTTTACGTGTTTTTTGTGGCGACGGTTTGTTCAGACGCAAATTAACGCCGCCAGATGATTTTACTGACTTTCCAGTTTTTCAGGGTATCGTCAGAAGGCATTAACCCTTCAGGACCACTCCACTCACCGCTAAACTGGTAGCTAATATGTTGACTGCCTTCGGCTTTACATTCGACGGCACGATTATCATCACCGTCTGCTTTTTTGCAATTGCCAAATGCTTTGCTGTAAAGGTCACTAAACGGTGTACCGATTTTAACCCCCGTGTCAGCAGGAATATCGCTATCTGAGACATCAATGCGGCTGATTGTACCTTGATCACCGTTGATAACCATCGCCACGCTGTCGCCCTTCATCACTTCAAAAAAGCGCACCACATTACCGTTCGCGGTTTTCATTCCGCTGCGCAGCCGATAATCACCATCAAGCGCATCGGCAATGGCTTGTTCTTGTAGTGGCGTGGACGCCGTTAATTTGCCAACGCCTTGCTCGCTCACTTTAGTGGACGAGCCAAACCAGTTCCACGGATTAGCGGCAGACCAGTTAACTGACGACATGGTGGAACAGCCGGTCAGCATCAACGGCATAGCGCATAACATTAAACGCAGCGATTTCATGTCACTTCCTTTGGTTATTCAATAACGTTGCTTGGAGTGCGAATTTGCAAAAAAGTGCCGTTATTCTTTTTCTTCCACAAAACAAGCGCGTAAACGTCGATTGGTCAACAGCCAGATTAACGCCACAATATCCGCGATAACCAGCGCCAGACCGATACCGCTGACGGATTCACCATTTAGCCACAGCCACGGTTGCCAACAAAGCAAACCGAGCTGCGCCAACAGCAACAGAAAATAGAGCACGTGCCAGATACGGGGAAACGTATCCCGCCGACCACTCAGTAAGAATGCCAGCACCGCCGGAATGCCCGGTATCAACCCCAGCCAGAAATTATCGTGATCGGGATAAAACAGATTCAGCAGCGCAGTGCCCTGCTCGCGCGACGCACCGGCAATGACAAACAGCACCCAGGTTCGCGCCTGAAGCAATAGCACAAACCAGAAGAGGAAGGGTAAACGCAGGCGTCCGTGCACATCATAATGGACAGGATGAAACTCAGTACTCTTCATCTTCAATCAAACGCTTACCCAGACTCAGCACATCGGCGTGTTCATATCCCAGGCGTTCGTACATTCCGAGTACCATATCGTTGTCTTCCGGTACATTGATCTGAATTTTCGGACAGCCGCGAGCAATAAGCTTTTTCTCCAGCCGATTAAGCAATGCATTGGCAATTCCACGCCCGCGAAACTCCGGATGTACGCCAAGATAATAAGCAGACCCGCGATGCCCGTCATAACCGCCCATCACCGTTCCCACTACTTCGCCGTTAACTTCCGCGACCAGGAACAAACTGACGTCATGGTTCATCTTGCGCTCGATGTCCATTTCCGGATCGTTCCACGGACGCAGCAAGTCGCAACGCTCCCAAAGGGTGATGACCTCTTCGAAATCTGCCTGGCGAAATACGCGTATCTCCATGGTATGAGTTACCTTTTTGGGGGTTAAAAGGGTGATTATGGCGTGAACGACCGAATTAGCCAATATCTGACGAAAATCGGTTGAAAAAGTGGCATAATGACGCGTTGTCATTTATTGAAATGAAAAGTAAAACAATTCTCACCAGCAAACCGTCGTAACGGATTACGCGATACGATATAACATCTGGAACTTTATTATTACAACTCAGGCCGTATGAGCACTTTTAAACCACTAAAAACACTCACTTCGCGCCGCCAGGTGCTGAAAGCCGGATTGGCTGCCCTGACGTTGTCAGGAATGTCGCAAGCCATCGCCAAAGAAGAGCCTTTAAAAACCAGTAACGGACACAGTAAGCCGAAAGCCAAAAAAGCCGGAGGCAAACGGGTAGTCGTTCTCGATCCAGGTCACGGCGGGATTGATACCGGTGCGATTGGTCGCAACGGATCAAAAGAAAAACACGTGGTGCTGGCAATCGCCAAAAATGTCCGTTCTATTTTGCGCAATCATGGCATTGATGCGCGTTTAACGCGTTCTGGCGATACATTTATTCCACTGTACGATCGCGTTGAAATCGCCCATAAGCATGGCGCAGATCTGTTTATGTCAATTCACGCCGACGGCTTCACCAACCCGAAAGCCGCGGGGGCATCGGTCTTTGCCCTCTCCAACCGTGGCGCGAGTAGTGCGATGGCAAAATATTTGTCGGAACGCGAAAACCGCGCTGATGAAGTCGCCGGGAAAAAAGCGACTGACAGGGATCATCTATTGCAGCAAGTGCTGTTTGATCTGGTGCAAACAGATACCATTAAAAACAGCCTGACGCTTGGCTCGCATATTCTGAAGAAGATTAAACCAGTGCATAAGCTGCACAGCCGCAACACCGAACAAGCCGCGTTTGTGGTGTTGAAATCACCGTCGATTCCTTCGGTGCTGGTGGAAACCTCATTTATCACCAACCCGGAAGAAGAGCGACTGTTAGGCACGGCGGCGTTTCGTCAGAAAATCGCCTCTGCCATTGCCGAAGGCGTGATCAGTTATTTCCATTGGTTTGACAACCAGAAAGCACACTCGA
This sequence comes from Escherichia sp. MOD1-EC6162, assembly GCF_002965125.1. Taxonomy (NCBI): domain Bacteria; kingdom Pseudomonadati; phylum Pseudomonadota; class Gammaproteobacteria; order Enterobacterales; family Enterobacteriaceae; genus Escherichia; species Escherichia sp. MOD1-EC6162. Next base: position 263,590 of record NZ_PTSB01000001.1, read on the forward strand.
AAAAACGGTAAGTTATGAAGCCCGACGCACACCAGGTTAAACAGTTCCTGCTCAACCTTCAGGATACAATTTGCCAGCAACTGAGCGCCGTAGATGGCACACAGTTTGCCGAAGATAGCTGGCAGCGCGAAGCTGGTGGCGGCGGGCGTAGCCGGGTGTTGCGTAATGGTGGTGTTTTCGAACAGGCGGGCGTCAACTTTTCTCACGTCCACGGCGACGCGATGCCCGCTTCTGCCACTGCTCATCGCCCGGAACTTGCCGGGCGCAGTTTCGAGGCGATGGGTGTATCGCTGGTAGTGCATCCGCATAATCCGTATGTTCCCACCAGCCACGCCAATGTGCGCTTTTTTATTGCCGAAAAACCGGGTGTCGATCCCGTCTGGTGGTTTGGCGGTGGTTTTGACTTAACCCCTTTCTATGGCTTTGAAGAAGACGCCATTCACTGGCACCGCACCGCCCGCGACCTGTGCCTGCCATTTGGCGAAGATGTTTATCCACGCTACAAAAAGTGGTGCGACGAATACTTCTACCTTAAACATCGCAATGAACAGCGCGGCATTGGCGGGCTGTTCTTTGATGACCTGAACACGCCAGACTTCGACCACTGCTTCGCCTTTATGCAGGCGGTAGGCAAAGGTTACGCCGACGCATACTTGCCGATTGTTGAGCGACGTAAAGCAATGGCATATGGCGAGCGCGAGCGCAATTTCCAGCTCTACCGTCGCGGTCGTTATGTCGAATTCAACCTGGTCTGGGATCGCGGTACGCTGTTTGGCTTACAAACCGGCGGGCGCACCGAATCAATCCTGATGTCAATGCCGCCACTGGTACGCTGGGAGTACGATTATCAACCGGAAGAAGGCAGCCCGGAAGCGGCGTTGAGTAAATTTATTCAGGTCAGGGATTGGGTGTAATTTCATCACCCTAACTCCTGCATCCGCTGATGCAGCGTCAGTGATGGCTTCTCGGCAAACAGTTGCTGATAATCCGTCGCAAATTGCCCAAGATGCCAGAATCCCCACTGCATGGCGGCGTCTTTTACCGTCAGACTTTGCGACCACGGACTTATCAGCTCGCGGCGCACGGCGTTCAGGCGAATGCGTTTCAGCCACGCGTTCGGGCCAATGCCCAAAATAGCGTGAAATGCGTTTTGTAAGGTGCGGCGACTGACGTGCAGTTGATTGCACAAGTCCAGCACCGTTACCGGTTCGGACATATTCTCCAGCACATATTCGCGGGCGCGGGAAAGCAATCGTCGATAGCCCTGATGGCTGATGCTTTCCGCCGTCACCATTGGCTGCGCTTCTTCCAGCATCACTCCCATCGCCAACAACAAGTTATCGCCAAGCACTTTACGCACAGCGGATTGATGTAAGTTCTCCGGATTCTCGCAAAACGTCGCCAGCGCCTGTTGAACAAAGCCCCACAGTGCGGCTTTATGCTGCTCCTTCACTTCCAGCGCCGACTGATTACGCAACATATGCAGCACCCTTTCCGGGTTATGCAGAAAGTTTGCGTGACGGGAAATGACATCTTCCGAGATCACCACGCCAAGAATGGTGTAATCGTCCGGCGTACTTAATTCAAACTCAGTGCCGCCGGGCCGCGTGGCTATTTCTGCGCTTCCCAGACATTGCGAACCGATAAATCCCTGTTCACCGCGCGTCGCCGGAATACCAAACCAGAATGAGTTCGGCCAGACCAGACACGACTGGCGCAGCGCCAGACCGGTGTATTCACGGAAAACCTGAATATCATCAAGCAGGATTTCCGTAAATTCACCATGAAACTTTCCCGGATGCAGTTGATCATAAATCTGCTGCCAGGCGGTAATTGTCAAAGCATGTTCATAGACATCTGTTGTCTGTTGTTGATGAACATTATCCACTTCAACCTTCGGCGTGAGCCTCAGATTTTCGGGTAAGGGTTCATGATAAAGATGGTGCAAGTTGGTTGTACGGGTCTTTTTCATGATGTTAATGCCGGGTGTTATATGACACCCGGCACCTCCGACAGGTTAATGGGGCTTGAGACGATAACGACTACTGCGTTTACGTAACGTCCCGGCAGAAAAGAGCTGTTCGAGCGCATTTCTGGCTTTTTCCAGCGGCCAGCCAAAGTGGGCGGCAACTTCTCCGACCGTCATTCCCTGACGTACTGATGTTAACAACGCCAACAACTCGTCGGCAGATTCCGTGACGATCGCTGGCGCGCCAGGTTGCTTTAGCTGTCGGTTAAAGCCAGCAACCAGCCACTGGGTGTCATCATCAGGTCGACCAATTTCCTTGCGGCTGATAACTCGCCCGGTACGCATTGCGGCGGCATAACCGGCATCCAGCGCCGCACGACACGCCGCCAGATCGCCTTCCACCACCAGCGTTAAGCGACCGGGGTCAAGCACTTCATGACTGAGCAGACGCACGTTTGCCGCTTTCAGCATGGCATCTGCCGCATCGATTGCGGCGACCATGCCGTCAACTTCCAACAAACCCAGTGCATTGTTCATCGGCAACCTCCGTTACGCACGTTGGATTGGATTACGCGCGATTTCCAGCACTGCATCAGTAAAGGCGTTACAGGCCGCTTTACACGCTGCCTGGCTACCGGTCAAAAATGCCGCTGAATAGTTGGTTTCTGACGGTGGCGGAACATAAGTCACCAGTTGCACATCAGCAGATTTCAACGCAGCATCAATGCCGTAGGTCGCTTCCAGCGGCGGTGCCACCAGATACGCCATCGGATCACCGAGCGTAATGCCTGCAGTGGAAGAGAGATAAGAACCGGTACGCGAAACCACATGAGCGAGGAATGCCGTATCTTGCTTATCGTTCGCCCACTGGAACGCCGCGCCGTTTTCAATATGCGCGACCATCGCATCCAGACCGGCACGCACTTCCGCCGGGTTTGGCCCGCCGAGCATAATCAATACTTCACCGGCAGTCGGTGACGGGCCGTGCGCCGCGCCGGCATACAGCGAGCGACCATACACCACTTCAACCATCGCCTGTTTTGTCGCTTCATCAGCCGCAATGTAGGTGACATCATCAGAATCGGCGGAAATCAGCCCGAGGCTACGAATATGCGGCGGCAATTTCAGTTCACGCGCAAAATCAGCGTTAACGGAGGCAATCACCCGCATGGCAGTGACCGACGGTCGAATCAAATCTAAAGCTGGCATGATGCCTCCTTATCGGGTCATGTTGATGCCGGATGCTTTCTGCTCCAGCATACGTTTCGCCAAATCCACAATGACGGCTGCGGCTTCAACCGGCGGCGTGCCACCCTGGTGAATGTTAGAGATACAGGTGCGATCGGCCTCCACGGTAGTTGCCATACGCGGTGAGTAAACGGCGTAACAGGAGAGGCTCTCTGACTGCCCTAACCCCGGACGTTCGCCCACCAGCAGGATCACCACTTTCGCGCCAAGAAGCTCGCCAATCTGGTCTTCAATTTTCACGCGACCATAACGCACAAAAAACGGCGTGCCGACTTTCAGCCCCGCATGTTGCAAGCCCGCCATCAGCGGCGGCAGAATTTCTTCGTAGTTCACAGTGATGGCATCCGTAGACAGACCATCGGAGACAACGACCTGCACGTCAGGATTGGCGACACATTGCGCTTTCAAAGCCTCGACGGCTTCCGCACACAGACGACGTCCCAGATCCGGGCGCGTCAGATAAAGGTTTTTGTCGCTAATTTCAGAACGTACTTCCAGCAGCCCCTGCGCTTTCACCCACTCTTCCGGCACCTCTTTCAGCACCGTATCTTTAGAGCGCGAGTGGTCGGCCAGGAAACGCAACAGCGCCTGGGTACGCGGACGCGGACCGGCACGACCGGTACAGACGCGGGCCACGGTGCTGCGGCGCAGTTCGGTTAATACGTCTGCGCGATGCGGATTTTCAACGCCAATCCACGCCTTCGCTTCAGCAGAACCTAAATCCAGCACGCAGCTTTCCGAGGTCACCGGTGTTGCACAGGTTGTGGTGGCGCATTTTGCTTCTGACGGCGCGGCGGCCGCTTGTCCCATTGACGCCATCACGCTGCGTACAATTTCTTCAATCTGTTTTTGATCCATGATGTGTTATCTCCGCGTCATCAGAAGAACAGTGACGGATCGCCCGCCCGTTTGGTCAGGCGACCGTTTGCCATAATGCCCATGCTTTCCAGCCAGCGTTCAAACTCCGGTGACGGACGCAGATTCAGTAACTGACGCACAGTAGCGGTGTCATGGAACGCCGTGGTCTGGTAGTTGAGCATGATGTCGTCACCCAGTGGCATCCCCATGATGTAGTTGCAGCCTGCGGTAGCGAGCAGGATCATCAGGTTTTCGTTGAGGTTCTGGTCAGCGTCAGCGTGGTTGGTGTAGCAGCAGTCACAGCCCATAGAAATGCCGCTCAGCTTGCCCATAAAGTGATCTTCTAAGCCCGCACGGATAATCTGCCGGTCGTTGTAGAGATACTCCGGCCCAATAAAACCGACCACGGTGTTGACGATAAACGGATCGTAATGACGCGCCAGCCCGTAGTTACGCGCTTCCATCGTCACCTGATCTGCACCGAAGTTGGCACCAGCGGAGAGTGCAGAACCTTGTCCGGTTTCGAAGTAGAGGCAGTTTTCCCCGGCGATACGGTTGAACTCTGCGCCCACTGCGCGGGCTTCGTCCAGCATTGCCAGTTCCACGCCGAACTCTTTCAGCCCTTTCTCGCTGCCACAAATACTCTGGAAAATCAGCCCGCCCGGTGCGCCGCGACGAATCGCTTCAATCTGGGTGGTGACGTGCGCCAGCACGCAGCCCTGAGTCGGAATGTTGAATTTGTCGATCACCCCGTAGATGGTGTCCAGCACGCGGCTTAAGTTTTCCACATCGTCCGTCACCGGGTTGACGCCGATCACCGCATCGCCTACCCCGAAGGAAAGCCCTTCATAGATTTGCGCGGCGATACTTTGTACGTCATCACGGGTATCGTTTGGCTGCAAACGGGCGCTGAAAGTGCCTGGAATACCGATGGTGGTATTGGCCTTTTTGATAATCGGCATTTTCTTTGCGCCGTAGATCAGATCCGCGTTAGAGCAAATCTTCGCCACTGCCGCGACCACTTCCGAGGTCAGCCCTTTACGGGTAAAGGCAATATCATCAACGCTGGTTTCGTCGCTCAGGACGTACTCACGCAGCTCGCTGATGCTCCAGTTTTTAATCTGGTTGTAGGCCGTTTCGTTAACGTCATCCTGAATCAGCCGCGTCACGCAGTCTTCTTCATAGGCAATCACCGGGTTATTGCGGATATCCGCCACGGTCATTTCCGACAACACCTGCTTTGCCGCTACCCGCTCCTGCGAGCTTGTTGCCGCAACCCCCGCCAGCACATCCCCCGAACGCAGTTCGTTGGCCTTCGCCAGCACCTCTTTTACATCCTTGAATTGATAAACATTGCCAAACAATGTGGTCTTTAGTTTCATAAGTCGTTCCCTCAGGAAGGAAATGCGAGTGATTTCACCGTCACCGGCACAACCGATCCGCCAAAAAGAGGCGTACCAATGTCGATATAGTCCCCCGCGCGAACAATCACTTCGTCAATGACTGCCAACGGGAGTTGTTGTAGCTGTGGGCGCAACAACATGCCCAGAGCTTTACCAAAGTCCTGCCCGGCCACCACCAGCAGGGGATGCGGATTCGGAAAACGCGCGACGAAATCGACCAGCGCGTTGATGACCGTCAGTACCGCGGCGTAACGCACGGGAAGCCCGGCGGGAAGCGCCAGCACGTACGCGTCAGAGTTGGGATCAAGATCGAGCTGAATCAGCGCCTGTTGCCAGCCATTCACCAGATCCGTTTCATCAATCGGGATCGCCACCGGCAAATTGCGCAGCGGCAGTTGCACGCCCTCCAGCCAGATAGTGCTGCCAGAGAGCGAAAGGGTATGCGCACCCGCGCCAATCACCGTGGCGCGCACGGTTTGCGCCGGAAACTGCACGCGCATCTCACGCAGGCGCGGATGGTCATGCAGCGCTGTTGCCAGCAGCGGCCCAATATCGGCAAAACAGAACGGGTCAGCGGGCTGATGGCGATAACATTCGCCCACGCCGCCAGAAAGAGTAATGATTTCGGGCGTAACGCCTGCGGGCAGCAAACCGGTTTGCATCAATGCCTGCGCGAGCGGCGAGAGCGTTCCTTCAATCACTTCGACAATCAGTTCCGCCATCCGCCGGGTAACCTGCACCAACTGCGCACCGGTCAGTAAACGGGCGTCAGTGCCTGTGCCGAAGCACTCATCCACAATCATCTGCCCCGGTTTATGAGCGTAAATCACGCGCCCCTGGCAGTCGGTTTCCAGCAGCCGACCGCCGACGTTGAGGCAGGCAGTTCCACTGATTTTTCCGGCATCGAACAGGGCGTAGTTCGCCGTGCCGCCACCGATATCGATATTCAGCACCCGACATAACCGTTGTTCAGAGAGGGTTTGCGCTCCGGCACCGTGCCCGGCAATCACCGATTCGAGATGCGGTCCGGCACTGGCGACGACAAAATCGCCCAGCGATTGAGAGAGCGTCATCACCGCCGGACGGGCATTGCGGGTTTTCGCGCTTTCGCCGGTGATAATAATGGCACCGGAATCGACGCTCTCCGGTGCAATGCCCGCAGCCTGATATTGCTCAAGGATTAAAGTTTTCAGTTCCGCTTCTTTTAATCCACCCTGTTTGTCGACAGGGGTAAAGAACACCGGGCTTTGCCAGCTAATTTCGCGTTTGATGAATTCGTAACGCGGCACCTGCGACACTGCCGCACGGTTAACCAGTTCCAGGTGGGAGAAGATCACCTGGGTGGTGGTGGTGCCGATATCGATACCGACGCTCAGTAGCTGGCGAGTGTTCACGATTGCGCCTCCGCTTCGGTTTTAGCCGTGGTCGCATCTTCTTTTGGCACCAGCATCATCGCCACGCCAATCGCCGTAACACCGCCGATCAGCTTGCCGACAATCATCGGGAAGATCATGGCGTTCATGTTGGCAGCGGCGAAACCTAAGTGGTCGCCCAGGGCAAAGGCAGCGGAAACGGCGAAGGCACAGTTGATCACTTTGCCGCGGGTATCCATCTGCTTCATCATGCCGAACATCGGGATATTGTTGGCAAGCGTCGCCACCATACCCGCCGCCGCAATATTGTTCATATTCAGTAGATTACCGACACTCATCAGCGGTTTTTCAAACCAGCGGGTCAGCAGCAGCACCATCGGGTACGCCCCCAACAGAACGCAGGAAATCGATCCGATCACTTCAATGGCGCGCATCACTTCGCCGGGTTTGTCGCCAAGAGACATAAAGATGGGATCAAGACCGGGGATCAGTTCCCAGCCAAGCAGGAATTTCACCACCGCAGCGGCAAGACCGATGGTGATTAATGCCACGAGAAATTTGGCGAAGATCTGGAAACCGTTGATCATTTTTTCCGGGATGAATTTCAGCCCCAGCGCCACCAGAATCGCGACAATGATCACTGGGATCATATTCATCAGGATCAGCGCGAAGGTAAATTCCACCGGCTGGCCGTTGATCTGCACACCGGAATACATCGCCACCAGACCACCGGCGATACAACCAATCGGAATGGTCACAATACCGGCCAGCACGCCGAGTGCGAGATAACGGCGGTCAGACGGTTCGATGATGCCAAGCGCCACCGGAATGGAAAACACAATCGTTGGCCCCATCATCGACCCGAGAATTAACCCAGAGTATAGCCACGCTGCCACATCGCCGCCCGCCAGTTCTTTGGCGAGGAAGAAGCCGCCCATATCGCACGCCAGCAGTGTTCCGGCGAACATTGACGGGTTTGCGCCGAGCATTTCGTAAACCGGGATGATTACCGGCCCAAGTACGTGTGCCAGTACAGGCGCAAGCGCGGTCATACCGACCATCGCCAGACCCAGAGCGCCCATTGCCATAAAGCCTTCTTCAAACTGGCCGCCCGATCCCTCAATGCTTTTACCGAATTTACCGAGGAAACGCGCTGAACCGCCGAACTGCGACAGAACCCTGTCTACGGCAGCTATCAGCATAAAGAACATCATGATGTACATGATGATTTCATTAATTCCCATCGCCTTTACTCCCTGTTAGTTATTATTTATTGGCGGATGCGGCGTGAACGCCTTATCCGCCCTGCATGTGCAATCCTGCAGGCCGGATAAGACGCGACAAGCGTCGCATCCGGCACTTGTACCACGTCACTGGCGGATGCGGCGTGAACGCCTTATCCGCCCTGCATGTGCAATCCTGTAGGCCGGATAAGACGCGACAAGCGTCGCATCCGGCACTTGTACCACGCCACTGGCGGATGCGGCGTGAAGCCTTATCCACCCTGCATGTGCAATCCTGTAGGCCGGATAAGACGCGACAAGCGTCGCATCCGGCACTTACACCACGCCACTGGCGGATGCGGCGTGAACGCCTTATCCGCCCTACATATGCAATCCTGTAGGCCGGATAAGACGCGACAAGCGTCGCATCCGGCATCTGCACCGCGCCACTGGCGGATGCGGCGTGAACGCCTTATCCGCCCTGCATGTGCAATCCTGTAGGCCGGATAAGATGCGACAAGCGTCGCATCCGGCATCTGCGCCGCGCCACTGGCGGATGCGGCGTGAACGCCTTATCCGCCCTGCATGTGCAATCCTGTAGGCCGGATAAGACGCGACAAGCGTCGCATCCGGCACTTGCACCACGCCACTGGCGGATGCGGCGTGAACGCCTTATCCGCCCTACATATGCAATCCTGTAGGCCGGATAAGACGCGACAAGCGTCGCATCCGGCATCTGCACCGCGCCACTGGCGGATGCGGCGTGAACGCCTTATCCGCCCTACATGTGCAATCCTGTAGGCCGGATAAGACGCGACAAGCGTCGCATCCGGCACTTGTACCACGCCACTGGCGGATGCGGCGTGAACGCCTTATCCGCCCTGCATGTGCAATCCTGTAGGCCGGATAAGACGCGACAAGCGTCGCATCCGGCGTTTATTGCGCCGCTGCGTACAGGCTGACAATCTGCTCCAGGCTGGCGGTACGCGGGTTGCTACGCAGACAAATATCTTCCTGCGCGGCCTGCGCCCATGCATCGTAATGCGCAGATGTCGCACCAACATCGCCCAGCCGTTTACCAATCCCAACTTCCACAATCAGCTCACTTACCGCGTTAATAGCGTCACGATCGTCCGATTTTTTAGTTCGCAGCGCCCGACCAACCTGGCTAAAGCGTTCACGACAAACCATTCGGTTAAACTCCATCACCGTTGGCAGCAACATGGCGTTCGCCAGACCGTGCGGAATATGCAGCGCCGCACCCGACTGATGCGCCATCGCGTGACACAACCCAAGCCCCGCGCTGGAAAACGCCATTCCGGCCATACATGAAGCCAGCAACATGCTCTCGCGCGCAGCAAGGTCATGCCCGTAGCCCACCGCTTTCGGCAACGATTTACCGATCATCGCGATTGCGCCAATCGCCAGACTGTCGGTAAACGGTGTGGCGTTCAGCGCGCTGTACGCTTCAATGGCATGAGTTAACGCGTCGATACCGGTCATCGCCGTGACATGCGACGGCACGCCTTCGGTCAGCGCGGCGTCGAGAATGGCAACATCCGGCATCAGCGAAGCATGTGCTAATACCTGCTTGCGCCCGCTCACTGCGTCGATAATCACCGTCACGTTAGTGGTTTCAGAGCCGGTTCCGGCAGTCGTTGGAATGGCAATCAGCGGCAGGCGTGATTGCAGAACGCTGTTTTCTGACATCCCGGCCAGTGTGCTATCGGGGTTCGTCACCAGCAACGCAACGGCTTTCGCCGCATCCAGCACCGAGCCACCGCCAAACGCGATCACCCCATCACAACCCGATTCACGCAGTTGCGCCACAGCCGCACAAACGTCAGTAATACACGGTTCGCCCACCGGACACGGCCAGAGCGTGATGGCAATTCCTTTGACGGCCAGACTACGCATAAGGCCAGCGGTCATCCCCGCCTGATGTAAAAAGCTGTCTGCCATTACAAACAGATGTTTCAGGCCACGGGTTTGCGCTTGTTGTCCACAACCGCTCACCGCGCCCAGACCGCTGAGCGTCACTGGCGGAACGCTAAATGTTTTTACCCGTTGCAGATTCAGGGTATCGAATGCCTGAAAGAGCGCCGTTTGCAATTCATTTTGCATAGATCCCCTCCGCTTTCTCTCGCCCGCTACTGGCTATCGCCAGCGGGGTCATAAACAAACTGTGCTGCGGTAAATGCACCTGTAATGCCGGGAATTGTTTGCGAAACAGTTCCGCCACGCCCGGTTGCATACAGGAACCACCTGCCAGCCATAAATCAGTAATGCTCTGCCCTGCGATATGTCGGGCGACAATGTCCGCCATTTTTTCGTATACCGGCTTCACCGCAGGCCAAATTTCTTTGCCGTGACCGCGCTTGTAATGCTCCGCCTCTTCCAGCGGAATGCGACGATTTCCGGCGAGGGTCAGAGAGATATGATGTCCGCCAGTCGCTTCATCTGCCGAGTAAGTCACTTTGCCCTGTTTCACAATGGCAATACCGGTGGTGCCACCGCCGATATCCACTACGCCAGCGTTGTCCAGTTGCAGCAGGTCTGCCACCACCGTTGGCTCATCCAGCACATGACTCACTTCCAGTCCGGCAGATTCCAGCACGTTGATGGAAATACGCGCATCCGTCCCCGGGGGAAATGACGTCGCCGCATGACTAAAACGGCGACCCAATTGCTGCTCAAGGGTGTCAAGATGGCGACGAACAATGGTGACTGCGCCGAAGAAATCCCAGACGATGCCGTCGCGGACCACATCGGCCCAGTCGAGGCATACCGCCACCGGCTGACCGTCGCGGTCGACGACCATTGACACCACATCGCAGGTGCCCAGATCCACCCCCAACCACAGCGGAGATTCCGTCGCCGCTGGCGTCTGGTTACACAACGTTGCCGCTGTTTGCAGACGTGGGGTGAGCCATTGTTCGTCGTGCGCCATCTGTTACTCCTTAAACAATGCGAAACGCATCGACTAATACACAGCGGCGCAGACGAACAAACGTCCGCGCGCTGGTTACCCCTTCACCGGTTGGCGTGGTGATGGTCATCGTGATCCAGCCTTCTCCGCCCAGCCCCAGCCCGGCAATGCACGACCCGTTCTTGACGAAAATGCTGGTATCAATGGCGTTTGCCATCTGGTTCATGTTGTCGATATTGCGCGAGTGCATTGCCGCCGTGTGGTGGCAACCACCTTCCAGTTTCACCGCCAGCGCAATGGCATCAGCCACGTTGGTGACGCGCACGACAGGCAACACCGGCATCATCAGCTCGGTAACGGCAAAGGGATGTTCTGCAGTGGTTTCCACAAACAGCAAACGCGTTTCTTGCGGGACGTTCAGGCCAATTGCTGCCGCGATTTTCGCCGCGTCACGACCTACCCAGTCACGGCTGACGGTGCCTTTTCCGCGCTCGTCGATATTTTTCAGCAACACAGATTGCAGTTGCTGTGCCTGCTCTGCGGTCAGTTTCACCGCGTGCTGGCCTTCCATCAGGCGCATCAGTTCATCGGCTACGCTATCAACGACAATCAGTACCTTTTCATCGGCACAAATGATGTTGTTATCGAAAGAAGCGCCTTTGACGATGGACTGCGCGGCACGGGCGAGGTCGGCGGTTTCATCCACCACCACCGGCGGATTACCGGCACCTGCGGCAATCAGGCGTTTATTGGTGTGTTTGCGCGCCGCTTCCACTACCGCTTCGCCACCTGTCACCACCAAAAGGCCAATGCCCGGAAACCTGAACAAGCGTTGCGCGGTTTCGATATCCGGATTTGCCACGGTAACCAGTAAATTTTCTGGCCCGCCTGCGGCGACAATCGCCTGGTTGAGTAACGTAATCGCCCGCTGAGAGACTTTTTTCGCCGCCGGATGTGGGGCGAAAATGACGCTGTTGCCCGCGGCGATCAGGCTGATGGCGTTATTAATTACAGTTGCCGCCGGATTGGTTGACGGTGTCACCGAAGCCACCACGCCCCAGGGTGCGTTTTCAATCAAGGTCAGGCCGTTATCACCGGTCAGCACCTGCGGAGAAAGGCATTCAACACCCGGCGTACCGCGCGCCTGAGCGACGTTTTTGGCAAATTTATCTTCAACGCGACCCATGCCGGTTTCACTAACGGCAAGTTCCGCTAAATCTCTGGCGTGCTTTTCGCCTGCTTCACGAATAGCAGCAATGGCTAACTGGCGCATCGCCACACTTTTTAACTCAGGTTGCGCCACTTTAGCAGCCGCAACGGCGTCATCCAGGGAAGCAAAAACGCCCATCTCATGAACGGCGGCGGGCGGTGTATCACTGCTTTGCATTTTCAGCAGCACCGCTTTCACCACCTGTTCAATATCCTGTTGATTCATGATGTTCTGCCTTATTTGTGGAAAATGACCTGACCGCCAGACACCACCTCATCGACAATGCCAATCACGCACAAGTCGACCGGCGACGTTTCGCTTTTATGCGCCTGGCGGGCGGAACTGCCACTCACCAGCAACACCCACTCTCCGGTTCCTGCGCCAATATTGTCGATAGCGACGGCACACTGCCCATCGGGATTTCCCTGTGGATCAATCATTTCCACCATCAGCAATTTGTCATGCGCCAGTCCGTGGTGGCGCACGGTGCAAACAATTTGCCCAGTGACGACAGCCAGTTTCATACCCGCCTCCGTGGCGTATTTCAGGTAAAAGCTCCCCCTACCCTCCGCAGAAGGTAAAATGAACAAGGAGAGAGCGTGACGCCCGAATCGACGTCACACAGGGTGATTACAGGTTGCTGCTGTCGCCTTTCAGGCCGATCGGAAAGACTTCTTCCAGGTCGCCGTGCGGACGCGGGATAACGTGTACGGATACCAGCTCGCCAATACGCTGTGCCGCTGCGGCACCGGCATCGGTCGCGGCTTTACAGGCAGCAACATCACCACGAACCATTGCAGTCACCAGACCGCCACCAATCTGCTTAACACCAACCAGTTTGACGCGCGCGGCTTTCACCATCGCATCAGAAGCCTCAATCAGTGCAACCAGGCCCCGGGTTTCGATCATTCCTAATGCTTCCATTGTGTTTTCCTCTTTATAGGGGTCCAGAACGGGACCGTTCATTCAACCAGTGTGGGTAAACTGCTTTCGCGGTTCACTTTTGTCTGACGCGGTACGGCGGCCACCAGCGCCAGCTCGATAATTTCCTGCACGCTACAACCACGCGAGAGATCGTGCATCGGCGCGGCAAGTCCTTGTATCAATGGCCCGACGGCACGATATCCGCCAAGTCGTTGTGCGATTTTGTAGCCAATATTTCCCGCCTCTAGCGACGGAAAAACCATCACATTGGCGTTGCCCTGAAGCGGGCTGGCAGGCGCTTTTTGCGCTGCCACTTCCGGCACAAAGGCGGCGTCAAACTGCAACTCGCCATCCACTACCAGTTGTGGCGCGCGTTCACGGATTATTTCTGTCGCCTGCTGAACGTTAGCAACGCAGGGGTGGCGGGCGCTGCCGTTGCTGGAAAATGACAGCATCGCCACGCGCGGCTCTTCTCCGGTGATAGCCCGCCATGTTTCGGCGCTGGCAAGCGCGATATCAGCCAGTTGCGCCGCCGTTGGTTGCGGCACTACGCTGCAATCGGCAAAACCCAACGCCGGGCCGCTGTACTGCGGCAACATCAGGAAAATGGAGGAGAGCGTTTTACAGTCAGGTTGCAAACCAATAATGCGTAATCCGGCACGCAACACATTCGCCGTGGAAGAGAGATTGCCCGCGATACAGACATCCGCTTTACCGGCGCTAACCATCGCGGCGGCGAACATCAACGGGTCGGTGAGTTTTTCCAGCGCATCCGGCGGCGTTTTTTCTCCCGCACGGGTCAGCCAGCGCTGGGCAAATTCTTCCCGCATTGCGAGGTTGCCATGCGGATCAATGGCCTGTAGTCCATCCATCGCCACACCATGAGTGAACGCAAACTGGCGAAGTTCAAACGGACTGGCGACCAGAATGGGCGTCGCCAGGCCTTGCTGATGCAGATATTGCGCAGCTTTCAGCACACGCTGGTCTAACGCATCCGGAAAAACCACTCTGGCGGGCGCTCGCAACGCCAGTTCACGACAACGTTCAATAATCATTGCGTTTCCCCCAGTCGTTGTTGGATCTGTTTCACCGTTAGCGGCTGCTTCGTTACGCTCAAAATCATCATCACGTAAACCGTGCTGGAAAGGCGGTTCAGCGCCTGCAAGATATCTGGACGCAGTACGTTAAAACTGCGGGTAATAAACACCTGCGCCGCGACGGTTTCGGTTTCCCGCACTTTGGTTCGCAGCAAGTTCAGCAACGCCGCATCGCGTCCGTGGCTGGCTTCCGGCACCAGATGATCGTGGTCGAGATAACGCAGCGGCTGGTGAGAAAGCCGATGCAGCTCTTCGTCAGAAAACCCGACAATCGCCTGATCGGCCAGCGGTTCCCCCAACGCATCGGCACGCATAATGTTGCCAAGACGCGAACGGATATCCGCCAGCCACGGCTGCCACGGTTCCGCCAGTTCAATTTGCAGCCACACTGTCAGCGCAATGGTGCTGTCGAGGACAGCGCGAAAACCCAGGCGCGGATCGCTTTTAGCGACCATTTTTTCCGCCGACAGGTGAGTCAGCGTGTCAGGCTTTTTTGCCACCGGCTGGCGACACAGTTCGCAGCACGCTTGCGGATATTCATCGCTACTGGTCAACCCGTGAACACGCTGCGGCTGCTGCAGTTCATCGTCAACAAACAAACTCCCCTGCTCATCAATAAACTTGATGCGCAGATGGCGGCTTTCCAGCAACTCCCGGGCAGAGGGCGTCAGGCGACTGTCCGCAGGGAGATGGATCTCTGCGCCTTCGCTGAGCGTATGGTTTGCTCTTAGCCATGCTTCGGTGATGAAATCTTTCATAGGGATTGCCAGTTCGCCGGCCAGGCGACATACAGGAACTTCACGCTGGATGTCGTACCAAATTCGATGCTGGAACCTTTCGGGATAAACATCACATCGCCCGCTTTGGCGATCATGGTTTCGCCTTCGTGGCGAACATGCAGTTCCCCTTCCAGTACCATGTCGATTTCGTCGTAGTTCAGGGTCCACGGGAAGAAGGCGTTCTCCCACTGCATAAAACCGGCGGCCATGCTGCTGCCGTCGTCTCCGGTCACGAGATCAGTCAAGCCCACGCAGTGCGGTTGTGCGCCATCGAAACGACCAAATTTCACGCTGCCGCCATCAATCACTTTGATGCCGCCTTTGCCGGTCACCGATTTAAAGCTCGGCTGCATTGCGCCCTGCTCCAGCGACTGTTTTTCCTTCATCACTTTTTCCATCAGTTGCGCGACCAGGCTTTCGGTAAACTGGCCTTCCGGTAACTGGGCGATGATGGTTTCGCGGATGCGCTGGTTTTCGGTTTTATCGGCTGGCGCGCTGGCGGGAACGGATGCCGTTACCGGCGTCGATTCATCGCACTCGATGATGGTAACCCCCAGCAGGGCCGCCACTTCTCGCGCTTCCGGGGTAATAATGCTGGCACGCAGAACCACGGACATTGCCTGTTCGCCGCGTGAATGTGCTTCACGAATATCATTCGCTGTGATGAGTTTTTTCACCTGCTTCCTCCTGTTCGGTGAGAGATGCCAGATAATCCACCAGTTGCTGCACGCTTTGCGGGTCGTGGCTGTTTAGCGCGAAAATCGGTTCTTCGAAGCCCGTCTCAAGCAATAGCTGTCGCGTAGCGGCGATGTCAGCATCTGGCATGTCCGTTTTACTGATGACGGCGATTTGCCGTTTAATAACGCCAATATCCAGCAACCCGGCAGGTAATCGGCTTTCCGGGTCATTCGCGCCGTGGACATAGATCAGCATGTCCACATCCTGTAGCGTGGTAATTAAGGCGTGATACAGGCGGGGATGGCTAAAATATTCGCCTGGAGTATCAATATCACCCTTATCATTAAATTCCACAGCCTGCGTTTTTCTGGCGAGAGCGTAATTCCCCTGCAAAGCATTAAAAAGCGTTGTTTTTCCTGCCCCGACGGCCCCCACAAACGCGATTCGTTTCATGAATGCCTCGTATTAACTTTTCGTCATTTCACACAGCGTATAATTTAATAAGCGCCCTAAACCGCTAACGGTTTGTAATAAAGCTTCTTCCACTGCGCCCACCGAGCCATAAATCACCAGAGCACCACTGAAGCGGTCGAGAAAACCAATGTGTACGTCGGCGGCTTTCAATGCTAAATCACCGGCAATCATCGCCGTTTCGCCGGGAGTTAGCGTCATAATGCCGATTGCACCTGCATCCGGAACACCGATTTTCTTCGCCAGTTCCTCGCCAGGGTGCGCAATGAGATGTGCCAGCGTGACCTGTTTCCCGGGCACAAATTCCTGAATGATGCGTTCTTTATCCATGAGTCGCCGCCTGTGAAAAACTTGCGGCTATCGTGACAATTTTTCGTCAGAGTAAATAACAAAATTCGGCAAGCGAGTTTGAAAGGTGAGGTAGATCACTAAGAATGGGGAGATATTTTATGTAATGCATATATTTTCACGTGCAGCACATGAATATAATTAAATTGATATTGATTTATTTTTATATGGCGTACTTTATTATTCGAAAAACCAGTAATAATCCCTTCTGATATATTGCGGTAAATCGCTTACCCCGAATAATTCAGGGTAAGCGTGATTTAACATTAAGAATTACAGCGGTTGAGTTTGCGCTTCAACCACGGCCAGCGCCACCATGTTAACGATACGACGCACTGACGCGATTGGCGTTAATACGTGAACCGGTTTTGCCACGCCCATCAGCACCGGGCCGACCGTCACACCTTCCGAGCTGGAAACGCGCAACAAGTTGTAACTAATGCGGGCGGCTTCCATGTTCGGCATCACCAGAATATTGGCGGAACCTTTCAAAGGGCTGTCCGGCATACGGTCGTTGCGAATCGCTTCTACCAGCGCCGCGTCACCATGCATTTCACCATCAATCATCAGTTCAGGAGCACGTTCTCTCACCAGCTCCAGCGCTTTACGCATCTTGCTTGACGACGGGCAGTCAGAAGAGCCGAAGTTGGAATGCGACAGCAGAGCAACGCGCGGCTCAATACCGAAACGACGGACCGTTTCTGCCGCCATCAAGGTGATCTCCGCCAGCTCTTCTGCATCTGGCTCATTATTGACGTAAGTATCAGCAATAAAGGTGTTACCACTCGGCAGCAGCAGCGCGTTCATTGCGCCAGCGGTGTGAACACCATCGCGATAGCCAAACACATTTTTCACCACGCTGAAGTGTTCGTGATATTCGCCCACCGTACCGCAGATCATTGCATCGGCTTCGCCACGCTGAACCATGATCGCGCCGATCACAGTCGGGTTGCTGATCAGAGCACGCTGCGCCTGTTCCTGAGTTACACCACGACGCTTCATGATCTGGAAGTATTCGCTCCAGTACTCTTTAAAGCGCGGATCGGATTCGTTATTGACGATCTCAAAATCAACGCCCGCTTTGATCTGCAAACCCAGTTTCTGAATGCGCATTTCGATCACATTTGGACGACCAATAAGAATTGGTTTTGCCAGTCCCAGCGTTACCAGTTCCTGAGTCGCGTGCAGAACGCGCGCCTCTTCCCCTTCAGGCAGGACAACGCGCTTCGGCGCTTTGCGAGCCTGGGAGAAAATCGGCTTCATAAACAGGTTGGTTTTGTAAACGAACTCGGTCAACTTGTCGATGTAGGCGTCAAAGTCGGCAATCGGGCGCGTCGCCACACCGGACTCCATTGCCGCTTTTGCCACCGCTGGCGCGATCTTGACGATCAGACGTGGATCGAACGGTTTAGGAATAATGTATTCCGGGCCAAAGCTCAGATCCTGATCGCCATAGGCAGAAGCAACCACTTCGCTCTGTTCCGCATGAGCCAGTTCAGCAATTGCGCGTACCGCTGCCAGTTTCATCTCTTCGTTGATGGCCGTTGCGCCAACGTCCAGCGCGCCACGGAAGATGAACGGGAAGCAAAGCACGTTGTTGACCTGGTTCGGATAGTCGGAACGACCGGTACAGATGATGGCGTCCGGACGCACTTCTTTCGCCAGCGGCGGCAGAATTTCCGGTTCCGGGTTCGCCAGCGCCAGAATCATCGGCGCGCGAGCCATTTTCTTCACCATCTCCTGGGTCAGCACTTTCGGGCCGGAACAGCCGAGGAAAATATCCGCGCCTTCAATCACATCGTCGAGGGTACGTTTGCCGTCATCCACAACTGCATATGCCGCTTTGGTTTCCGCCATATTCGGCTCGCGCCCCTGATAGATAACGCCTTTTGAGTCGCAAACTACGATGTTGTGTTTTTGCAGACCCAGCGCCACCAGCAGGTTCATACAGGCGATTGCCGCTGCACCTGCGCCAGAAACCACCATCCTTACGTCGGAGATATTTTTCTCCACCACGCGCAAGCCGTTGAGGATGGCGGCGGTGCTGATGATTGCCGTACCGTGCTGGTCGTCATGGAATACCGGAATGTTCATTCGCTGGCGCAGTTTCTGCTCAATGTAGAAACATTCTGGCGCTTTAATGTCTTCAAGGTTGATACCACCGAACGTCGGTTCGAGTGCGGCGACCACTTCAATAAATTTATCCGGGTCCAGCTCATCAACTTCGATGTCAAACACATCTATCCCGGCGAATTTCTTAAACAGAACGCCCTTGCCTTCCATTACCGGTTTGCCTGCCAGTGCTCCAATGTTACCGAGCCCCAGCACTGCCGTACCGTTAGAGATCACCGCCACCAGGTTACCGCGCGCTGTATATTTGTAGGCTTTTAACGGATCTTTTTCGATTTCAAGACAAGGCGCGGCGACGCCAGGCGAATAGGCCAGCGCCAGATCGCGCTGCGTTGCCAGAGGTTTGGTCGGAGAAACCTGGATTTTCCCTGGGACTGGAAATTCATGGAAATCAAGTGCACTTTGTTTTAACTGGTCATCCATTTGGTTGTTCCTTTCACGTAACGTTCACAAAAATGTGTGGGTTGCTGCCTTCGCCCACAACGTGGCGCACATTATCACCTTGCCGGAGCTTTCAGACTTTGAGCAAGTCCAAACTCTCCACATCGAAATAATGTTTCGGTAATAATCCTATAACACTGATGTTACCTGCTTAATCCAGCAATACCATGCCTGTCTGCTATGCTTTTTTGATGCGTTTCGCGAAATTTGTCAGAAGTGTGAATTAACGCACTCATCTAACACTTTACTTTTCAAGGAGTATTTCCTATGAACGAGTTAGACGGCATCAAACAGTTCACCACGGTCGTGGCAGACAGTGGCGATATTGAGTCCATTCGTCACTACCATCCTCAGGATGCCACCACCAATCCTTCGCTGTTACTCAAGGCTGCCGGATTATCACAATATGAGCATTTAATAGACGATGCTATTGCCTGGGGTAAAAAAAACGGTCAAACCCAGGAACAACAAGTCGTCGCGGCCTGTGACAAACTGGCGGTCAATTTCGGTACAGAAATTCTCAAAATCGTACCCGGTCGTGTGTCGACAGAAGTTGATGCACGCCTCTCTTTTGATAAAGAAAAGAGTATTGAGAAAGCGCGCCATCTGGTGGATTTGTACCAGCAGCAGGGCGTTGAGAAGTCACGCATTCTGATCAAGTTGGCTTCGACATGGGAAGGAATTCGCGCGGCAGAAGAGCTGGAAAAAGAAGGTATTAATTGCAATCTGACGCTGCTGTTTTCCTTTGCTCAGGCACGAGCCTGCGCAGAAGCAGGCGTTTTTCTGATTTCACCGTTTGTGGGCCGTATTTATGACTGGTATCAGGCGCGCAAACCAATGGACCCATATGTGGTAGAAGAAGATCCGGGCGTCAAATCAGTACGCAATATCTACGACTACTATAAACAGCACCGTTACGAAACCATCGTGATGGGCGCAAGTTTCCGCCGTACCGAGCAAATCCTCGCTTTAACCGGTTGTGACCGTCTGACCATCGCGCCGAACTTGCTGAAAGAGTTGCAGGAAAAAGTCTCGCCGGTGGTACGTAAATTAATCCCGCCTTCTCAGCATTTCCCGCGCCCTACCCCTATGAGCGAAGCGGAATTTCGTTGGGAACACAATCAGGATGCGATGGCGGTAGAAAAACTGTCTGAAGGCATCCGCCTGTTCGCTGTCGATCAACGCAAACTGGAAGATCTTCTTGCCGCCAAACTGTAAACCAGCCACGGAGTGTTCTATGTCCCGAAAAGACCTTGCCAATGCGATTCGCGCGCTCAGTATGGATGCGGTGCAAAAAGCCAATTCTGGTCATCCCGGCGCGCCGATGGGCATGGCCGATATTGCCGAAGTGCTGTGGAACGATTTTCTTAAACATAACCCCACCGACCCGACCTGGTATGATCGCGACCGCTTTATTCTCTCTAACGGTCACGCATCGATGCTGCTCTACAGTTTGCTGCATCTGACCGGTTATGACCTGCCGCTGGAAGAGCTGAAGAACTTCCGTCAGCTACATTCAAAAACACCAGGTCACCCGGAGATTGGCTATACGCCGGGCGTAGAAACCACCACGGGGCCGCTGGGTCAGGGGCTGGCGAACGCAGTCGGACTGGCGATAGCAGAACGCACGCTGGCGGCGCAGTTTAACCAGCCGGATCATGAGATTGTCGATCACTTCACTTATGTGTTTATGGGTGATGGTTGCCTGATGGAAGGTATCTCCCATGAGGTCTGTTCACTGGCGGGAACGCTAGGACTCGGTAAGCTGATTGGTTTTTACGATCACAACGGGATTTCGATTGATGGTGAAACTGAAGGCTGGTTTACCGACGATACGGCAAAACGCTTTGAAGCCTATCACTGGCATGTTGTCCACGAAATCGACGGTCACGATCCGCAAGCGGTGAAGGAAGCTATTCTCGAAGCACAAAGCGTGAAAGATAAGCCGTCGCTGATTATCTGCCGCACGGTGATTGGCTTTGGCTCGCCTAATAAAGCGGGTAAAGAAGAGGCGCACGGCGCCCCACTGGGTGAAGAAGAAGTGGCGCTGGCACGGCAAAAACTGGGCTGGCATCATCCACCCTTTGAGATCCCCAAAGAGATTTACCACGCCTGGGATGGCCGCGAAAAAGGCGAAAAAGCGCAGCAGAGCTGGAATGAGAAGTTTGCCGCGTATAAAAAAGCCCATCCACAACTGGCAGAAGAGTTTACCCGCCGGATGAGTGGCGGTTTGCCGAAAGACTGGGAGAAAACGACTCAGAAATATATCAATGAGTTGCAGGCGAATCCGGCGAAAATCGCGACCCGCAAAGCCTCGCAAAATACGCTTAACGCTTACGGCCCAATGCTGCCGGAGCTGCTTGGCGGTTCAGCGGATCTGGCTCCCAGCAACCTCACCATCTGGAAAGGTTCTGTGTCGCTGAAGGAAGATCCGGCAGGGAATTATATTCACTACGGGGTGCGTGAATTTGGTATGACCGCTATCGCCAACGGCATCGCGCACCACGGTGGATTTGTACCGTATACCGCAACGTTCCTGATGTTTGTTGAATATGCCCGCAACGCCGCGCGTATGGCGGCACTGATGAAAGCGCGGCAGATTATGGTTTATACCCATGACTCGATTGGTCTGGGGGAAGATGGCCCGACGCACCAGGCGGTTGAGCAACTGGCCAGTTTGCGCTTAACGCCGAATTTCAGCACCTGGCGACCGTGCGATCAGGTAGAAGCGGCGGTGGGCTGGAAACTGGCGGTTGAGCGCCATAACGGACCGACGGCGCTGATCCTCTCCAGACAAAATCTGGCCCAGGTGGAACGCACTCCGGAGCAGGTGAAAGAGATTGCTCGTGGCGGTTATGTGTTGAAAGACAGCGGCGGCAAGCCGGATATTATCTTGATTGCTACCGGTTCAGAGATGGAGATTACCCTGCAAGCGGCAGAGAAACTGGCGGGCGAAGGACGCAATGTGCGCGTGGTTTCCTTACCCTCGACGGATATTTTTGACGCCCAGGATGAGGAATATCGTGAGTCGGTGCTGCCCTCAAACGTTTCTGCCCGCGTAGCGGTAGAAGCAGGTATTGCCGATTACTGGTACAAATATGTCGGTCTGAAAGGGGCGATTGTCGGAATGACGGGTTATGGCGAATCTGCTCCGGCGGATAAACTATTCCCGTTCTTTGGCTTTACTGCCGAGAATATTGTGGCAAAAGCGCATAAGGTGCTTGGGGTAAAAGGCGTCTGATGCTGATTACCGGATGCTGATTGCCGGATGCGACGCTGACGCGTCTTATCCGGCCTGGCGCGTCTTATCCGGCCTGGCGCGTCTTATCAGGCTTACATGTTCCCGCCATGATGTTTAACGGGTGATCCACAACGTGGGCCAGGCGTCTGGTCCATGCCAGTTATCGCAGGTTGGCTCTGCGGCGTAACGCACCAGACGAAAGCGCTGGCCGTCAAAACGCCAGCGAGTCTGGATACCACAATCGCTTAACCCACGCCCTTTCGCTAACGTCACCAGTTCACGCGACTTTTCATCAAATGTCGCGTTCATCAACTCCAGTTCATTCGTCTCCTGACCGTTGTTGAACGGTAAGCGCAACCTTACCGGGCGCGATGCCAGCGGTTTTTTACGCGAAACGATCCACGCCAGATCAATGGTGTTATACGCGCCAGCCTCACAGCCAATCATCATTAATGCCTTGTCGTCGGTCAGCGCCGTGACGCTCACTTCACGACGCAACGGGTCAAGCGAACAACGCAGCCCCTTCATCCGCCAGTTACCGTAATCCAGCAAATCATTACGTTCTTCAAGTGAGAGTGGCGTTGGCGTTGGATTCACTACTGCGACCTCTTTCAGTGCAGGCGCAGGCGGCACGCTAAGCGGCGGCTCATCCCCTTTCTTGATCCACGCGGTTTCACTACCAACGCGCTTTTGTTGGGCATCAATAAATATCAACGCCGCTTTTAAACCGCTCAAAGAAATGGTCTGCTCGCCGTCACGTAAGGTGATTGCCTTCCCATCCTGAACCCTCTTTAAAAACGCGGTGATGGTCGCCGTATCATCGGTCACTAATAACCACGGCGAAATTCGCCACTTATCTCCTATTAATGCCAGCGGCTTGCCATCTAATAGTAGTCGTGGCGCTATCTCCTCTTCCAACGCATCCGGTGATTTCAAACCACCACGCTCAATACGTAAAACGGCGTCGGTATGCGCCCCGGCACTGCGGCTAAGAGTCATCACCAACCCATTGTGATCGCCTGTGTTGCGCGCTACGCAGAAATTTTGATTATTACAAGTGACCTGCCAGTCGGAAAACGTCCGTTGCGCTGGTGCTGCCCACGCTAAAGACGTCGGCAACAAAGCGATAAACATGAGAAGGAAAATGCGATAGCGCATGGACGGTACGACCCCAGAAGTTCAAACAAACAGCACAAGTCGTATCTTCGTTGCGCAGATAGCGCGGCTCAATCGGATTTATCGGATTGAGCCAATAATAATCAGCGAAATATTATTGTTACTTTTCAGTCCATTAAATGTGACGCTTGCAAATAGTTAAGCAATAACACCGTCTTACCGTCACGTATCTCGCCAGTTTTGATCATCTCCAGCGCCTGGCTGAACGGCAGCTCGAGCACTTCAATATCTTCATCTTCTACGCCGCCACCCGCGTTAGCGCGCTGACTGTCACTGTATTCCGCGATAAAAAAGTGGATTAACTCGGTCACACCGCCAGGCGACATATACAGTTCAAATAATTTGCGTACTTCACCAACTTCATAACCCGTCTCTTCAATCGCTTCTTTGCGAATACAGACTTCCGGTTCATCGTTATCCAGCAGTCCAGCACAGGTTTCAATCAACTGCCCACTTTCATTGCCATTAACCCAGGTGGCAACGCGGAACTGACGAATCAGCACCACGGTCTTTTTCTTCGCGTTGTACAGAAGGATCGTCGCGCCATTACCGCGATCATAAACCTCACGTTTATGGCGGATCACTTCGCCATCTTTGCGCGTAAGATCATAAGTAATGTTGTGCAGGGTGAAATAGTTATCGGAGAGAATTTTGTCTTTGATGAGGGTGATTTGTTGCGTCATACCGACTCCACAGCGCGAAATGAACTGTTATCTTACGCTGTGAAGTCGGGTTTGTCTGTGTATGAAATTAGTGAGATTTGACTGATTTTACCCCCAGCCAGTCAATAATTCCCTGCGCCGCATGACGCCCTTCCGCCATTGCGGTAACCACCAGATCCGCACCACGCACGGCGTCGCCACCGGCGAAGATTTTCGGGTTCGTCGTCTGGTAACGGTACTGGCTTTCAACGTCCGCCACAATACGGCCCCATTTATCCACAGTGACACCGTGCGACTCCAGCCACGGCATCCCGTGCGGGTTAAAACCAAACGCCATAATCACCGCGTCGGCTGGCATGACAAATTCACTGCCTTCAACCGGCACCGGACGTCGACGTCCTTGTGCATCCGCTTCACCAAGACGCGTGCGCAGGAAACGAATTCCGCAAACGCGACCTTGTTCATTCAGCTCAAGCGCCACCGGCTGGACGTTAAATTCGAAGTTCGCTCCCTCTTCGCGGGCGTTTTTCACCTCTTTTTTCGAGCCAGGCATGTTAGCTTCGTCACGACGATAGGCACAGGTGACGTTACTCGCGCCGTGACGCAACGCGGTGCGCACACAGTCCATTGCGGTGTCGCCACCGCCCAGTACCACGACATTTAGTCCGGCGGTATTGATAAACGGCTCTTCCGGTAATTCTTCAAGCCCCATCACCTGTTTGGTGTTAGCAATGAGGAACGGCAGAGCGTCATAAACGCCCGGCGCATCTTCATTGGGTAAGCCCGCTTTCATGGAACGGTAAGTACCTACGCCAACGAAGACCGCATCATACTGTTCCAGCAACGCATCCAAAGAGACATCTTTGCCCACTTCACAATTGAGTTCGAAGTGAATTCCCATCGCGCTGAAGATTTCCCGACGACGCGCCAGCAGAGATTTATCCAGTTTAAAAGAAGGAATGCCAAAGGTGAGCAGGCCGCCGATTTCCGGATGGCGATCGTACACCGTCACCTCAACACCGTTACGCGTCAGGACATCCGCACAAGCCAGCCCCGCCGGCCCCGCGCCGATAATCGCCACCCGCTTGTCGACTTTGGTGACGTGGCTTAAGTCAGGCCGCCAGCCTTTCGCCAGCGCCTGATCCGAAATGTAGCGTTCAATGTTGCCGATGGTTACCGCGCCGTGTTCATCGCGAATGGTGCAGGCACCTTCACACAGGCGGTCTTGCGGGCAGACACGCCCGGTAATTTCTGGCAGGGTGTTGGTCTGGTGAGAAAGCTCGACCGCTGCGTCGATGTTTCCGGCTTTCACCAGTTCAATCCACTGTGGAATATGGTTATGCAGCGGGCAAGTCCATTCACAGACGCTGTGTTCACCGCACTTCAGGCAGCGCGAGGCTTCTCGCTGCGCCTGATCGGCACGAAACGGTAGATAAATCTCATCAAAGCCAGTTTTACGCGCTTCAATTGCCAGTTTATCCGGCTCGCCGCGCGCGGGCGTTGCCTGCATTTGCTCAACTTTACTCATCACCGGCATTTCTTGTGCCGTTGTACTGGCATGCCAGGGTTGATGTTCCTGACGAGCGGTGCGTAAGCGGCGGGATTTCGCCATGCCGGATAATGTGGAGTCGGTGACCAGTTGCAACGCATCCGCCGGGCAGTTTTCGACACAGGCGGGGCCGTTTTCTCGCCCTGCGCACAGGTCGCATTTATGCGCTGTAGCTTTCACTTTACCCGCAGCGACGGGGGTCAGGACGATTTGCATGGTGCCAAACGGACAGGCCACCACGCAGGATTTACAGCCAATGCACTTTTGTTGATTGACCTGAATACTGTCATCAACATGGCTGATCGCGCCATTGGGGCAGCTACGGGCACAGGGCGCATCTTCGCAGTGATGGCAGGTTACCGCACTACGCTGTTGCTGATGTTTAATAACCGTAATTCGGGGGTGAAAATGGTGTTGGCTCAAGACATGTTGTTCATCATTGTGAGCCATGACACAGGCGATTTCACAAGCATGACAACCCAGACATTGCTGACTGTTGGCCATAATAAAACGATTCATAACGACCTTCTTTTTTGGTTGTAAAAACCTTATTCTTTATATGAGTGTTGTTATTACCCGACTTACAGGGGAATCGGCAATATTCATTTGCCCAGGGCAAGTAACTATTTCGCTATAAACTGTGGCAGATCAAATAATCTCATCGCTTATTAAATTGCGTTTCAGCGACCTGAAACATTAATTATTTTATGTGGAGAAGACGCGTGTGATTGTCAAACGACCCGTCTCGGCCAGTCTGGCCCGGGCCTTTTTTTACATTGTGCTGCTGTCGATCCTTTCCACTGGTATTGCTCTGCTAACTTTGGCGAGCAGTTTGCGCGATGCCGAAGCGATCAATATTGCCGGATCGCTACGTATGCAAAGTTATCGTTTGGGTTACGATCTGCAACGCGGCAGCCCGCAGCTCAATGCGCATCGCCAACTGTTCCAGCAGGCACTGCATTCACCGGTATTAACCAATCTCAACGTCTGGTATGTGCCAGAAGCGGTAAAAACTCGCTATGCGCATTTAAATGCCAACTGGCTGGAGATGAATAACCGGCTCATTAACGGCGATTTGCCGTGGTATCAGGCTAATATCAATAGTTATGTCAATCAGATAGACCTGTTCGTGCTGGCTTTGCAGCACTACGCTGAACGCAAAATGCTGCTGGTGGTGGCGATTTCTCTGGCTGGCGGCATCGGTATTTTCACGCTGGTCTTTTTTACTCTGCGCCGCATACGCCATCAGGTGGTTGCTCCGCTGAATCATCTGGTGACCGCCAGTCAGCGTATTGAACACGGGCAGTTCAACTCACCGCCACTGGATACCAGCCTGCCGAATGAACTGGGGCTGCTTGCAAAAACCTTTAACCAGATGTCGAGCGAGCTGCATAAGTTGTACCGCTCGCTGGAGGCGTCAGTAGAAGAAAAAACCCGCGATCTCCACGAAGCGAAGCGCCGTCTGGAAGTGCTGTACCAATGCTCGCAGGCGCTAAATACCAGCCAGATTGATGTACATTGTTTCCGTCATATTTTGCAGATTGTTCGCGACAATGAAGCGGCTGATTACCTGGAGCTTAACGTTGGTGAAAACTGGCGGATTAGCGAAGGAAAGCCAAACCCTGAACTGCCGATGCAAATTTTGCCGGTGACCATGCAAGAGACAGTGTATGGCGAACTACACTGGCAAAATAGTAACGTGTCAGCGTCAGAACCGCTGCTTAACAGCGTTTCGTCGATGCTGGGTCGTGGTTTGTACTTTAATCAGGCGCAGAAGCATTTTCAGCAGTTGCTGTTGATGGAAGAACGCGCAACCATCGCCCGCGAGTTGCACGACTCGCTGGCACAGGTGCTTTCTTACTTACGTATCCAGTTGACATTACTGAAGCGTTCGATACCGGAAGATAACGCCACCGCACAAAGTATCATGGCCGATTTTTCCCAGGCGTTGAATGATGCTTATCGGCAGTTGCGCGAGCTGTTGACCACTTTCCGTCTGACACTCCAGCAGGCGGATCTCCCCTCTGCGCTGCGTGAAATGCTGGATGCGTTGCAAAACCAAACCAGTGCCAGACTGACGCTCGACTGCCGTCTGCCAACCCTGGCGCTGGATGCACAAATGCAAGTGCATTTGTTGCAAATTATTCGCGAGGCGGTGCTGAATGCGATGAAGCACGCCAACGCCAGCGAAATTGCCGTCAGTTGCGTCACCGCGCCGGACGGCAATCACACGGTCTATATCCGTGATAACGGTATCGGCATCGGTGAACCGAAAGAACCCGAAGGTCATTATGGTCTGAATATCATGCGCGAGCGTGCAGAACGGCTGGGTGGTACGTTGACTTTTTCGCAACCTTCTGGCGGTGGCACGTTAGTGAGTATTAGCTTTCGCTCTGCGGAGGGTGAGGAAAGCCAGCTTATTTGACATCCATGCTCGAAATAAGCCGACTTTAAATAAGGCTCTACGACTGATATAAGCCTGATACATTTACTTACCCGGCGGCGAAACAACACCGGGTAAGCCCTCTGTATTTTACCAACTGTAACGCAGGTTCAGACTGCCATTAAGATCGTTATAGTTATGGCTTCCTGTCTCACCAACAACCTGGCCAGTAATACTCCACTGGCTGTCCAGGTTCGCCTGAATCCCTACTTTCGCCTGCGCCCGGTTAGTCGGGCTATCC
Organism: Escherichia sp. MOD1-EC6162; assembly: GCF_002965125.1. Classification (NCBI taxonomy): domain Bacteria; kingdom Pseudomonadati; phylum Pseudomonadota; class Gammaproteobacteria; order Enterobacterales; family Enterobacteriaceae; genus Escherichia; species Escherichia sp. MOD1-EC6162. Next base: position 291,983 of record NZ_PTSB01000001.1, read on the forward strand.
TGTTTCATCTCCGCACCATCGAACGAAACTGAAACATCACCGCTAGTGTACAACCAGTTCACTTCGGCAAATGGTTGGATCATGGATGTTGCGTTCCTGTGCAATTTACCATCCACACGCAGCCCCAGACGGGTGGTCCAGCTATCACTATCCTGATCGTCAATACGAGTGCCGTTATTGTCGATAACGCTGTCAGCATCATACTTCTGCCAGGTCGCCTGCGCCTGTGGTATCAGGCTCACTGTATTCTGGTTACTCAGCGCAATATCGTGGCGGTAGCCCGTCTCCAGTGAGATGGCATGTGCCGTGGAGTCATAACCCTCAGAACCTACGTCACCGTTACTCACGCTGTTGTTGTAGAAGCCATACTGATACCAGCTATCGACATAAACCCCTTGATGGTTTTGCGCATCAGCAAACCAGGTCGCATATACTCCGAGATTGTAGCCATCAACATTACCTGTCGCGCTGAACCGACTGCCGTCCGCGCCACGATTACCCTCGCTGTCGGTGTCTGCGTTGATGTAACTGGCCATCACGCCGACTTTCAGACTCTGCCTGTCGTTATCCCACGCCAGGATATCGCCGCCCAACTGAAACTGCGAATAGTTGTTGTTGATATCAACATTGCCGTCAGCCGCCTGCGACCCGGCATTACCCGCCTTGAAACGCATCCAGACACTGCCATCTTCATTATGGTACTGACTACCTTCGCGATCGTACAACGTCTGCATTTGCAGGTTACGCACCATCCACTGGTTACCGAGGTAAGCGCCGATATCAGGGCGATATTGCGGCGTTACCGGGACATCGCCACTATCATCCGGTTCCGGTGGAACGGTGGATTGTGAGCGTAAATACCAGTCGCCTTCATCTTCATACAGACGGTATTCATACAGCCCAATCTGCACCTGGTTACCCTGGGTAAAGACACCTTCTGACTGGCCGCCGACATCGATCACTTCAATACCATTTTTCGTCTGTGCGCCTTTACCATTGACGTTAGCAACATAGACCGTCGTGTTACCCGAAGTATCACCGGAGATGACCAGTTTATCGGTTGGTGAACTGTCGTCGCCCAGTTGCGTGTTGAAATACAGATTACCGTTGTCGCCAGTGTAGTTACCGTTGATGGTTAGTGTGTTGCCCGTTTCGCCTTCATGGCTCATAGCAATCTTGCCACTGTTGTAGACATCGCCGTTCACTACGCCGCTGCCGCCGAAAGTGGCACCAGAGTCAACATTTACAGCCCCCTGGCCAGACACATCCGGCACGCCAATTACTCCGGTATCCGTCAGCCACAATGTGCCTTCGGTGACGCGAGTTCCACCGCTGTAAGTGTTGGCAGTGTTCAGGATCAACGTGCCGTCACCCGCTTTGGTCAGCGTTTTGCCATCCCAGCCAGTCACGCTGTTCGGGTCGACATCCGCCAGCACCGTATTCAGCGTAAAGCTGCCATCGGGATCGCTGAGGGTAAAGATGCCGTGCGCATCCGTCGCCGCATTATTTTCATCCGCATACCAGGAGAGTGACGCCGTCAGTTCGTATTGCGAGTTATCGGCGGGTACTACACGACTGTCAACCGTCAGGAAATCCGTTTCTTTGGCTTCGATTCCGGCGACGGTCAGGTCGTCAAAGTCCCCACTAATAGCGCTGTCGGCATCGATCAGCGTGAAGGCGTAAGGGGCATGGGTAAGCGGATCCTGAATATTGCCAATCCCGGTGATATTCAGCGTGCCGTTCAGGCTGACGCTGTCGGCGGTAATGATTGGGCTACTGGCATCCGCGCCTAAATCAATGCTCAGCACGCTGCCCTCCTGCTGGTCAAGCACGGTCGTACTGAGCGTTGCGCTCGCCGCCAGCGAGGTGGTGCCGCCGCTAAACGTCGTCAGGTTCGCCAGTACATATTCTCCCGCCGCATTCAGATTCAGCATGGCGTAGTTATCTACGTCGCCCATCCCCAGCGCACCAACGTCACTGGCATTCAGCGTGCCTTCGGCAATCAGCGTGCCGCCGCTGTAAGTGTTGGCATGCGCAATGGTGATGGCGTTAGCGCCCTGTTTCACCACTTTACCCGCGTTCATCTCGACGAGTTGCTCGCCGTCGTAGTTGTAGTAGTCGCTAATCACGTTGCCGCTGTTCAGCGCCCAGTCTTCAGTGCCGCCGAGATACAGGGTTCCGCCATCAACGACATTACCCGTGCCAAGCGCGGAAGCATCAGCCACCCGGAAACTGGCATAATTACGGAGGGTCCAGGAGCCGCTAAACCCGCTATTGTCACCGCTGAGGGTGGTATCGCCTGTGCTCCAGACATCGCCGCTGCCGCTGATGTTGTTATCCAGAGTACCGGCTGCGGATTCAATGAGCAGCAGGCCATCAGCCACAATACGCCCACTGCCAAGTTCCAGGGTTTGAGCCTCCACCACGGCATACTGCTCAATGTCGATAGTCGCACTCAGTCCGCTGAGATCGCTCGTCTGCCCGATAATAAGATCGCCGTACACATCCAGCAGGCCGCCGCCGGTCACGATGCCGTTAAACCAGGAGGTCATATAGCTGTCGCCTCCCAGAGTCAATTTACCTCCGTCCAGATCCAGCGTGCTCCCGACATCGCCATATACGTACTCAAGGTTCTGGCTCATGCCATCCAGGTCAAAGGTGGAGCCAGATTCCAGCTCCAGCCCCCCCTCTTCACCCAGCGAGTTATCGACTCCGGCAATCAGGGTGCCACCGTTAACGAGCGTGTTGCCGCTGTAAGTATTCGCCGCCTTCAGGATAAGCGTGCCGTCACCCGCTTTGGTCAGCGTTGAACCATCCCAGCGAGTGGCGTCGTTCGGGGCAACATCGGCCAGTATGGTGTTCAGCGTAAAGCTGCCATCGGGATCGCTCAGGGTGAAGGTTCCGTGAGCATCTGTGACCGCACTGTTTTCATCTGCGTACCAGGACAGCGAGGTGGCGAGCTCGTACTGCGAGTTATCCGTGGGGTTAATACGACCCGCGACCGTCAGGAAGTCGATCGCTCTCGTCTTCATTCCGGCGATGGTCAGGTCGTCAAAGTCGCCGTTGATGGTGTCATCGGTGTCGATCAGCGTGAAGGTGTAGGGATCATGGCTGAGCGGCTCCTGAATATTACCCACCCCAGTAATATTCAGCGTACCGTCCAGCGAGGCGCTGTCGGCGGTGATGATTGGGCTACTGGCGTCTTCCCCAAGGTTGATATTCAGAACGCTGCCATCCTGCTGGGTGAATACGCCGGTGTTAAGCGTTGAACCCGCCGCCAGCGTGGTGGTGCCGCCGCTAAATGTCGTCAGGTTCGCCAGCACGTATTCTCCCGCCGCATTCAGGTTCAGCATGGCGTAGTTATCCACGTCGCCCATCCCCAGCGCACCAACGTCACTGGCATTCAGCGTGCCTTCGGCAATTAGCGTGCCGCCGCTGTAAGTGTTGGCGTGCGCAATGGTGATGATATTAGCGTCCTGTTTCACCACTTTACCCGCGTTTATCTCGACATGTTGCTCGCCGTCGTAGTTGTAGTAGTCACTAATCACGTTGCCGCTGTTCAGCGCCCAGTCTTCAGTGCCACCGAGATACAGAGTGCCGCCATCAACAACATTACCTGTACCCAACACCGGGACATCCGCCACGGTAAGGCTGCTGTCCCTGTCGATGGTCCAGGTGCCGCCAAAATCGCCGTTTTCGCCGCTGATGGTGAGCGCGCTTATCGCCCAGATATCGCCACTGCCGCTGAGGTTGTTACTCAGATCGCCGGCGGATGCATCCATGTATAACACGCCGTCAACCACAATGCTCCCGGTGCCGAGAGCCGCATTCCAGGTATGTACCTCAGCATTCTGCTCGATATCGATTGTCGCACTCAGCCCGCTGAGATCGCTTTCCTCATAAATATCCAGTGAACCATAGATATCCAGCAAACCACTGCCGGTAACTATCCCCGATATTCTGGAACTGTAGCCGCTGTCGCGTCCGAGAGTCAGCTCGCCGCCATCAAGGTTCAGCGTGCTGCCGACATCGCTGTACAGATAATCGAAACTCTGGCTCATACCATTCAGGTCAAAGGTCGCGCCTGACGCCAGCTCCAGCCCGCCGCCGCTCCCCAGAGTATTACCCGTTCCAACAACCAGGAAGCTACCGTTAACATAGGTGTTATGCTGCGAGCCTTTTTCCCCTGCCTCCCCCGCGACCGTTTCATCCGTCACGTCTGGCGTAAACACCGCTTGCGCATCAAGCGGGCTTAACGCCAACAATACCATTGTCGCCACCGTCTTCACCTGCGTTTTCATCCGGCTGTCGCCACGCGAAAATTCGGAGGCGACGACATACATATTTCGTGCCACACTCCAGACAATGTTATGGGTTTTATTCATGAATTAGTCCTTTAGGCTAAGGGCGGCGCGTTCGTCGCTTAGGGTTTGATGAAGCTGGCGGATAATGCGGTTAACTTGCTGACCAGTTATGAGTCGAGAGCATTCGTACTGTCGGTCGGTGCCCTTGTGCCGCGGACACCACAAAAAATCTTCCTGGTCAAAATCGATGCTTACGTCATCCCAGCAGCCGTGGCAGCCGTGTGAGTTGAATACCCGCCACGGGGTATAGAACTCGCTTTGCGGATCGGTAAAACCACTAATCAACACCACCGGGATGTGACACCCCCACGCCAGCCAACTCAGGCCACTGCTCAGACCGACAAAAAAGTCCGCGTGGCGCAGGAGATCTACCCGCTGTTGTAACGGCAGCGCACCGGTAAAATCCTCCGCCCCGTGGGGAATGTGATTCCAGACAAAACCAGAGCCGTAGTGTGCTTCCTTATCAATACACAGCACCCGATAGCCCAACGTTTTCAGCTCTGCCACCACCTCCGACCAGCCATAACCATTGTTCCAGTATTTCGCCTGGCAAGAGGACTGGGTGGCGATACAAACGTAGGGTTCATCAATGACGTGCGGTGCGTCGAGCTTCAGCCGGGGAGGTTCTTCTTGCGGCGGGACACCGAGGATATAGCCTGCAATGCGGGTAAAACCGACCTGACGGAAATCCAGCGGCTGATGGGTGTCGTTACCTTCGAAGTACAACCCTATGCGGTAGCTGGCGTAGGGGTTATGGGTTTTAATGGTTTCGCGGGTGGAGAACTGTATTTCAGGGTACTGTTCGTGGAGCAGTTCGATAATTTCTGCTCCCATCACGCACTCCAGTTGACACTGATGCTGCTGGCGAAAACGTTCGGCATATGGAAACCAGCCAAGGAGATCGCCTAACGTTCCGGTGGGGAAATGAATAATGACAGACTTGTCTCGCAGATCCTGCTCGACATCCAGCACCGGCGTGGATTCATCCGCCTTAAAAACCTGAATACGAAAATCAACAAAGTACTTTTTACCGCTCAATACCCAGCCTTCACTGGACTGACAGGTAAATAAAACATTGCCGGAAGCGTCGTCGATTAAATTAACCAGCCAGTTACCCGGAGGGAGTTTGATGCGCGCACCATCGTTGAAATCGTAGCGAATGCCGTGCAGGGATTTTTGAGTGGGAACATAAGGCGCATTAGCAAAAGATTGCTGCAACGCTTTAGTACCTACAAGGGTATCATCATTACTCACTGTAAAATTCCTTTTTAATTAAAGTTCAATAAAGCGCCTTATTTTGAGGAAAGAAACAAACTCACCGATTATGATTTTCATAACAGAGAACTTTTATCCCAATGCTCTGGTAATAAACACATATTGCGCGCAATATAATTTAATAAAATTTGGCGCAATATCCCCCTTACCCATAACAAGTATTGAAAAACATCCAAAAACATTCATCAGAGTAAAGTTTTTTATTTTTGGCGCTAACACGCCACCGTTGCTGATATTTAACCAACAACGTAAAATCATTATTATCGACAAGTTAGTGATTAATCACTTCCATATTACATCTTCATCTACCGTTCACTAGTTAATAGTGGACTACTGTTAGCCTGCCTGAAACAAGGTGCCCAAACAGTCTTTAAAACGTTTCGCATCAATAAAAAAATATCAATAAAATCAATTAATTACACCCAATAAACATAAACACATGTAATGCAAAAGTTAATAAAAAACCATTGCAAACCATGCCAATACATTTTATTGGCAATAGTTCATCCGGAGCGACACCCCCTCCATGAAATAGATATTAAAAATAGTGACAGTTTATTTAAATAAAGTCATATAGTTTTTATAGATCGATAAATGAAAATCGATCTATAAAACAGATCGATCCATATGAAGAATAGTTCACGGTGTACCTACCAAGATGATTAAAATACTTTCTCAGAAAGCTAAGAATATTTACCACATCACTTAGCATATGATTTTCAACCAAAAAAATGGTCTTCTCATTTTAAGAACCATAGAGGAAAAAGATACCCGACGTTAATTAATAAGATAGAGAGCAAGTCATATTCGTATAAAACAATAGATATCAAAAATAATTCCACACAAACAAAATACAAGAATCATACATGACATCTATTTAATATCTCTATATATTCATATGATTATTAGCAGAAGTCATAAAATAGTGTTTAGTATGTTGATGAGCGTCAGCAAAAACGAGCAGTTTCCTCGCTTATTGATATGGAACCAGACAAACGAAATATCCGCTTTTTGCAAGCTCTCCGGGAAAAACGATGCCGGGCAACGATTCCGTTAAGAAGAAATTTTGTTAACATCCTGCTGCGGCTTTACATTTGTAAAGGTGAGTTTTCGCTGACAGGGTTCGAATGATGCTCTTCCTTGCGATATCAAAATAAAAAACCGCTGTATTTTTTATTAAAAATTCAACAAATTAGAAAAACATTCCGTTCATGCACCGCAATGGAAAGAGATAGCTGCCGTTACTTTACGCTTATGCAAACTTTGCTACCGAGTGCTGATAATTTACATTATCTCCTTTTTTTCTCCACGATTGGCTCGTACCTTGCCGCTACAGTGAAGCAAGGTATGCCCATAACGATACGCAGAAACACGAGGTCCTCTTTTAATGGCGAATTTCTTTATTGATCGCCCCATTTTTGCCTGGGTACTGGCAATCCTGTTGTGTCTGACAGGAACCCTGGCGATTTTTTCATTGCCTGTTGAACAATACCCGGATCTCGCCCCCCCTAATGTGCGAGTAACGGCTAACTATCCTGGCGCGTCGGCCCAGACGCTGGAAAACACCGTGACCCAGGTTATTGAGCAGAATATGACTGGCCTCGATAACCTGATGTATATGTCGTCACAAAGCAGCGGCACCGGCCAGGCGTCGGTGACGCTCAGTTTTAAAGCAGGCACAGACCCGGACGAAGCAGTGCAACAGGTGCAAAACCAGTTGCAATCAGCCATGCGTAAACTCCCCCAGGCGGTGCAAAATCAGGGCGTAACGGTACGTAAAACCGGCGATACCAACATTCTGACCATTGCCTTCGTCTCTACTGATGGTTCAATGGATAAACAGGATATTGCCGATTATGTTGCCAGTAATATTCAGGATCCGTTAAGCCGTGTTAATGGCGTTGGTGATATTGACGCTTACGGTTCGCAGTATTCGATGCGTATCTGGCTTGATCCGGCAAAACTGAACAGTTTCCAGATGACCGCCAAAGATGTCACTGATGCCATTGAGTCGCAGAATGCGCAGATTGCGGTTGGGCAACTTGGCGGAACACCTTCTGTTGATAAACAGGCGCTAAATGCCACCATTAACGCTCAGTCGCTGTTGCAAACGCCTGAACAGTTCCGTGATATCACCTTGCGGGTGAATCAGGACGGTTCAGAAGTAAGGCTGGGCGATGTCGCCACCGTCGAAATGGGAGCGGAGAAATATGATTATCTTAGCCGCTTTAATGGTAAGCCAGCCTCGGGTCTGGGAGTAAAACTGGCCTCCGGCGCGAACGAAATGGCAACGGCGGAGCTGGTGCTCAACCGTCTGGATGAACTGGCGCAGTATTTCCCCCCCGGACTGGAGTACAAGGTGGCATATGAAACCACCTCGTTTGTTAAGGCCTCCATTGAAGACGTGGTGAAAACTCTGCTGGAAGCTATCGCACTGGTTTTCCTCGTCATGTACCTGTTCCTGCAAAACTTCCGTGCCACGCTGATTCCGACTATCGCCGTACCGGTAGTGTTGATGGGAACCTTCTCCGTGCTTTACGCCTTCGGTTACAGCGTCAACACCTTAACCATGTTCGCGATGGTGCTGGCGATCGGCCTGCTGGTGGATGACGCCATCGTGGTGGTGGAAAACGTCGAACGTATTATGAGCGAAGACGGACTTTCGCCCCGCGAGGCGACACGGAAATCGATGAGTCAGATCCAGGGCGCGCTGGTCGGGATTGCGATGGTGCTTTCGGCTGTTTTTGTGCCAATGGCCTTCTTCGGCGGCACCACCGGGGCTATCTATCGCCAGTTCTCCATCACTATTGTTGCGGCGATGGTGCTGTCGGTACTGGTGGCGATGATTCTCACTCCGGCACTATGCGCCACGCTACTTAAGCCACTGAAAAAAGGTGAGCATCACGGGCAGAAAGGCTTTTTTGCCTGGTTTAACCAGATGTTCAACCGCAACGCCGAACGCTACGAAAAAGGGGTGGCGAAAATTCTCCACCGCAGCCTGCGCTGGATTGTGATTTATGTCCTGCTACTTGGCGGCATGGTGTTTCTGTTCCTGCGTCTGCCAACGTCGTTCCTGCCACTGGAAGACCGTGGCATGTTCACCACCTCGGTGCAGTTGCCCAGCGGCTCGACCCAGCAACAAACCCTGAAAGTGGTGGAACAGATCGAGAAGTATTACTTCACTCATGAGAAAGACAACATCACGTCGGTGTTTGCCACGGTCGGTTCTGGCCCTGGCGGCAACGGCCAAAACGTGGCGCGGATGTTTATCCGCCTGAAAGACTGGAGCGAACGCGACAGTAAAACCGGCACCTCGTTTGCCATTATCGAACGTGCAACGAAAGAATTTAATAAGATTAAAGAAGCCCGAGTTATTGCCAGCAGCCCGCCAGCAATTAGCGGTCTTGGCAGTTCTGCGGGTTTTGATATGGAGTTGCAGGACCACGCCGGGGCGGGTCACGATGCGCTAATGGCAGCACGTAACCAGTTACTGGCGCTGGCGGCAGAAAACCCGGAATTAACCCGTGTGCGCCATAATGGTCTTGATGACAGTCCGCAGTTGCAGATTGATATCGACCAACGTAAAGCCCAGGCGCTGGGCGTTGCCATTGACGATATTAACGACACGCTGCAAACCGCGTGGGGTTCGAGCTATGTAAATGACTTTATGGATCGCGGTCGCGTGAAGAAAGTCTATGTGCAGGCTGCCGCGCCGTATCGCATGCTGCCAGATGACATCAATCTGTGGTATGTGCGTAACAAAGACGGCGGCATGGTGCCTTTCTCTGCCTTCGCGACCTCCCGCTGGGAAACAGGTTCGCCGCGTCTGGAACGCTATAACGGTTATTCCGCGGTAGAGATTGTCGGGGAAGCTGCGCCGGGCGTCAGTACCGGTACTGCAATGGATATTATGGAATCGTTAGTTCAGCAATTGCCGAACGGCTTCGGTCTGGAGTGGACGGCAATGTCGTATCAGGAACGGCTTTCCGGCGCGCAGGCTCCGGCGCTGTATGCGATTTCATTGCTGGTCGTGTTCCTGTGTCTGGCAGCACTGTACGAAAGCTGGTCGGTGCCGTTCTCGGTGATGCTGGTCGTGCCATTGGGGGTTATCGGCGCGCTGCTGGCAACCTGGATGCGTGGGCTGGAAAACGATGTTTATTTCCAGGTGGGACTGTTAACGGTCATTGGTTTATCAGCGAAAAACGCCATTCTGATTGTCGAGTTCGCTAACGAGATGAATCAAAAAGGCCACGACCTTTTTGAAGCAACGCTTTATGCCTGCCGCCAGCGTTTACGCCCGATTTTAATGACCTCGCTGGCGTTTGTCTTCGGCGTACTGCCGATGGCAGTCAGCAGCGGTGCTGGCTCCGGCGGACAACATGCGGTTGGTACTGGCGTAATGGGGGGGATGATTTCCGCTACCATTCTGGCAATTTACTTCGTACCGCTATTCTTTGTGCTGGTACGTCGCCGCTTCCCGCTGAACCCCCGGCCGGAATAAACAATAAAAAAGGCGACATGCCAACGTGTCGCCTTTTTCAACTTTCTGATAAAGAACCTGTTCATCAGGTTCTTTCATTTTACCTTTTGTCCTGGTAATTACTTACGAAGCATAACTTCGATAAAGTCTTTCCAGTTCCCCAGTTCACGTTCAATCATAACAACCTCTCTTATAATTATGGGTATTCTACGGAAACAATATACCGTGGTGAAGCTAATTTATTCGATTGCTGTGATTACTACCTCCGGGGCAAAACCTATGTAAATACTATGGCCCTGAGACAGGGATTTTTATGTGATGCAAAGCAACATTTCAACATATTCATACGGATTCTAATACTGAATCAATTCTGCTTGAAATACAGACAGATACCTAGGGGAATATTCTTAATAATTGCGTTCAAACTGCTCACAATTATTTAATAGTTGTTAAGTGAAATACCTTAATAATGTTATATTCTCTGACAATCATTTGCAGGGGAAATGTATTGCCCGTTAAATGATTATTTATTCTTAATAATCGCAAAAGGATTCATTATGGTTACCCTTTACGGCATCAAAAACTGTGACACCATTAAAAAAGCCCGCCGTTGGCTGGAAACCAATAGCATTGACTTTCGCTTTCACGATTACCGTGTTGATGGTCTGGACAGTGAATTGCTGAACTCATTTATCAACGAATTAGGCTGGGAAGCGTTACTCAACACCCGTGGCACCACCTGGCGTAAACTGGACGAAATCACTCGCAATAAAATCACCGATGCGGCGTCTGCTGCGGCATTAATGACTGAAATGCCTGCAATTATCAAACGCCCATTGCTCTGCGCGCCCGGGAAGCCTATGCTGCTGGGTTTCAGTGAATCCAGTTATCAGCAATTTTTCCATGAGGTGTAGTCTATGTCGTGTCCGGTTATTGAGCTGACACAGCAGCTTATTCGCCGCCCATCCTTAAGTCCTGATGACGCAGGGTGTCAGGCAATTATGATCGAACGTTTACAGGCGATCGGTTTTACCGTCGAACGCATGGACTTTGCGGATACGCAGAATTTCTGGGCGTGGCGCGGACAGGGAGAAACGTTAGCCTTTGCCGGACATACCGACGTTGTACCGCCTGGCGATGCCGACCGTTGGATCAACCCACCATTTGAACCGACCATTCGTGATGGTATGTTATTCGGGCGCGGCGCGGCAGATATGAAAGGGTCGTTGGCGGCGATGGTCGTGGCGGCAGAACGCTTTGTCGCGCAACATCCCAACCATAAAGGTCGACTGGCGTTTCTTATCACCTCAGACGAAGAGGCCAGCGCCCACAACGGCACGGTCAAAGTGGTTGAAACCTTAATGGCGCGTCGTGAACGGCTGGATTACTGCCTGGTTGGCGAACCGTCGAGTATCGAAGTTGTCGGTGATGTAGTGAAAAATGGCCGTCGCGGCTCGTTGACCTGTAACCTTACTATTCATGGCGTGCAGGGACACGTAGCCTACCCACACCTTGCAGATAACCCCGTGCATCGCGCAGCACCTTTCCTCAATGAGTTAGTGGCTATCGAGTGGGATAAGGGTAATGAATTTTTCCCGGCAACCAGTATGCAGGTAGCTAATATTCAGGCGGGTACTGGCAGTAATAACGTCATTCCGGGTGAGCTGTTTATACAGTTTAACTTTCGTTTCAGTACTGAACTGACAGACGAAATGATCAAAGCGCAGGTTCATGCGTTACTGGAAAAATATCAGCTACGCTATACCGTTGACTGGTGGCTTTCCGGACAGCCATTTTTGACCGCGCGCGGTAAACTGGTCGATGCGGTAGTCAACGCTGTTGAGCACTATAATGAAATTAAACCGCAGCTACTGACCACAGGCGGAACGTCCGATGGGCGCTTTATTGCCCGCATGGGGGCGCAGGTGGTGGAACTCGGGCCGGTCAATGCCACCATTCATAAAATTAATGAATGCGTCAATGCTGCCGACCTGCAGCTACTTGCCCGTATGTATCAACGTATCATGGAACAGCTCGTCGCCTGATGAGTAGTTCTGCAAGAGGAAATAAGCATGGACTGGCTGGCTAAATATTGGTGGATTCTGGTGATTGTCTTTTTGGTGGGCGTTCTGCTGAATGTGATCAAAGATCTCAAGCGCGTCGACCATAAGAAATTTCTCGCCAACAAGCCGGAGCTTCCCCCGCATCGTGATTTCAACGATAAGTGGGACGATGACGACGACTGGCCGAAGAAGGATCAACCGAAGAAGTAAGCTGGAGGAGCCGGACAATGTCTGGCGCTCAACCGTAGGTCTGATAAGACGCCTCAGCGTCGCATCAGGCACCATAGCCGGATGCGGCGTAAACGCCTTATCCGGCCTACGCACCTGGCACCTGTTTTTCACATCATTTCAATCACATCATTATCACCGGGCTTACCGCCGCTTAACGCTTCGTCGAAGTAATGTTTCGGAATGGTATAACGCAAGTGATCCAGGGCAAATTGCATACTGCGATTATCGATCGCATGCCCCAAATCTTCCACGATATCCAGCGTGACATCACCACCAGCGTTAATTAACGCTTCTTGTGCCGCAACCGCATGTGCCAGATCGATAACCGGATCTTCACCACCGTGAATCAAGTGAATTGTCGTGGCAGTAGATGCGCTTTCCGGCAGGCTGGCATAACGCCCGTTAAAGGCTATTACGCGTGAGGCAAGACCCGGTTCGGCCTTAATGCTCTCCAGTGCCATAATCGCCCCTTGTGAGAAACCGATCAGCGCCGTGGCGTTAGCCCCTACTCCGCTCTGTTTCTGCCAGTAGCGTACCGTCTCAATAAACGTCGGCATGATGGCATCTACCCGCGCCTGGCGATTTTCTTCCGTTATACCCTGTACCGAAAACCATTGACGCCCTGCCGGATTACCACTCGGCTCCGCGCCGCCGACACTCACCACCAGCGCATCCGGAAACAGCGGCGCAAACCAACTGCCGATTTCCCCCATCGCCACTGGATTATCCCCAACACCGTGGAAAAGCAGTAACAACTGTTGCGCTGGTTTGTCCGGACTTTGAACAACAAAATGGTCATGTTTCATGGCGAACTCCTTAACTGATGTCAGTAATTTTACGCCGCTGACTCACAATGACCATGAGAGAAAATTGAAGGAGTCAGTGAAAAAATTGCCATTGCGTTATGCCATCGCGCAGGCGTTCAGTGCGAACATCATCAAGTGCCAATAGCGCCTGCACGGCTTCTTCGCGTTGGCGGGCCAGCAATGCCTTACGGCCTGAAAGTTTAAGTGTGGTACATAACCGCGCGTCGCTGACGCTTTTCTGCAAGCGTCCACGCAGCGCCGGTAACGCCAGTTCACTGGTTTGTAGCAGACGCGTTAAACAACCTAACGACGTTAAAAGCGGACGATGAGCGAAAGCAAAACCAGCCAGTTCAAGCCAGTCGTCGTCAGAAAGCACGGTGTCGTTTAGCCGATCAACCGGAATAGTTTCGCCATTCCACTGCGCGAGAATTTGCGCATCGCGGCGTAAACGGTCATGCTCACGCTCCGCCAGTTGTTTCCCCGCTTCGCTAACAGGTAACAGCGCTATCGCCGTATAACAGCCGCTGCTGGCTTCGCGATGGTTACCTATCCGCACCAGCACAAAACCACATCGTTGCCAGAAGCGCCATAATTCATCGGTGTAACCAAAACTCACAGAAAGATAATCGAGGTCATACGTATATTTCAGGGCGCTGACAATAAGCTGTTGTCCTATGCCTTCCCGTTGACGCGCCGGATGAACGGCTATCCGGCTGACACGCCGCCCGCGTAATGTCGCCGCCAGTGGATTGCTGCCGTGCGCTGCCAGCGATTGAGCCACCAGATTTCCCCGCGGACGACGAAAACCGGCCCAGACCGCCTGACTGAGTTGTTCAGATAATCCGCCTTCATCCACCAACCATAGCGCCCCGGCGATCTCGTTTTCGCAAGTCGCCTGTAGGAAATGTTGCCCGGGTGCGTCCATCATCCGCCGTAAATCCAGTGGCGACGTCCGGTAGTGCGCACCAGACAATAATTGATAAACCTTTAACGGTGTTTCCGGCTCACTGCGCCATAATATCTGTTCAAATGGAGAAATGGTGATCTCGCCTTGTGGTGCGTGCGTGAAGTTTTCATCGTCAAAAACCAGTGCCTCGCTGACCACTTTTTCCAGTAGACATCCCAGCGCCCAACGGATCGGTTGTTGCAATTCAAAACGTTGCAGATGCGGAAAACGAGCGCAAAATTTCAGCAAAAATCCGCGCCCGGTGCCTTCATAGCCCTGCACCGTAGTGGTTAACAAAGTACGCGGAAAACGCGATACCAGTTGATGCAGTAACGGTGCGGGAATGGCTGCAGCTTCATCGACCACCAGCCAGTCGGCTTTCTCATTGCTGGCTAATAATACATCTGGTGCCACAAAGCGATACTTCTCGCCCGCAAACTGTGCCAGCACATCCGTTGCGGCTTTCGCAGGCGCAGTAACAATCGCACGACCTGCGATACGGGAAATGAGTTGCCCCGCCAGTGCCGACTTACCGCGCCCGCGCGCAGCAGTTACCGCGGCCACACCAGGCGGCATGGTCAGAAGCTGCTGTAGTATCTGTTGCTGTTCCGGCTGTGGTGCGCCAGTAGCGGGTTGCCAGTCAGTACGGGGAACAAAGTCAGCCAACGTTAGCGGCTGGTTTTGTCGCCAAAGAATAGCATCGTTCTCCGTCGTAAGGACGCATTTGAGATGTTGGACAAAATGTGGAGTAGCAATGGGACTGGAGCAATCACTCCAGCGCAGAGAATCGGCATCGGGATGGTTTTCCCATTCTTCCCATACAGGAAGCAACAAAACCAACCAACTTCCCGCTTTCAGTGTCCCACTAAGCGCCGCAAATGCTGCAGCATCAAAACCCTGGTGGGCGTCAAATACGGCATGACAGAACTCGCGCCCCAGCAAAGTTTGTAGCGCCGATGGCGTACAGTGGTTTTCAGTAGTTGGCTGCGGCGAAACCCACAACCAGTCACCGGGTAATGTGTCACGCAATTTCAGTGCATGTTCACAGCACCAGCCCTCTTCCCCGCTCAACACCAACAAGCGGCGAATCCCTTCGCGTTTCATTTGCGCTGTTAATGTGTGTAGCGCAGTCAGTTCAGCCATCCCTGCCCCGAGAGTTAAATACTTTTACCGAAAGTATTGCATTGTGCCGGATCGCCACTATCGAAACCACGTTTAAACCAGCTATAGCGTTGTTGAGAAGTACCATGAGTAAAGCTGTCCGGCACCACCTGCCCCTGACTTTGCTGTTGTAAGCGGTCATCGCCAATAGCTTGCGCCGCATTCAGAGCCTCTTCCAGATCGCCAGTTTCCAGAACGCCTTGCTGCTGCATACTATGTCCCCAGACACCGGCAAAGCAGTCGGCTTGAAGTTCCATACGCACAGATAAGCGGTTCACTTCCGCCTGCGTCGCATTTTGTTGCAGTTGACGGACTTTCGGCTCGATACCTAACAGTTTCTGTACATGATGACCGACTTCATGGGCGATAACATACCCTTGGGCAAAATCGCCATCCGCGCCCAGCTTGTCTTTCATGTCATCATAGAAGGAGAGATCGATATAGACCGTGCCATCCGCCGGGCAATAGAACGGCCCCATAATAGACTGCCCGGCTCCGCAACCGGTGCGCGTCATCCCGCGATACATCACCAGCTTCGGTTGCTGATAAGTCTTCCCCATCTTCTCAAATTGCTGCCCCCAGGTATCTTCTGTGGTAGCCAGAATCACCGAGGTAAATTTTGCCGCTTCGTCTTCATTTGGGCTAATTGAACGCGTTGATTGCTGCTGAGAAACAGGTTGTCCAGTCATCAGCCCGGTTAAATCAACACCATAGTAGCCAGCGACCAGCACCACTACCAGTAAAATCAGCCCACCTTTACCGCTTGGCAGGCGAAAACCGGGACCGCCCATTGACGGACCACCAGAACTGTTTCGCCTGTCTTCAACATTGTCACTTTCACGACGCCCTTGCCAGCGCATAGATACCTCAACAATATATTCATTATAGTGATGATCGTAGGTGGTTCAGAGGAAGATTACCACAGGAAAACAGGAGGAAATGATGGAGGAATGAGCGTTTAATTCACGTCTTACAAAAGCGGTTGTCTTGCCGTGCCAACAGCACGGCAAGATGATGAGCGAAAAAATCAGTCCAGCTCTACACCCAGGCGGCGGGCGACGGCTTCATAGGCTTCGATCACGCCACCGAGGCTCTGGCGGAAACGGTCTTTGTCCATTTTCTCCAGCGTTTCTTTGTCCCACAGGCGGCTGCCATCCGGGGAGAACTCATCGCCCAGTACCACTTCACCTTTGTACAGACCAAACTCCAGCTTAAAATCGACCAGAATCAGACCGGCATCGTCGAACAGTTTTTTCAGCACGTCGTTCGCTTTGTAGGTCAACTCTTTCATACGCGCCAGGTTCTCTTTGCTTACCCAGCCAAAGGTTTCGCAGTAAGATTCGTTAACCATCGGGTCGTGCATTGCATCGTTTTTCAGGAACAGATCGAACAGCGGCGGGTTAAGCTCAATACCTTCTTCGATTCCAAGACGTTTCACCAGAGAGCCAGCGGCGCGGTTACGTACGACACACTCAACCGGCACCATATCCAGCTTTTTCACCAGACATTCAGTATCAGAGAGCAGACGCTCCATTTGAGTCGGGATACCCGCTTCAGCCAGTTTGCTCATAATGAAGTAGTTGAACTTGTTGTTCACCATACCTTTGCGATCAAACTGCTCAATGCGCGCGCCATCACCTGCTGACGTATCATTGCGGAATTCGAGCACCAACAGATCCGGGTTTTCCGTGCTGTATACGGTTTTCGCTTTACCACGATACAACTCAGCTTGCTTTTGCATCTTTATCACTCCTGGGTGTGAATTAACGTTTTAAAATCTTTTGCTGTCTGGTGTGCCAGATGTTTTGTCGGATGCGGTGTGAACGCCTTATCCGACCTGTGTCCGACAAACAAATTTCGTGCGAATTAACGCTAAAATTGCGTTTTTCTGTCGACGCACACGTTTGCGTATCATATCAGAAAAAAGGGCCGGATGATTCCAGCCCTGTATTTTTACTTGCTAAACGCAGCCTGGAAGACAGATACCAGTGCGTCGTTTTGGCTTTGAGTCAGCGTATGACCTTTCGGATCGATGAACTGTAAGCTGCTGCGGTTATCTAAATCACCGACCTGCAGTTTATAGTCGCCGGATGCCAGGCCTGGATCGCGAGCGCCCAGTTCCTGCCAGTCGCTGTCAGACAGCGGCTTATAGGTCACGGCCATGCTGCCCTGCGAACGGGTGCTGTCGGTCACTTTCATGCCCACTTTTTCCAGCGCCGCTGGCAGACGTTGCCAAACCACGTTGAACGGCCCGCGAACAACCAGCATTGGTAAACCGGTGTCGTCAGCAGCACTTTGTACGTCCATGGTGGTGGAAGCACGATTTTGCGCTGCATTCGCCGCGTCAGTGACGGATTTATCCAGGCCAGCGGAAATGACGTTCATCATCTCCGCGCTGTAACGCTGCATGGAAGCCGCGTCTGCAACCGGTTTGCCCGCCTGCTCCAGGTTCAGCAGTTTCACCGTTACCGCCTGCTGATAACCCTGCGGTTTAACAGAGATTTGATAACGGCCGCGATACTGCTCGTCTTCGTCCAGACGGTTCCATTGCACCCAATCGGTGGTCAGCGTCTGACCGGCATCATCGCGTTGGGTTATGGTGTAGTTTTTCGCCTGCAGCACGCTAACCACCTGCGGCCACAGAGTATTGCCACGACCATTTTCTACCAGCAGTGAAGCGGTATCGCCCGTGAACTGGGTACGTGCGCCAGATACCAGCGCCAGCGGCTGGGCTGGTGGACGAATATCCAGTGCCTTACCGACAGCACCGCTACCGTTGGTCACCGGGATTGCATAATCACCGGAGGTCACCGGCAAAATCATGCCTGCCGGGGCATGAAGCTCCGCAAGCGGTGCTGCTTCCAGGTAGGCTTCATCACCACTTACCTGACGCTTATAGCGTGAGTCAGAACTACAGGCAGCGAGTAATAAAACAAGCGAAACACCCGCAACCTTCGCCAGGCGCGACTTTTGAACAGAGTAAGCCATCAAATCTCCCTAAACTTTACAGCAAACCGGCATGCTTAAGCGCCGCTCTGACCGTCTCACGACCATTGTCGGTGATTGGCGTCATTGGCAGGCGCAGCGTATCGGTCGCCACAAGACCCAGTTCCTTACATGCCCATTTCACCGGGATTGGATTGGGTTCGACAAATAGTTTGTTGTGTAATGGCATCAGACGCTGATTAATAAGGCGTGCCTCGGCAAAATACCCTTCTGCCGCCAGTTTGCACATCTGAGCCATATCACGCGCAGCAACGTTAGCCGTAACGGAAATAACGCCATGACCACCTAATTGCATGAAGTCCAGCGCGCTCGCATCATCACCGCTCAGCAGAACAAAATCGTCTGAAACCAGCTCTTTGATCTGGTTAACACGTGTTAAGTTCCCTGTTGCCTCTTTGATTCCGATAATATTTTCTACTTTCGCCAGGCGGCCGACCGTTTCTGGTAGCAGATCGCAGCCAGTGCGGGACGGCACATTATACAGAATTTGCGGCAGGTCAGTATGTTCAGCGATGGCTTTGAAATGCTGATACAGACCTTCCTGCGATGGGCGGTTGTAATAAGGGGTTACCGTCAGGCAGCCAACGATGCCAGTGTCATTGAAACGCTGTGTCAGGTTAATGGCTTCCGCAGTAGCATTAGCGCCGGTTCCGGCAATCACCGGAATACGCCCGTCAGCCAGTTCCAGCGTCATCATCACCACATCAACATGTTCGTCATGATTCAGGGTAGCGGACTCGCCAGTGGTGCCAACAGAAACAATCGCCGAAGTACCGCTGGCGACATGATAATCAATCAGTTTTTTTAAGCTAGCCCGACAGACATTACCTTTTTCATCCATCGGAGTAACAATCGCGACAATACTTCCCGTGAACATGGGCCATCCTCTGTGCAAACAAGTGTCTCAATGGTACGTTTGGTATGGCATTAAAAGCAAGCAGACAGAACCGTTCTGATTGTTGTATGCATGTTTTTTTTATGCTTTCCTTAAGAGCTACTCTCCCCCTTGAAGGAATAACCGGTTTGACACTGTCATCGCAACATTATCTGGTGATTACTGCTCTGGGTGCCGATCGCCCCGGAATTGTGAACACTATCACCCGTCATGTCAGTAGTTGCGGCTGTAATATTGAAGACAGTCGCCTGGCGATGCTGGGAGAAGAGTTCACTTTTATCATGCTGCTTTCCGGTTCATGGAACGCAATCACCTTGATCGAATCAACGTTACCGTTGAAAGGTGCCGAGCTGGATCTGTTAATCGTGATGAAGCGAACGACGGCTCGTCCGCGTCCGCCGATGCCAGCATCTGTCTGGGTTCAGGTCGATGTAGCAGACTCACCACATTTAATTGAACGCTTTACCGCACTTTTTGACGCGCACCATATGAACATTGCGGAGCTGGTGTCTCGCACGCAACCTGCTGAAAATGAACGTGCTGCACAACTACATATTCAGATCACAGCCCACAGCCCGGCGTCTGCGGATTCAGCAAATATTGAACAAGCCTTCAAAGCACTATGTACAGAACTCAATGCGCAAGGCAGTATTAGCGTCGTCAATTATTCCCAACATGATGAACAGGATGGAGTTAAGTAATGAATCCACTGAAAGCCGGTGACATCGCACCGAAATTTAGCTTGCCGGATCAAGACGGAGAGCAAGTTAATTTGGCCGACTTCCAGGGACAGCGTGTTCTGGTTTATTTCTACCCGAAAGCCATGACCCCCGGCTGTACCGTACAGGCCTGCGGCTTACGCGATAACATGGATGAGTTGAAAAAAGCCGGTGTTGATGTGCTGGGTATCAGCACTGATAAACCCGAAAAACTCTTCCGTTTCGCGGAAAAAGAGCTGCTCAACTTTACGCTTCTGTCTGATGAGGATCACCAGGTGTGCGAGCAATTCGGCGTCTGGGGAGAGAAGTCCTTCATGGGCAAAACCTACGATGGTATTCACCGCATCAGCTTCCTGATCGACGCTGACGGCAAAATCGAACATGTATTTGACGATTTCAAAACCAGCAATCACCACGACGTAGTGATTAACTGGCTGAAAGAACACGCCTGATTACTTTGCTCCATTCCGTGCTGGCTGCGCTTGCGGCCAGCACATCTCACATTCCGGAATGAAGGTTAATCTTGTGCGATTTGGCCATCGGGCCAGGCATGAATCACCGCTTTAATTAGTGTCGCCAGAGGAATGGCGAAGAATACGCCCCAGAATCCCCACAGCCCACCGAAGATCACCACCGATAAAATAATCACCAGCGGATGCAGATTGACCGCCTCGGAGAACAACACGGGAACTAACAGGTTACCGTCCAGCGCCTGGATAATCAGATACACCGCGAAGCAACTCCAGAATTCAGTGCCTGCTCCAAACTGGAATAGCGCCACCCCCACTACGGGAATAGTCACCACAAAAGCACCGATGTACGGGATAAGCACCGAGAAGCCGACCAGTACCGCCAACAGTAGCGAATAGTTCAGCCCGAAGAGTAAAAAACCCAGCCAGGTGGCTATCCCCACCACGATCATCTCCAGCACTTTACCGCGAATGTAGTTGGTGATTTGCTGGTTCATTTCCTTCCAGACCTGACCTGCCAGCCCACGGTTACGTGGTAGCACCCGACGAACGGCATTCAGCATTTGCTCTTTGTCTTTTAGCAGGAAGAAGACCATCAGCGGCACCAGCACCAGATAGACGGCAATGGTCAGCAATCCCACCAGCGAGGCGAGAGAGATTTTCACCACCGAATCGCCCATTGTGAGCATCCGACTGCGCATGTTGTCGGCCATCGCATCAATGATGCCCGCATCCATCAACGCCGGATAACGTCGCGGCAACGTGGCGGCAAAATCGGAAAGTTTATTGAGCATCCCCGGCATATCGCGGATTAAGTAAATACCCTGCTGCCAGGCAATAGGCAGTACCACGAATGCCATCAGTAACAGGATGCCAACAAACAGAACCAGCACAATCGACGTCGCCCAACGGCGGGAACAGCCAATAGATTGTAGGCGGACGGTCGGCCATTCCAGCAAATAGGCCAGCACAATAGCCACCAGCAACGGCGCGAGTAGGCCACTAAAGAAAAAGATAATGCCAAAACCGGCAACTAAAATAACCAGCAAGGCAATCGCTTCCGGGTCGCTAAAACGGCGGCGATACCATTGCATCAACATTTCGAGCATAAAGACCTTCCCTGAACCTCAAGAGCGGGATTGCGATCCGCAATTGTATCGAAATGTCACAAAAAAGACTTCGCTTTTTATGACGGATTAAGGAAACTGAAAAGCCATTTGAGTGGGCTAATCTTCGTCGTTACACTCAAAGGCAGTGCGGTGGGAACGATATTTCACAGTATCGGTCAAATGACTATCTCCAGAAATACAGGACAGAGGTTATGTTCAGGCAGTTGAAAAAAAACCTGGTTGCTACCCTCATTGCTGCCATGACCATCGGTCAGGTAGCCCCGGCGTTTGCCGACAGCACAGACACCTTGCCGGATATGGGAACCTCCGCGGGAAGCACGCTTTCCATTGGTCAGGAAATGCAGATGGGCGACTATTACGTTCGCCAGCTACGCGGCAGCGCACCATTAATTAATGACCCACTGTTAACACAATATATTAATTCGTTGGGGATGCGCCTGGTTTCACATGCCAACTCAGTGAAGACGCCGTTCCATTTCTTTCTGATCAATAACGACGAAATTAACGCCTTTGCTTTCTTTGGCGGCAACGTGGTGCTGCACTCTGCCCTGTTCCGTTATTCCGATAACGAAAGCCAGTTGGCTTCGGTTATGGCGCACGAAATCTCCCACGTCACCCAACGTCACCTGGCGCGAGCGATGGAAGATCAGCAGCGTAGCGCACCACTGACCTGGGTTGGCGCGCTAGGTTCTATTTTACTGGCGATGGCCAGCCCGCAGGCGGGGATGGCGGCGCTGACCGGTACGCTGGCGGGAACACGCCAGGGGATGATCAGTTTCACTCAGCAAAACGAACAGGAAGCAGACCGTATTGGTATCCAGGTGCTGCAACGCTCGGGGTTCGATCCGCAGGCGATGCCGACTTTCCTCGAAAAATTGCTCGATCAGGCGCGCTACTCTTCGCGTCCGCCAGAAATTTTGCTGACGCACCCGTTACCGGAAAGCCGTCTGGCAGATGCCCGTAACCGTGCTAATCAGATGCGCCCGATGGTGGTGCAATCGTCAGAAGATTTCTATCTGGCGAAAGCTCGCACACTGGGGATGTACAATTCCGGGCGTAACCAGCTCACCAGCGATTTACTGGATGAATGGGCGAAAGGTAACGTTCGCCAGCAGCGCGCGGCGCAGTATGGTCGTGCTTTGCAGGCGATGGAAGCCAATAAATACGACGAGGCGCGGAAAACGCTTCAGCCATTACTGACGGCAGAACCAACGAATGCATGGTTTCTCGATCTGGCAACCGATATCGACCTTGGGCAAAACAAAGCCAATGACGCGATCAATCGGCTGAAAAATGCTCGAGATTTACGCACCAATCCGGTGTTGCAGCTCAACCTGGCGAATGCTTATTTGCAAGGTGGTCAACCACAGGAAGCGGCCAATATTCTGAATCGCTACACCTTTAATAATAAAGATGACATTAATGGCTGGGATTTACTGGCACAGGCGGAGGCCGCGCTAAATAACCGCGATCAGGAACTGGCTGCGCGAGCAGAAGGTTATGCGCTCGCCGGGCGACTCGATCAGGCCATTTCCTTATTGAGTAGCGCCAGTTCGCAGGTGAAATTAGGCAGTCTGCAACAGGCCCGCTATGATGCGCGTATTGACCAGTTGCGCCAGTTGCAGGAACGCTTTAAGCCTTATACCAAGATGTAATTCGCATTAAAGGAAGAACAATGACCAAACAGGTAAAAATCTACCATAACCCGCGCTGTTCAAAGAGCCGTGAAACGCTGAACTTGCTGAAAGAAAACGGCGTAGAGCCTGAAGTAGTGCTCTACCTTGAAACCCCCGCTGATGCGGCAACGCTGCGTGATTTACTGAACATGCTGGGGATGAACAGCGCCCGTGAATTAATGCGCCAGAAAGAGGATCTTTATAAAGAGCT
Source organism: Escherichia sp. MOD1-EC6162 (assembly GCF_002965125.1). Classification (NCBI taxonomy): domain Bacteria; kingdom Pseudomonadati; phylum Pseudomonadota; class Gammaproteobacteria; order Enterobacterales; family Enterobacteriaceae; genus Escherichia; species Escherichia sp. MOD1-EC6162. The sequence goes on from NZ_PTSB01000001.1 coordinate 315,416, forward strand.
GAATCTGGCTGACAGTTCGCTTAGCGAAGAGGCGCTGATTCAGGCGATGGCGGAGAATCCGAAGCTGATGGAACGCCCGATTGTGGTCGCGAATGGCAAAGCGCGCATTGGTCGTCCGCCGGAGCAGGTGCTGGAAATCGTGGGTTAAGATGTACCCCTTCGGTAGCTAAGGCATATTGCCGGATGCGACGCTTGACGAGTCTTATCCGGCCTACAAATACAATGAACTTGATTCGAGTAGGTCGGATAAGGCGCTCGCGCCGCATCCGACAATAAACGTCCCGTTTACAGCTTCAAAATCTCTTTCACAAACGGAATGGTCAACTTACGTTGCGCGGTAATAGACGCGCGATCCAACTGATCCAACGTCATAAATAGCGTGCGCATCTCTCTGTCGAGTCGCTTCAGCAAGAAACGTCCCACATCTTCCGGCAGTTCAAAACCACGCAAACGAGCACGTAACTGTAGCGCCTGCAACTTATCTTCATCAGAAAGCGGCTGCAATTTGTAGATCTGCCCCCAGTCGAGACGAGACGCGAGATCAGGTAATCCCAGATTCAACTGGCGCGGAGGGCGATCGCCGGTGATCAACAACCGCGTTTTGCCCGACTCCAGAATCCGATTGTAGAGATCGAAAATCGCCATCTCCCACAACTCATCGCCAGCAATACACTCAATATTGTCGATGCAGACCAGCGACAAATGCTCCATACCGTCGAGCACTTCCGGGACAAACCAGGTGCGTTTATCCAGCGGGACATAACCCACCGCATCGCCACGCTGCGACAATTCCGCGCAAGCCGCGTGCAGCAGATGGCTGCGCCCCGCGCCTTCGCGTGCCCAGAGATAAATGTAACCGCTATGTTCCTGACGCAGCACATTTTGCAGCGCGGCCAGTAGAGAGGAGTTATCCCCCGGCCAGAAACTTGCAAAGGTTTCGTCGTCAGGAAGATAAAGTGGCAAAGAGAGCTGTGCCGGTGTGTTCAGAGATACCTCAACCAGGGATTCCACAAAATCGCGAGAAGTTTACCACAGAATTCCATTATGTTTGAACCGGGCAGCAACACTGCCCGGTCTGTACATTATTTATCTGTTATATCCGCGTCTTCTGCGTCCAGCACCACTTCTTCAGGGCGCAGCACGCTAATCAGTTTGAAGATCAGGCTTAAGCCGATACCGACGATAGTCGCCAGCGCCATGCCTTTCAGCTCCGCCGCGCCGATGTTTACCTTCGCGCCACTGACGCCGATGATCAAAATAACAGAAGTCAGGATCAGGTTCTGAGCTTTGTTGTAATCCACTTTCGATTCAATCAGCACACGAATACCAGAAGCACCAATCACGCCGTAAAGCAGCAGTGAAACGCCGCCCATCACCGGCAGAGGGATCATCTGGATAGCGGCAGCCAGTTTACCAACGCAGGAAAGCAGGATGGCGAAAATCGCCGCGCCGCCGATTACCCATGTACTGTATACGCGGGTGATCGCCATAACACCGATGTTTTCCCCGTAGGTGGTGTTTGGTGTGGAACCAAAGAAACCGGAGATCACGGTCGACAGACCGTTAGCGAACATCGAACGATGCAGGCCCGGATCGCGCAGCAGATCTTTCTTCACAATGTTAGCCGTTACGACCAGATGCCCCACGTGTTCGGCAATCACCACCAGCGCCGCTGGCAGAATAGTCAGAATAGCAAACCACTCGAAGCGCGGTGTATAAAGGGTTGGCAGTGCAAACCAGTGAGCGTTAATAATCGGCGTGGTATCGACGATCCCCATCGCAAAGGAGAGCGCATAACCCACCAGCACGCCAATCAAAATCGGGATAATCGCCAGGAAACCACGGAACAGCACGGAACCTAAAACCGTGACTGCCAGGGTGGTAATAGAAATGATGACGGTTTTGGAATCTGGCGTTTGCCCTTCAGCCGGGAGTAAGCCAGCCATACCGGCAGCTACGCCTGCCAGCTCCAGACCGATGACGGCAACGATCGCGCCCATTGCTGCGGGCGGAAACAGGACGTCCAGCCAGCCGGTTCCCGCTTTCTTCACAATAAAAGAAACCAGGCAGAACAGCACGCCGCACATAATAAAGCCGCCCAACGCGACTTCATAACCCAACGGCAACAGTAACAATACTGGAGAAATAAAGGCAAAGCTGGAGCCGAGATAAGCCGGGATTTTACCTTTACAGATGAAGAGATACAGTAGCGTTCCGATACCGTTAAATAACAGTACGGTCGCCGGGTTAATATGAAATAAGACGGGCACCAGGACGGTTGCACCAAACATGGCGAACAAATGTTGCAAACTAAGCGGGATTGTCTGTAAAAGTGGCGGTCTTTCACTCACCCCGATAGCACGGCGCGTCATAGTATATTCCTCTGTATTATGTGTTATAGGCGCTTTACTCAAAAAAAAGCCGACTCTTAAAGTCGGCTTTAATTATTTTTATTCTTTATTTTGTACCAAAGATTTTGTCACCGGCATCACCGAGACCCGGAATAATGTATCCGTGCTCATTCAGCCCCTGGTCAATCGATGCGGTATAAAGCTCAACGTCCGGGTGCGCTTTTTCCAGCGCAGCGATGCCTTCTGGAGCTGCCACCAGCACCAACACTTTAATGCTGCTGCAACCTGCTTTTTTCAGTAGGTCAATGGTGGCGATAACTGAACCACCGGTTGCCAGCATTGGGTCAACGATCAGCGCCATACGCTCATCGATGTTAGACACCAGTTTCTGGAAGTACGGCACCGGCTCCAGTGTTTCTTCATTACGGTACATACCGACTACGCTGATACGCGCACTCGGAACGTTTTCCAGAACGCCGTCCATCATCCCCAGACCGGCACGCAGAATCGGCACTACGGTAATTTTTTTACCTTTAATTTGGTCGATTTCCACCGGGCCGTTCCAGCCTTCGATGGTTACTTTTTCAGTTTCGAGGTCAGCGGTCGCTTCGTAAGTCAGCAGGCTACCCACTTCGGAAGCGAGTTCGCGAAAGCGCTTGGTGCTGATATCTTGCTCACGCATCAGTCCCAGCTTGTGTTTGACGAGTGGGTGTTTGACTTCCACGATCTTCATACTCTTTCTCCTTTGAGGGGCAGCCACAAAAAAAATCGACGGATTATACCGCCTTTCTTCAAGGCGGCAATATTATTTTCGTTGATTTTAGTCAAACCCATAGAAAATTTAGATAAATACATTTAATATTCAAATAGTTAAAAAAGATAATTATCCTGGCAATAAATCATTCGTTGCCTCTGCTCGCGCATTTTTTCACCTCTCGCTCAGCAAAAAGGGGGTAAAAAAGGTTGTGTAAAGCAGTCTCGCAAACGTTTGCTTTCCCTGTTAGAATTGCGCCGAATTTTATTTTTCTACCGCAAGTAACGCGTGGGGACCCAAGCAGTGACCGATAAAACCTCTCTTAGCTACAAAGATGCCGGTGTTGATATTGACGCGGGTAATGCTCTGGTTGGAAGAATCAAAGGCGTAGTGAAGAAAACGCGTCGCCCGGAAGTGATGGGCGGTCTGGGCGGCTTCGGTGCGTTGTGTGCGCTGCCGCAAAAATATCGCGAACCCGTGTTGGTTTCCGGCACTGACGGCGTAGGCACCAAGCTGCGTCTGGCGATGGACTTAAAACGTCACGACACTATCGGTATCGATCTGGTCGCCATGTGCGTTAACGACCTGGTGGTGCAAGGCGCTGAACCGCTGTTTTTCCTCGACTATTACGCAACCGGAAAACTGGATGTTGATACTGCCTCATCGGTGATCAGCGGCATCGCGGAAGGGTGTCTGCAATCGGGCTGCTCGCTAGTGGGTGGCGAAACGGCAGAGATGCCGGGGATGTATCACGGCGAAGATTATGACGTAGCTGGTTTCTGTGTTGGGGTGGTAGAAAAATCAGAAATCATCGACGGTTCGAAAGTCAGCGACGGCGATGTGCTGATTGCTCTCGGCTCCAGCGGCCCGCACTCGAACGGCTATTCGCTGGTACGCAAAATTCTTGAAGTCAGTGGCTGCGATCCGCAAACCACTGAACTCGACGGCAAACCATTAGCCGATCATCTGCTGGCCCCAACCCGTATTTATGTGAAATCGGTACTGGAGTTGATCGAAAAAGTGGATGTGCACGCCATTGCGCATCTGACCGGTGGCGGCTTTTGGGAAAATATTCCGCGCGTATTGCCGGAAAATACCCAGGCAGTGATTGATGAATCCTCCTGGCAATGGCCGGAAGTATTCAACTGGCTGCAAACGGCAGGCAATGTCAGCCGCCATGAAATGTATCGCACCTTCAACTGCGGCGTCGGGATGATTATCGCCCTGCCGGCTCCGGAAGTGGACAAAGCTCTCGCCCTGCTCAATGACAACGGTGAAAACGCGTGGAAAATCGGTATCATCAAAGCCTCTGATTCCGAACAACGCGTGGTTATCGAATAATGAATATTGTGGTGCTTATTTCCGGCAACGGAAGTAATTTGCAGGCAATTATTGACGCCTGCAAAACCAACAAAATTAAAGGCACCCTACGGGCAGTTTTCAGCAATAAGGCCGACGCGTTCGGCCTTGAACGCGCCCGCAAAGCCGGTATTGCAACACATACGCTCATCGCCAGCGCGTTTGACAGTCGTGAAGCCTATGACCGGGAGTTGATTCACGAAATCGACATGTACGCACCCGACGTGGTCGTGCTGGCCGGTTTTATGCGCATTCTCAGCCCGACGTTTGTTTCTCACTACACCGGGCGTTTGTTGAACATCCACCCTTCCCTACTACCAAAATATCCCGGTTTGCATACCCATCGCCAGGCGCTGGAAAATGGTGATGAGGAACACGGCACATCGGTGCATTTCGTCACCGATGAACTGGACGGCGGACCGGTTGTTTTACAGGCAAAAGTCCCGGTATTTGCAGGTGATACGGAAGATGAAATCATCGCCCGCGTGCAAACCCAGGAACACGCTATTTACCCACTGGTAATTAGCTGGTTTGCCGATGGGCGTCTGAAGATGCACGAAAACGCCGCGTGGCTGGATGGTCAACGCCTGCCGCCGCAGGGTTACGCCGCCGACGAGTAATGCCCCCGTAGTTAAAGCGTCAGCTCTACCGTTGGCGCTTTTCAATTCCCTTGTAAATCGCAAGCTCCAGCAGTTTTTTTCCCCCTTTTCTGGCATAGTTGGACATCTGCCAATATTGCTCGCCATAATATCCAGGCAGTGTCCCGTGAATAAAACGGAGTAAAAGTGGTAATGGGTCAGGAAAAGCTATACATCGAAAAAGAGCTCAGTTGGTTATCGTTCAATGAACGCGTGCTTCAGGAAGCGGCGGACAAATCTAACCCGCTGATTGAAAGGATGCGTTTCCTTGGGATCTATTCCAATAACCTTGATGAGTTCTATAAAGTCCGCTTCGCTGAACTGAAGCGACGCATCATTATTAGCGAAGAACAAGGTTCTAACTCTCATTCCCGCCATTTACTGGGCAAAATTCAGTCCCGCGTGCTGAAAGCCGATCAGGAATTCGACGGTCTCTACAACGAACTGCTGCTGGAGATGGCGCGTAACCAGATCTTCCTGATTAATGAACGCCAGCTCTCCGTCAATCAACAAAACTGGCTGCGTCATTACTTTAAGCAGTATCTGCGTCAGCACATTACGCCGATTTTAATCAATGCTGACACTGATTTAGTGCAGTTCCTGAAAGATGATTACACCTATCTGGCAGTGGAAATTATCCGTGGCGATACCATCCGTTACGCGCTGCTGGAGATCCCATCAGATAAAGTGCCGCGCTTTGTAAATTTACCGCCGGAAGCACCGCGTCGACGCAAGCCAATGATTCTGTTGGATAACATTCTGCGTTACTGCCTTGATGATATTTTCAAAGGCTTCTTTGATTACGACGCGCTGAATGCCTATTCGATGAAGATGACCCGCGATGCCGAATACGATTTAGTGCACGAGATGGAAGCCAGCCTGATGGAGTTGATGTCTTCCAGCCTGAAGCAGCGCTTAACCGCAGAACCGGTACGTTTTGTTTATCAACGCGATATGCCCAGTGCGCTGGTTGAAGTGTTGCGTGAGAAACTGACCATCTCCCGCTACGACTCCATCGTACCCGGCGGCCGTTATCACAATTTTAAAGACTTTATTAATTTCCCCAATGTCGGCAAAGCCAATCTGGTGAACAAACCACTGCCGCGTTTACGTCATATATGGTTTGATAAAGCCCAGTTCCGCAACGGTTTTGACGCCATTCGCGAACACGATGTGCTGCTCTATTATCCTTATCACACTTTTGAGCACGTGCTGGAACTGCTACGCCAGGCCTCGTTCGACCCAAGCGTACTGGCGATTAAAATTAACATTTACCGCGTGGCGAAAGATTCGCGCATCATCGACTCGATGATCCACGCCGCGCACAACGGTAAGAAAGTCACCGTGGTGGTTGAGTTACAGGCACGTTTCGACGAAGAAGCTAACATTCATTGGGCGAAGCGGCTTACCGAAGCGGGAGTACATGTGATCTTCTCTGCCCCGGGGCTGAAGATTCACGCCAAATTATTCCTGATTTCGCGTAAAGAAAACGGCGAAGTTGTGCGTTATGCGCATATCGGAACCGGGAACTTTAACGAAAAAACGGCGCGCCTTTATACCGACTACTCGCTGCTGACTGCCGATGCGCGTATCACCAACGAAGTACGGCGAGTGTTCAATTTTATTGAAAATCCATACCGTCCCGTGACATTCGATTATTTAATGGTGTCACCGCAAAACTCTCGTCGCCTGCTGTATGAAATGGTAGACCGCGAGATCGCCAACGCTCAACAAGGGCTACCCAGCGGTATTACCCTGAAATTGAATAACCTGGTCGATAAAGGTCTGGTTGATCGTCTGTATGCGGCCTCCAGCTCCGGCGTGCCGGTGAATCTGCTGGTGCGCGGGATGTGTTCACTGATCCCTAATCTGGAAGGCATTAGCGATAACATCCGTGCTATCAGCATTGTCGATCGTTACCTGGAACATGACCGGGTTTATATTTTTGAAAATGGCGGCGATAAAAAGGTTTACCTGTCCTCCGCCGACTGGATGACACGCAATATTGATTATCGTATTGAAGTGGCAACGCCACTGCTCGACCCACGGCTGAAGCAGCGGGTACTGGACATCATCGAAATTCTGTTCAGCGATACAGTCAAAGCGCGTTATATCGATAAAGAACTCAGTAATCGCTACGTTCCCCGCGGTAACCGCCGCAAAGTACGGGCGCAGTTGGCGATTTACGACTACATCAAATCACTCGAACAATCTGAATAACCCTATGCCAATACACGACAAATCCCCTCGTCCACAGGAGTTTGCTGCGGTCGACCTTGGTTCAAACAGTTTCCACATGGTCATTGCCCGTGTGGTGGATGGCGCAATGCAGATTATTGGTCGCCTGAAACAGCGTGTGCATCTGGCGGACGGTCTGGGGCCAGATAATATGTTGAGTGAAGAAGCAATGACGCGCGGCTTAAACTGCCTGTCGCTGTTTGCCGAACGCCTGCAAGGATTTTCTCCTTCCAGCGTCTGTATTGTTGGGACCCATACGCTACGTCAGGCGCTGAATGCCACTGACTTTCTGAAGCGAGCAGAAAAGGTTATCCCCTACCCGATTGAAATTATCTCCGGTAATGAAGAAGCACGTCTGATTTTTATGGGCGTGGAGCATACCCAACCGGAAAAAGGCCGCAAGCTGGTTATTGATATTGGCGGCGGCTCAACGGAACTGGTGATTGGCGAAAATTTTGAACCCATTCTCGTGGAAAGCCGCCGAATGGGTTGCGTCAGCTTTGCCCAGCTTTATTTCCAGGGTGGCGTCATCAATAAAGAGAATTTTCAGCGCGCACGCATGGCAGCGGCGCAAAAACTGGAAACCTTAACCTGGCAATTCCGGATTCAGGGCTGGAACGTGGCAATGGGCGCTTCCGGCACCATTAAAGCCGCCCATGAAGTGTTGATGGAAATGGGCGAGAAAGACGGGATTATTACCCCGGAACGTCTCGAAAAACTGGTGAAAGAAGTTTTACGCCATCGTAATTTTGCATCGCTTAGTTTACCGGGCCTTTCCGAAGAACGGAAAACCGTATTTGTCCCTGGACTGGCAATTTTATGCGGTGTGTTTGATGCCTTAGCTATCCGTGAACTGCGGCTTTCTGACGGTGCGCTACGCGAAGGCGTACTTTATGAAATGGAAGGCCGTTTTCGCCATCAGGATGTACGTAGTCGTACCGCCAGCAGCCTCGCCAACCAGTATCACATTGACAGTGAACAGGCACGGCGGGTGCTGGAAACCACCATGCAGATGTACGAACAGTGGCGGGAACAACAACCGAAGCTGGCGCATCCGCAACTGGAAGCCTTGCTACGCTGGGCCGCCATGCTGCATGAGGTCGGGTTAAATATCAACCATAGCGGATTGCATCGCCATTCGGCCTATATCCTGCAAAACAGCGACTTACCGGGTTTTAATCAGGAACAACAATTGATGATGGCGACGCTGGTACGCTATCACCGTAAAGCGATTAAGCTCGACGATCTGCCGCGCTTTACGCTGTTTAAGAAGAAGCAGTTTCTGCCCTTAATCCAGCTATTGCGCCTTGGCGTATTGCTAAACAACCAACGTCAGGCAACCACTACCCCACCGACATTAACGCTGATTACCGATGACAGCCACTGGACTCTGCGTTTTCCGCATGACTGGTTTAGCCAGAACGCGCTGGTTCTGCTTGATCTGGAAAAAGAGCAAGAATACTGGGAAGGCGTGGCTGGCTGGCGGTTAAAAATTGAAGAAGAAAGCACGCCTGAAATCGCGGCTTAAGATGAAATGAAAACGGGCCAACATGTTATGTCGGCCCCAATAAATTACGCGCTTTCCCGGACAGGTTCTCTTTCATCCAGCATATCCACTAACAGTTGCGGTTCACCAATCAAAAAGCCTTGCAGGTAATCAATACCCAAAGAATGAACCGCCTGGCGAATCTCTTCATTTTCAACATATTCCGCAACCACTTGCATTTTCTTCATTCGCGCCAGATGACAAATTGACGCCACTATCTGGTAATCCAGACTATTCGAGACAATATTGCGTATGAAGCTGCCATCAATTTTTAATAAATTGGCATTCACATTTTTTAGCCGCGCATAACTGGCATAGCCGGTGCCAAAATCATCAATTGCAATTTGGCATCCTAACTCCTGAAGATGCTGCAACGTATTCTGTGCCTGTTTAACATTGGTCAGGATATTACTTTCTGTTACCTCAAAAATAAGCTGCCACGCTTCTATTTGATATTTAGCTAAAAAATGACTGACGTTCAAAGGAAAATGCGCCTGACAAACGGAAGTTGGCGACAGGTTAATAGCAAATCGGCGGGCAGGCATTTTTTCTCTATTTTCCGCCATAAATTGCAGTGTATGTTCGATGACCCACATGTCGATGCTGGACGATAAGCCAAATTCATGCGCAACCGGTAAGAAATTGTCAGGATTGATGAGTTCATCGTTCTCTCCTTTCATGCGCAGCAGAATTTCATGATAGACATCACCACGCACCCCAGTAATCGGCTGGGCCATCAGGCAAAACTGGTTATGCTCAAGCGCCTGCTGTAGCCGATTCATCATCGCCACTTTGTCTTTTAATTCCCGTTGTAAATACATTGCCCCACGACGTTGCATATTTTCCGGGGTATTGGTCACGATGGAAAGTTCGGCAACCGTATTTAACTCCCCGAGCAGCAGGTATATATGATTAACCGGTGAGCGGACATAGCAATAACTAACGCCAATCTGAGGTTGTAACGGTATTCCATCCCAAAAGAAACGAAACTGCTTCAGATGGTTATCCAGCGCGGTAATGCGCTCCTGGTGTGATTCTGTATTCAATCGTAACGCAAGGTCGTTGCCGGAAAGCTGATAAACAGATTCGCCCGGCTCCAACAATGATGTCAGCCAGTGTGAAATTTTTTGTTTATATTGAATGCGTAGCATGATGCCATAGTTCTTTACCAGCATTTCCATGCCTGGGATGCGTAAATAACATAGCACGGACCAGGGTGCATCGCGCAGCGCACGGTTCAGGGCGCGAATATTTGGCAGATGAACAACCGGGTCCACATAGGCAAGCCGTTGAATGCGTCTGACCACCGCTCGCTGACGGGTTGCCAGTACAGCCATATAATTGACAATAAAAGAAAAAACTAAATAACTGGAGGAAGTTATGGTCAGTTGCGTGGTATATCCTGGATAAAGGGGAATGTAATTCTGATAGCTGTGAATACTGATCATCAGCACTACCGCCCAGAGCAGCGATATAAACTTATAGCCGTAGCGCATTGCTCCCCACATCATCAGCGGCAACAATAACGATAACGTATAGTTGGTGCTAAAAATTGTGCTTTTTTCATTTAACGGCATACATAACAGCAACAGCAACGTACCTAAAGCCAGTAACCAGATCGCAAATTCTTTTTTGGTCACTTTTCTGTCAACCTGCTGTTTTAACTGCGAATAATAGCTACGTAAATAAAGTGGATTTCGCACCACCCGAATGATGAAATAGCACAGCGGGACACCGATAAGATTACCGACCAGCAGGGCCTGATAATTGATTAAGGTTCCAAGGTTAAAAGGCATGACGCCTACCAGATTTTCTTTGCTCGCCAGTAATCCTACAAACGCCGCAAACTGGAAAAGCACCAGGAACAACGTTGCAGGAAAAAAAATCTGCCAAAAAATTCGCTGGGAAATTAAGCGGGTATCGCCATGTGAAACGTTGTTACGCCGGGGAGTAAAGACCCTGTAACCGCCCCAACAAATAATAATAATGATAATAAAATTAGCCGTTAACGAAAGCGTTTCGTAAAGGCCAAGCTCCGCATACTTACGAACAAAAATGCCTAATGCTATACCCGGTAATGCTGCCCAGCCAAAAAACATCATCATGCTGATCATCAGAGCCAGGGGCAGATAAAAGAGAAATACTTCACCAGAGGAAATATGCGCGAAAGTATTTATTTGTGCGAAAACAGGTAAAATTAAAGAAGGCAGGATCAGCGGAAGCCCCCACCATTTATCACGTATTTTTATATAAGTTGCATTCAGTTTCATAGATGCTCAGCAGAATCCCCCACATCCTGAAGGGGTGTATTCAGACAGGCATCCCACCTGACTTCGAAAGATGATTACTCATCGCTATAGAGGACATTGATTCTAAGTGTCATATGAAAGTTCCAATTGATATATATCAAACAAAATAACCCTGATTAATGAATTATTACGTTTATTATGTTAATTCATCATTATTACATCAGCACTGTAAATAATTAAATTAATTTCCATAACATTAAAATATGTATCCACTGACGCTTTTTTACATAACGAAGAATTGACCATTTTTTCCTGATGTGCCTTAATGTAAGTACCGTCTCCTGAGTGGGACATACTTCAAGGAACCTTTTGTGAGTCAGGCAACCAGTATGCGAAAACGACACCGATTTAACAGTCGTATGACCCGTATCGTACTACTCATTAGCTTTATCTTCTTCTTTGGCCGCTTTATCTACTCGTCCGTCAGTGCCTGGCAGCATCATCAGAGCAAAAAAGAAGCTCAACAATCCACACTCTCTATCGAATCATCGGTACAACGTTAGCGGTTACCTTCGTCATCCTTCCTGAACAAGACGGCTCAATGTTGTCAGATGCTGTTGCTCTTTGTTGTTATCAAAGCGGCAAGCATTCTTTCACCTTAAATCTCGCCTCTTTGCCCTGACTGACGATCATCTTGCCTAAGGACGGAATAAACATTAAATTAATATATATATTTCAATTATATTTTTTATTAATTTATTATTCTGGTGAATTTTAATAAATTAAATCTATTCCTTTATCCGCAATACATTTACTTTCTTCTTTTGATGATCTTAAATGTCTTATTTTTCGTAATGTGTACAACAAGGAATAGTGATGAAATTTAAAAAATGTTTTCTGCCTGTGGCAATTTTAGCGTCATTCACCCTGGCAGGATGCCAGTCAAATGCTGACGACCATGCCGCCGATGTCTATCAAACCGATCAACTGAATACAAAGCAAGAAACTAAAACCGTTAATATTATCTCCATTCTTCCCGCAAAAGTTGCCGTAGATAACTCACAAAATAAACGGAATGCGCAAGCCTTTGGCGCACTTATTGGCGCTGTCGCAGGCGGCGTTATCGGCCATAACGTTGGATCTGGTAGTAACTCCGGAACAACGGCTGGTGCAGTTGGTGGCGGAGCTGTAGGCGCGGCAGCGGGTACTATGGTGAATGATAAAACCTTAGTGGAAGGTGTCTCTTTAACTTATAAGGAAGGCACCAAAGTGTACACCTCCACCCAGGTGGGTAAAGAATGCCAGTTCACAACGGGTTTAGCCGTTGTTATTACCACCACTTATAACGAAACGCGTATTCAGCCAAATACAAAATGTCCTGAAAAGAGCTAACTATCAGGAGGACTCATGAAGAAAGTTTTTCTTTGCGCCGCCATATTAGCTGCTGTTAGTAGCCCGGCTTTCGCCTCTTCATTACAGGATCAACTCTCTGCGGTCGCAGAAGCTGAACAGCAAGGCAAAAATGAAGAACAAAGGCAGCATGACGAATGGGTTGCGGAGCGCAACAGGGAAATCCAGCAAGAGAAGCAACGGCGCGCAAACGCTCAGGCCGCAGCGAATAAAAGAGCGGCAGCAGCAGCAGCGGATAAAAAAGCTCGCCAGGATAAACGGGACGCCGAATTCACTGCGGATAAAAAGCGCGATCAAAGTTATGAAGATGAGCTGCGCAACTTAGAGATTCAGAAGCAAAAACTGGCGCTGGCAAAAGAAGAAGCGCGCGTTAAGCGTGAGAACGAATTTATCGATCAGGAACTGAAACACAAAGCAGCGCAAACCGATGTTGTACAATCTGAAGCTGACGCTAACAGGAATATGACTGAAGGTGGTCGTGATTTGATGAAAAGCGTGGGTAAAGCAGAAGAGAATAAATCAGACAGTTGGTTTAATTAATCGTCTTTCCACTACCAGGCCTGTAATTCGTGAGGATTATGGGCTTTTTAATTGCATAAAAAACCCTCCAGTGGATGAACAGAGGGTTTTGTTACCAAAATATGCTGAAGCCTCGTACGAATAGAAAACCTCAGCATTTAGTGTTCGGGTTTATTCCCACTCAATAGTAGCTGGCGGCTTACCGCTGATGTCATACACCACGCGGGAAATACCATTCACTTCATTGATAATACGGTTGGAAACGCGCCCTAAGAAATCATACGGCAGGTGCGCCCAGTGTGCGGTCATAAAGTCGATGGTTTCGACAGCACGCAGAGAGACAACCCAGTCATATTTACGACCATCGCCCATTACGCCTACGGAGCGTACTGGCAGGAAGACAGTGAATGCCTGGCTGACTTTGTCGTACAGATCAGCTTTACGCAGTTCTTCAATGAAGATGGCATCCGCACGGCGCAGCAGGTCGCAGTACTCTTTCTTCACTTCACCCAACACGCGAACGCCAAGGCCAGGCCCCGGGAACGGGTGGCGGTACAGCATGTCGTACGGCAGACCCAGCTCCAGACCAATCTTACGCACTTCGTCTTTGAACAGCTCTTTCAGCGGTTCAACCAGGCCCATCTTCATCTCTTTCGGCAGGCCGCCTACGTTGTGGTGAGATTTGATAACGTGCGCTTTACCCGTCGCAGAAGCGGCGGATTCAATAACGTCAGGGTAGATAGTCCCCTGCGCCAGCCACTTTACATCTTCCAGTTTCAGCGCTTCTTCATCGAATACTTCAACGAAGACGCGACCGATGATTTTACGTTTAGCTTCCGGATCGTTTTCACCCGCCAGCGCAGCCAGGAAACGCTCTTCTGCCGGAACGTGAATGATGTTCAGGCCGAAGCGATCACCAAACATATCCATTACCTGTTCAGCTTCATTCAGACGCAGCAGGCCGTTGTCGACGAATACGCAGGTCAGGTTTTTACCGATAGCACGGTGCAGAAGCATCGCAGTAACAGAAGAGTCCACGCCACCAGAGAGGCCAAGGATCACTTTATCATCGCCCACCTGCTCGCGAATGCGGGCTACGGCGTCATCGATAATTTTTGCTGGTGTCCACAGTGCTTCACATTGGCAAATATCGCGCACAAAACGCTCCAGCATACGCATCCCCTGACGGGTGTGAGTCACTTCCGGGTGGAACTGTACGCCATAGAAACGTTTTTCTTCGTTAGCCATTATGGCAAACGGGCAACTTTCGGTGCTGGCTACGGTAACGAAACCCTCAGGAATTGCAGTTACCTTATCGCCGTGGCTCATCCACACGTCAAGCAGCGGTTTGCCGTCTGCACTTAACGCATCTTCGATGCCACGAATGAGCGCGCTATCAGTTTGTACTTCAACCTGTGCATAACCAAACTCACGCTCGTTAGAGGCTTCAACATGGCCACCTAACTGCATCGCCATGGTCTGCATACCATAGCAAACGCCGAATACCGGTACGCCTGCTTCAAAGACATACTGCGGCGCTCGCGGGCTGTTTTCTTCGGTGGTGCTTTCCGGGCCGCCGGAAAGAATAATGCCGCTTGGGTTGAAGTCACGAATTTGTGCTTCTGTCACATCCCATGCCCACAGTTCACAGTAAACGCCCAGCTCACGCACGCGGCGCGCAACCAGTTGGGTGTACTGTGAACCGAAGTCCAGAATGAGGATGCGATGCTTATGAATGTTTTCCGTCATTGACGCTTATTCCGAGGCAAGTGAAACAGATAATATAAATCGCCCGACATGAAGTCGGGCGAAGAGAATCAGGAGCCCATACGGTAGTTCGGGGACTCTTTGGTGATGGTCACGTCATGAACGTGGCTTTCCTGAATGCCAGCACCGCTGATACGTACAAACTCCGCTTTAGTACGCAGTTCGTCGATAGTACCACAGCCGGTCAGGCCCATACAGGAGCGCAGACCGCCCATCTGCTGGTGGATGATCTCTTTCAGGCGACCTTTGTAAGCCACACGGCCTTCGATGCCTTCTGGCACCAGTTTGTCAGCGGCGTTGTCGCTCTGGAAGTAACGGTCAGAAGAACCTTTGGACATCGCGCCCAGAGAGCCCATACCACGGTAAGATTTATAAGAACGGCCCTGGTAGAGTTCGATTTCACCCGGAGATTCTTCCGTACCTGCCAGCATGGAGCCTACCATCACCGCGCTTGCGCCAGCAGCGATAGCTTTAGCGATATCGCCGGAGAAGCGAATACCACCGTCAGCGATAACTGGAATACCGGTGCCTTCCAGGGCTTCTACTGCGTCAGCAACGGCGGTGATCTGCGGAACACCTACGCCAGTGACGATACGGGTGGTACAAATAGAACCAGGGCCGATACCAACTTTAACCGCGCTACAACCGGCTTCCGCCAGCGCACGAGCGCCTGCAGCAGTGGCGACGTTACCGCCGATGATTTGCAGATCCGGGTATTTGGCTCGGGTTTCGCGAATACGTTGCAGAACACCTTCAGAGTGACCATGAGAGGAGTCGATCAGCAGAACGTCAACACCAGCGGCCACCAGCGCATCAACACGCTCTTCGTTACCTGCGCCAGCACCAACCGCCGCACCAACACGCAGACGGCCTTGCTCGTCTTTACAGGCGTTCGGTTTACGCTCCGCTTTCTGGAAATCTTTCACGGTGATCATGCCAATCAGGTGGAATTCATCATCAACCACCAGCGCTTTCTCAACGCGTTTTTCGTGCATTTTGGTCAGCACAACTTCACGGGCTTCGCCTTCACGCACGGTCACCAGACGCTCTTTCGGCGTCATGTAAACGCTAACCGGCTGATTCAGGTCGGTCACAAAACGCACGTCACGACCGGTGATGATACCAACCAGTTCGTTTTCTTCGGTTACTACCGGGTAGCCAGCAAAACCGTTACGCTCGGTCAGTTCTTTCACCTCGCGCAGAGTCGTGGTTGGCAGAACAGTCTGCGGGTCAGTCACCACGCCAGACTCGTGTTTTTTCACGCGGCGAACTTCTTCCGCCTGGCGTTCAATGGACATGTTTTTGTGGATAAAGCCAATACCGCCTTCCTGAGCCAGGGCAATAGCCAGGCGCGCTTCCGTTACGGTATCCATTGCTGCGGAAAGCATAGGGATGTTCAGACGAATAGTTTTCGTCAGTTGAGTGCTGAGGTCAGCGGTATTCGGCAGGACGGTAGAATGAGCAGGAACGAGGAGAACGTCGTCAAACGTCAGAGCTTCTTTAACGATACGTAGCATGGGCAATATCTCGACCAGAGTGGTTAATAAATATTGCCGCGGCATTATACAGAGCGTAACCGATTGCATCTACCCCTTTTTGCAAAAAATGCTTGCTATCCCCTGCTGGCGGGTTACTATCGACTGAATAACTTGCTGATTTAGAATTTGATCTCGCTCACATGTTACCTTCTCAATCCCCTGCAATTTTTACCGTTAGTCGCCTGAATCAAACGGTTCGTCTGCTGCTTGAGCATGAGATGGGACAGGTATGGATCAGCGGTGAAATATCTAACTTCACGCAACCGGCTTCCGGTCACTGGTATTTTACGCTCAAAGACGATACCGCCCAGGTGCGCTGCGCAATGTTCCGTAACAGCAACCGCCGGGTAGCCTTTCGCCCACAGCACGGGCAACAGGTGCTGGTTCGCGCTAATATTACGCTGTATGAGCCGCGTGGTGACTATCAGATAATCGTTGAAAGTATGCAGCCCGCCGGTGAAGGCTTGTTGCAACAGAAGTATGAACAACTAAAAGCGAAATTGCAGGCTGAAGGTTTGTTCGATCAACAGTTTAAGAAGCCGCTCCCCTCCCCCGCGCACTGTGTAGGTGTCATCACCTCAAAAACCGGTGCCGCGTTGCACGATATTTTGCATGTGCTTAAACGCCGCGATCCGTCTCTACCCGTGATCATCTATCCTACCGCCGTACAGGGTGATGATGCGCCTGGGCAAATTGTTCGCGCCATTGAACTGGCGAATAAGCGCAACGAGTGCGACGTATTGATTGTCGGGCGCGGCGGCGGGTCGCTGGAAGATTTATGGAGTTTTAACGACGAACGCGTAGCGCGGGCGATTTTTGCCAGTCACATTCCGGTTGTCAGCGCCGTTGGACATGAAACTGATGTGACCATTGCCGATTTTGTTGCCGATTTACGAGCACCCACACCATCGGCTGCCGCCGAAGTGGTGAGCCGTAATCAGCAAGAATTACTCCGTCAGGTGCAATCTGCCCGTCAGCGACTGGAGATGGCGATGGATTATTATCTCGCCAATCGCACCCGGCGTTTTACACAGATTCATCATCGATTACAGCAGCAGCACCCACAGCTACGGCTGGCGCGTCAGCAAACCACTCTCGAACGTCTACAAAAGCGGATGAGCTTTGCACTGGAAAATCAGCTAAAACGTGTCGGACAGCAACAGCAGCGATTAACACAGCGACTAACCCAGCAAAATCCGCAGTCACGTATTCATCGCGCGCAAACGCGGATTCAGCAACTGGAATATCGTCTGGCGGAAGTGTTACACGCACAACTTAGCGTAACACGTGAACGTTTTGGTAATGCAGTAACACACCTGGAAGCCGTGAGCCCGCTGTCAACACTGGCGCGTGGATATAGCGTAACCAGCGCCGCCGATGGCACAGTGCTGAAACAGGTTAAGCAGGTCAAAGCGGGCGATACGTTGACCACGCGGTTAGGTGATGGCGTGGTGGTCAGCGAAGTCAGTTCAGTTATGAAAACCCGCAAACCACGTAAAAAAGCAGCTAATCCGTAGGCCGGATAAGATGCGCCAGTATCGCATCCGGCAATATCACCATGCCAACACCAGATATAATCCGGGCATCACTGAATGTACCCTGCCGTATTACTCATACTTCCACACTGTTTTGCTATATCACATTTGCCTGAATCAACTCAGTGTCCCAACGCCCAGGTTTCGTTGGCGACATTTGGTGCCACCACAACAACTGCACCAGAAGGTAATTCTGTTTTCAACAGAGGTCGATGTGTTTTTCAAACCCTTGTGTTGCAGAGTTGGTGATGTAATCGGCACTGCGTTCTTTAAATGAAGTTCCTTTATTATTTTGTGCTTCTTGTCGGGTCGCTTCGCTGCCGAACTCGAGCTATGGGTCGTTATTTTGTTTAATGTTTGTCTCCGGTGCGGCAATGGCTGCACCAGAGATCAGCATCATTACAATACAGCCCCCCCAATGCACCATCCCTGAATAATATATCAATACAAAAAATTAATAATGACAGGCAGTATATTCCACACATAAAGGAAAAATCACTCAAGCAAATATAAATACAATTTTAATTAAAATGGTCTAACCGATCTGTTTATCGACCAGACACTGATAAATCTAATTTTTATTTTTTATAGTGTGAATATAAATTTTAAATAAAACTTAATATTCAGGAAGGACAAACTCAACACGTTTGCGGGAAATAAGCCCGTGACCATTCTGACAGAAGTAATCTACCGCACCGCAGGCTTTGAGTACCTGCAAAGGCTGATGGCAATCAGGGCACAATGCCTGGAGAGAGAAATTTTTGTCACAGGTTTCACAATGAGCGATGTCACCATTACGCTCGAGAGGTTTCTGACAGATTGGGCAGTTGAGTTCCATATAAACTCCTTCGATAAGTTTCCCCCTACTTACGAGAGGGAAACTATAGATAAGTACTTACCTACTATTACTTATTTTTTTTGATGTGCTTCATCAGACGCTTGCGCTTACGCATCTGGGTCGGCGTCAGGGTGTTACGCTTGTTCGCATACGGGTTTTCCCCTTCTTTGAACTGAATACGAATCGGCGTACCCATCACATCCAGAGATTTGCGGAAGTAATTCATCAGATAACGCTTATAGGAATCCGGCAGGTCTTTTACCTGGTTGCCGTGGATTACCACAATCGGCGGGTTGTAACCACCGGCGTGGGCATATTTCAGCTTCACGCGACGACCGCGAACCAGCGGCGGCTGGTGGTCTTCAACAGCCATAGTCATGATACGCGTCAGCATAGACGTGCCTACGCGACGGGTAGAGCTGTCATACGCTTCACGCACTGATTCAAACAGATTGCCAACCCCGCTACCGTGCAACGCAGAGATAAAGTGCACGCGAGCAAAATCGATAAAGCCCAGACGGAAGTCCAGCGTCTCTTTCACCTGCTCCTTCACTTCCTGGCTCAGGCCATCCCACTTGTTCACCACAATCACAAGTGAGCGCCCACTATTGAGAATAAAGCCCAGCAGGGAGAGATCCTGATCGGAAATACCTTCGCGTGCATCAATCACCAGCATCACAACGTTGGCATCTTCAATTGCCTGCAACGTTTTGATTACCGAGAACTTCTCTACCGCATCGGTAATTTTGCCACGTTTACGTACGCCTGCTGTGTCAATGAGTACATACTCACGTCCATCACGTTCCATTGGAATGTAGATGCTGTCACGCGTAGTCCCGGGCATGTCGTAAACCACCACGCGCTCTTCACCGAGAATACGGTTAGTGAGTGTAGACTTACCCACGTTCGGACGACCCACTATCGCCAGTTTGATCGGCAGACTTTGCGGATCGAAGTCGTCTTCCTCTTCTTCTTCCTCGCCATTCTCTTGCGCTTCAAATTGCGCCCAATATTCCGCGTCTTCATCCACTTCTTCTTGCGGCGCGATATCTTCCATCCACGGCAGCAGAACATGCTCAAGCAGGCTCAAAACACCACGACCATGCGAAGCGGCAATCGGGTAGATTTCACCTAAACCAAGTGAATAAAAATCAACGATTGCTTGATCCGGATCCAGTCCGTCGGTTTTATTCGCCACCAGGAAGGTTGGCTTTTCGCGGGAACGCAGATGTTTGGCAATGGCTTCATCCGCTGGCATCAGACCCGCGCGTGCATCCACCATAAACAGCACCACATCCGCCTCTTCAATCGCCAGCAGCGATTGTTCCGCCATGCGGGTTTCTACACCGTCTTCTGTGCCGTCAATCCCGCCGGTATCAATACAGATAAACTCGCGGCCTTCAATTTCCGCACGACCGTACTTACGGTCACGAGTCAGACCCGGGAAATCCGCAACCAGCGCATCTCGGGTGCGAGTTAGACGGTTAAATAACGTGGATTTTCCTACGTTAGGGCGCCCGACAAGCGCGACCACAGGTACCATGTTTAAAGCCTCATTTTTATAAATCATCAGACAACGCCCGCAATTTTCGCGTCGTTGTTAAAAACAGGAAAACGGCCCCTGTCCAGGAGCCGTTTTCAAAGTGAACGACAGAGACGATTAACGTGTAATGGAATACACGGTCCCGTCTTTTGCCTGGATCAGCAGTTTGCCATCAGCGGCAACCGGGTCAGTCTGGAAACCGGAGCTATCAACTTTTTGCTGGGCAACGAAACGGCCATCTTCAACGTTAATCCAGTGCAGATAACCTTCGCTGTCACCCACCACCAGATTGCCATTATACAGCACCGGGGACGTCAGCAGGCGATGCAGCAGATCGCTTTGAGTCCACAGTGTAACGCCACCGTCGATGGTCAGCGCCATCACCCGGTCATTTTGATCGACCAGATAGATGCGGTTGCCGTCGACGATGAAATCATTCACCGAACCCAACTCGCGTTTCCACATAATCTGACCACTGCGCAAATCAAGCGCCGTCAGGTTACCATTATAGGCCAGCGCGAAAACAACACCGTTCACCACAACCGGCGTAGTATCAACATCGCTCAAACGGTCGATTTCGGTAGAACCGGTCGCCTGGGAGATACGCTGCTGCCAAATCATCTGTCCCTGCTGCATCAACACAGCACTGACGCGACCATTATCACCACCGACCACTGCCGCACCAAATGCAGTTGCTGGCGCAGACTCGCCACGCAGAGAGAGCGAAGGCATATCGAGGTTAACTGTCCATTTAACAGCGCCGTCAGCTTCGTTCAACGCCTGCAACTGACCGTTGCTGGTGTGAATCAAAACCAGACCGTCACTGACTACCGGACGAGAAAGTGCTTCACCCGCTACTTTGGTTTGCCATGCAACAGTACCATCGCTGGTGTTCAGCGCGTAAACCTGCGCTTTTTCGCTGCCAATATAGACATGACCACCCGCGACGGTCACGCCGCCGGAAAGTAACGCAGGCTCTTTAGATAACCAGCCATCTTTCTCGGCCAGACTGACAGACCAGATTTCTTTGCCGTCATCCGCATTCATCGCTTTAACCAAACCAGCGCGATCGGCAGCATAGACAACGTTATCCGCCAATGCCGGATGAAGATTAGAGTAGAAGTTACCAATGCCGCTACCAACGGAAGTGCTCCACGCCGTGGTCGGCATAAACTGGTTTTCAACGGTCGGTAATGGGGACATCTTCACCACATCTTCTTCACTGTTAAACAGCGAACAGCCGCTTAAAAGGGTAACGGAAAGCATTCCTGGCAGCAGTAATTTACGCAATTGCATCGGGTCCCTCTCAGATGGACAAATTATTAATTTTCATCTGCATCATTTCACTCAGTGCCGGGGTAACATCGCTTTTCACGCCTGTTTCCCACGCACTACGCGCACCTTGCTTATCACCTTTGCTCAGCAATGCTTCACCACGCAGGTCGGCAACAATAGCAGCCCAACCTTCACCTTTAATGGTATCGAGGGTTTTCAGCGCGGCATCAGCCTGCTTGAGCTGCACCTGAACTCGGGCAAGACGCAGATTTATCACGGCTTTGAGATTTTCATCGCTCGTGTCCGCCAACCCTTGTTGTAATTGGGCGGCAGCTTTCTCTAGTTCATTTTTGTCAACAAATTGCTGCGCAAGTTCCAAAGAAGCCAGCGCGCCATAAGTATTTTTATTTTCAGCAGCGAATTTTTCCGCCGCCGGGATGCTGTCCGGTTTGCCTTCGCTCACTGCGGTAACCGCATTTTGATAAGCAAGAGAAGTGGATCGTGAGGACTCAACCTGATGGCTGTTCCAGTAGCGCCAGCCAATCAGTGCGCCAACACCTAAAATCACCCCAACAGCCAGTGCTTTGCCATTTTCAGCAAAAAAGCGTTTAACTGCTTCAACCTGGTCGTTTTCGTTCTCGTAAATTTCCACGCTGTCCTTCTCCTTCCTTAACCCAGTAACGTGCGCAAATGCGCGGCTACGCTATCCTGCGTAACTGCCGTTTGCTCACCAGAGCGCAAATCCTTCACTACTGCCGTGCCGTTGGCCACTTCGGACTCACCCAGCACCACAGCAACACATGCGCCCCATTTATCAGCACGGGCAAACTGTTTCTTAAAGTTGCCGCCGCCGTGGTTGGTCATCAATTTCACGCCAGGTAATTCATCACGCAGACGCTCAGCTAATGCCATAGCCGCAGATTGAGTATCAGCACCTGAGGCCACCAGGTATATATCGACAACAGGATCGGCTTTAAATTCCGGATTAACTGCCTGAACTAACAACACAAGACGTTCGAGGCCCATTGCAAAACCCACTGCCGGTGTTGCGCGTCCGCCCAGTTGTTCCACCAGACCGTCATAACGACCGCCTGCGCACACTGTGCCCTGAGAACCAAGACTGTTAGTCACCCACTCGAAAACGGTACGGTTGTAGTAATCCAGACCACGAACCAGACGCTGATTTACGGTGTAGGCGATACCTGCGCTCTCCAGCAGTTTGCAAAGACCAGCAAAGTGCTCGCGAGACTCTTCGTCCAGATAATCGCCCAACGCCGGAGCATCGTTAAGTAGCGCCTGCACTTCCGGATTCTTGGAGTCCAGCACGCGCAGCGGGTTGGTATACATGCGGCGTTTGCAGTCTTCGTCCAGCTTTTCTTTATGCTGTTCGAGGAAAGCAACCAGCGCATCGCGGTAATTGGCACGCGCTTCCAGCGAACCAATTGAGTTCAGCTCGAGGGTAACGTGTTCAGAGATACCCAGCGCGCGCCACCAGCGGGCGGTGAGCATAATCAGTTCGGCGTCGATATCCGGGCCTTGCAGACCGAAGACTTCGCAGCCCAACTGATGGAACTGACGATAACGCCCTTTTTGCGGACGCTCGTGACGGAACATTGGCCCGATATACCACAGACGCTGTTCCTGATTGTACAGAAGACCATGCTCGATGCCGGCGCGTACACAGCCCGCCGTCCCTTCAGGGCGCAAAGTCAGGCTGTCGCCATTGCGATCCTCAAAGGTGTACATCTCTTTTTCAACCACGTCGGTGACTTCACCAATCGCACGTTTGAATAGCGGGGTCTGCTCTACAATCGGCAAGCGGATTTCACTGTAACCGTAGCTGCCGAGCACGTTTTTCAGTGTGCCTTCAATGCGCTGCCAGATGGCCGTTTCGCCAGGCAGGTAATCGTTCATGCCACGAATGGCTTGAATGTTTTTTGCCACGTTTATTCTCTTTCTGAATATAAAAATGAACCCTCAACGCTTCCCTCAATATTTCGGGAGCCATGCGGGTTCAATCATACACGGGAAGCGAGACGCTTCCCATCACGTTATTATTTTTCAACCTGCTGAACGTCAATTCGACGCGCTTCGTCCAGTTGGCTGGCTTTTGCACGAATGCGTGCTTCCAACTGGTCGATCATGTCGTTGTTGTCCAGACGGTCTTTGCGCACGCCATCTTCATAGAGGCCGCTTTTCTTGTTGCCGCCCGTGACGCCAAGCGTGGAAACCAACGCCTCGCCAGGACCGTTCACCACACAGCCGATGATAGAAACGTCCATCGGGGTGATGATATCTTCCAGACGCTGCTCCAGCGCGTTGACCGTACCAATAACGTCGAATTCCTGACGAGAACAGGTCGGACAGGCAATGAAGTTGATCCCGCGCGAACGGATCCGCAGCGATTTCAAAATATCAAAACCGACTTTGATCTCTTCAACCGGATCTGCCGCCAGTGATACGCGCAGCGTATCGCCAATGCCTTCCGACAACAGCAGACCTAAACCAATAGCGGATTTCACTGCCCCGCTACGTGCGCCACCGGCTTCGGTAATACCCAGATGCAACGGCTGATCGATCTGTTTTGCCAACAGACGGTAAGACTCCACGGCCAGGAAGACGTCAGACGCTTTCACGCTGACTTTGAACTGATCAAAGTTCAGGCGATCGAGATGATCAACATGACGCATAGCGGATTCCAGCAGCGCCTGCGGCGTCGGTTCGCCATATTTTTCTTGCAGATCTTTTTCCAACGATCCGGCGTTAACGCCAATACGAATCGGAATGTTTTTATCGCGCGCGCAGTCAACCACCATGCGAATACGCTCTTCATTGCCGATATTACCAGGGTTAATGCGCAAGCAATCAACGCCATATTCCGCCACTTTCAGCGCAATGCGGTAGTCGAAGTGGATGTCGGCCACCAGCGGCACATTAACCTGCTGCTTGATAAGTTTGAACGCTTCTGCAGCGTCCATCGTCGGTACAGAGACGCGAACGATATCGGCACCGACACGTTCCAGCGCCTTGATTTGATTGACCGTCGCTTCGACATCCGTCGTGCGCGTATTAGTCATGGACTGTACGGCGATGGGAGCACCATCGCCAATCGGCACATTCCCAACGTAAATACGTGTTGATTTTCTACGTTGAATTGGAGCCTGGTTATGCATGAAAAATCTCCCGCGTTACCCGTCTGTTACTGCGCCGGTGATTGTTCGGCATTTAGGGTCAGACGCGCAACCTGGTTAGTTCTGATAAAACGACTCAGATCGACAGGTTTCCCTTGATACTGGATCTGCACTGCGGCTGGCGCACCAATTTTCAGTTTATACGGTGCCTGACCGGCTAAATTCAAATTACCGCCTTTACGTTGCATCCCGCTGAACAGTTTTTTACCGGTAGCATCGGTAACTTCCAGCCAGCAATCGGCGGTAAAGTTCATGACCAGTGCATTAGGATCAGCCGTTGGTGTTGTTACAGCAGCCTGATCGGTTGGCAATGGTGCTGCGGCATCTGGCGTCGTTGTTGCAACCGGAGCCGCCGGTGTAGTAGTGGCCGCAGTATCAACATTCGCCTGCGAAGGAGGAACAACCGCGTTCTGCAGTGGATCTACAGCAGGAACTGGCGTCGTCACGGCTGGCGCTTGCGTGTTCGTAACGGTGGTCTCCGCCGCCGATGGCGACGTAGTGGTACTGTTCTGATCAGTAGCCGTATCTAACGGTACACTCTGGCTCTGGTTATTATTCAATTCCGCGGTAGATTGATCAGCCATCGTGGTGATCTCTTCCTGCTGGGCTTTGTGATCCTGCCACCACCAGGCACCGCTCAGGCCAATCACTACAAACAGAACCAGCCAGGTAAAGGTCATCAACCAGCCATCGCGTTTTTTACGTCGCTTCCCGAGGGAGAAACTCTGCATCGGCGCAACTTTTGCGGCCCGCAGAGGTGCCTGCTTTTCCAGCCCTGGCAGCAGTTCTTCTTCTGGAATATGGACCAGACGCGCATAAGAGCGGATATACCCGCGCAAGAATGTTGAAGCAAGATCGGCTGGTGCCTTATCTTCTTCAATGTCGCGTACCGTGGAAACCTTCAAACAAAGTCGTTCGGCAACGGCTTGCTGGCTAAGTCCAATTTGTTCACGGGCATTACGCAAGCGAGCGCCGGTGGTAAGTGCTTCATTTTGGTCGTGCGTGGCTTCAGTATTCATTCGCTGCAGGTACGTTTAAATGAGAATTGGGATGCCGGTGAACCATCACGCCCACCCACACCGCGAAACATCTGTAAGGTTAACCTTTATCATACAGTATAAGACTGTCTGTGTGCTCGTGACAAAGCCCACGTGAATCAAAGCTAACTTACTGTTGCATCGTTACATACTGCCTTAAAGTCAGCAAAAACGCACCGTTAATATTGATCAGACAATTGCAACTTAATGCGACATTCATAAAACATTACGCCACGGTACATAAAGTAACCGTGGCGTAATGGCTATCAGACCGTTTTAATGTCGATGGTTTCACCCTGCATCCGTTTACGCAGAGTACGTTTAGTACGGTCGATGACATCTCCCGCTAACTGGCCACAAGCGGCGTCGATATCATCACCACGGGTTTTACGCACAATGGTGGTGAAACCGTAGCTCATCAGTACTTTTGAGAAGCGATCGATACGGCTGTTCGAGCTACGACCATACGGCGCACCCGGGAACGGGTTCCACGGAATCAGGTTGATCTTACACGGCGTATCTTTCAGCAGCTCCGCCAGTTGGTGCGCGTGTTCAGTACCGTCATTAACGTGGTCGAGCATCACGTACTCGATAGTAACACGGCCCTGGTTAGCGTTGGATTTCTCCAGATAACGGCGCACCGCGGCAAGGAAAGTTTCGATATTGTACTTTTTATTGATCGGTACAATTTCGTCACGAATTTCATCATTTGGTGCATGCAGAGAGATTGCCAGTGCAACGTCAATCATATCGCCCAGTTTATCCAGCGCCGGAACCACGCCCGAAGTAGAGAGCGTCACGCGGCGTTTAGACAGGCCAAAGCCAAAGTCATCGAGCATGATTTCCATCGCCGGAACCACATTGTTCAGGTTAAGCAGCGGCTCGCCCATGCCCATCATAACAACGTTAGTGATTGGGCGCTGACCGGTGATTTTTGCTGCGCCGACGATTTTCGCCGCCCGCCACACCTGGCCGATAATTTCCGACACCCGCAGGTTACGGTTAAAGCCCTGCTGGGCGGTGGAACAGAATTTACACTCCAGCGCACACCCTACCTGCGAAGAGACACAAAGTGTGGCTCGGTCATCTTCCGGGATATACACCGTTTCGACGCGCTGATCGCCCACGGCAATCGCCCATTTAATGGTGCCGTCAGATGAGCGCTGTTCTTCAACCACTTCCGGTGCGCGGATTTCCGCCACCTCTTTCAGCTTGCCGCGCAACACTTTGTTGATGTCGGTCATCTCATCAAAGTTGTCGCAGCAATAATGATACATCCACTTCATCACCTGATCGGCGCGGAAGGGTTTTTCACCTAACTCTTTAAAAAACTCCCGCATCTGCTGACGGTTGAGATCCAGCAGGTTGATTTTCCCATCTTTCGTGGTGACGTTTTCAGGTGTGACTAATTGTTCAGACATATGCTATTCCGGCCTCGTTATTACACGTTATGGCCCCTGGAGGGTTGAAAAAAGAAACGCCCCGGTGAGCGGCTGCTCGTCCGGGGGCGCTGCATTGTACAAATTCTGGCGCACGGATGCCACGTTTGCACGCGGCATTTACGAAATTATTAACGCGTGCGCGGACACACTTCGCCTTCACCGAAGAAATAAGCGATTTCGCGAGCGGCAGATTCTACGGAATCAGAACCGTGGGTGCCGTTTTCAGTCAGGCTGTCAGCGTAATCAGCACGCAGAGTACCCGCCAGCGCATTTGCCGGGTTGGTTGCGCCGAGCAGATCGCGGTGACGCTGAACCGCATTTTCGCCTTCCAGCACAGAAACCACGATCGGGCCAGAGGTCATGAACTCAACCAGACCATCAAAGAACGGTTTTCCATCGTGTTCAGCATAAAAACCACGAGCCTGTTCAACGGTCAGGTGCAGCATTTTAGTGCCGACAATTTTGAACCCTGCAGCTTCGAAGCGCGCAAAGATACTACCAATGACGTTTTTTGCTACCGCGTTCGGTTTGATGATGGAAAAAGTACGTTCAATAGCCATTTTTACCTCTGTAAATTGTTCTGTTGTTGTCTGTACCAGCGTACGAGATGGCGCGGATTATAATGAGCAACAAGGCCGTTGACTATTGATGAAGGTAACATTTTTTTAAAATAAACCGAGCTTAAGCAACAAACCGTCGTGAAACAGACTACTGCATGGAAAATCTCACCGTCGCTACTTGCCCCATTTCATCCATCACCAGTAATTGATAATCGCCTTTTTCACTCAAACGCAGCGTAACGTTACGCCCACGTTCAGTTAACGGCTCACCATTAAGAAACCACCAGCGTTCACCTGCGCCACCACTGGTTTGCACAGGCAAAGAAGCATCAGCAGCGCCAGGTAATCGCTTAATAATGGTGCCATCACGTACTCCTGTTAGTTGCAACGGGAGTTGGGCATCGCGACCGTATGGCGGGCACATTGTCGATGCCGGAGGCAAACGCACAGCCCGGCGTTCCGGAGCAGGCAGCCAGGGTTCCAGCGGTAGCGGCCAGACATTTATCATTTCTTGTCGCGCCTGTGGACAATCGGCGGCGACTCGTTTGCCATTTTCATCCAGCCAGATAGGGAAACGTATGCCATTAATCCCTTCCTGCTCCGGCAGTAACAGAGTTGGCGGCTGGCTTCCATCCAGTAACCAGGTTGCCAGGCGACGCCGACAGTTACTGTCACCTTCCGGCAAAGACTGCCCGCCCGGCCAGCAGATAACACCACGGCTTACAGAGTTCGGACGTGGGTCTTCTGGCAGATTTGCACTGCGCGACAGTAAGATATTATTGACCTGATTCAACAGCGGTACGGCGCTGGCAAAGCCAAACTGACCAACAACAGGCGTACCGTCCGGCCTGCCGGTCCAGATACCGATGATATAGCGAGCATTTATACCTATCGCCCATGCATCTCGATAGCCATAACTGGTGCCAGTTTTCCATGCCAGTGGTACGACGCGCGGCAAAGCGCCATCCGGCAAGGGTTGCGCTTCATCAGCCATGATCCGGCGGATGATCCACGCAGCCCCCGGCGACATTAAGGGGCGTTCAAGCAGGGGGGCGTCAGGCTGTAAGCGCAATTTACCTGCCTTACCGCGGCGAGCAAAAGCGGTATACGCTGCTGCCATATCTTCCAGTTTTGCACCTGCGCCACCGAGAATGAGCGACAGATTCGGCGCAGCACCGTTGGGCAGAAACAGCGGTAACCCGATGTTACGCAGCTTTGCCGCAAACCGTTTCGGACCATAGGCTTCCAGCACCTGCACGGCGGGTAAGTTCAGCGAGCGCACCAGCGCCTCGCTCATGCTGATCGGGCCATGAAATCCGCTATCAAAGTTACCTGGTCGATAATCGCCGGTGCGTCGGGGGACGTCCTGCAACAACGATGCCGGATGGATCAATCCCTCATCCAGCGCCAGACCATAGACAAACGGTTTAAGCACCGATCCCGGCGATCGGATCGCATTAACCATATCGACATGACCAAAGCGTGAATCATCATTGAGATCAACCGATCCTACCCAGCCGCGAACACGCATATCAGTATGATCAACCACGATCATCGCCAGTGAACTGCGCGGCGGCAATCGTCCTTTCCAGTTTAGCGCCAGTTCTTCCAGACGCCGCTGAAGGCCTGCATCCAGTGTAGTAACGATTTTGTCGCTTTTACTTTTACCGAGCATCATCCGCGAAAACAGCGGTGCCAGTTTTGGCATCTGTCTGGGTGCCAGCCAGACAGGTTCTTCGATTGACTCTTTTACCTGCTCACGGGACCATACACCTTGCACTGCCATCCGTTTGAGCACTTTATTACGCGCAGCCTCGGCACGCTCCGGCCAGCGATCCGGGCGCAGCCGACTGGGTGCTTGCGGTAATACCGCCAGCATTGCTGCCTCGGAATAGCTTAAATTTGCAGGCGATTTCCCAAGATAAGCCCAGCTTGCTGCCCCAACTCCCTGCAACGTACCGCCAAACGGGGCGCGATTAAGATACAAAGTCAGAATTTCACGTTTAGACAGATGCCACTCCAGTTGAAACGCGCGCCAGAGCTGACGAATTTTGCCGCCAAATGTTTTGGGGTGAGGATCAAGCAGACGCGCTACTTGCATGGTGAGCGTGCTACCGCCAGAGATAACCCGACCAGAAGTCAGATCCTGCCAGGCTGCGCGCGCCACCGAGAACGGGTTTACGCCCGGATGCTTCCAGAACCAGCGATCTTCGTAATTAATCAGTGCTTCAATATAACGTGGAGAAACATCTTCGATTGCTACCGGATAACGCCAGATACCATCTGCATCAGCAAAGCGCCACAGTGGCGTACCGTCCTGCGCCACAACCACGCGTGCGGGATTGACTTCATGTAGCGGCAGAGGCCAGAGTTTATCTGCTCCCCACGCCGCCAGAATGATGATAAAAGGCGCGGCTGCCAGCGTTATCCAGCAGCCGCGTTTTGTTAACAGACGAGGCATTTACGGTCTGACAATCAGCAAATCTTCAGTCGCACCCGTCGCCCGCCATTGGGGAACATACATCGATTCCACCATCGGCTGCGGCATCTGATACGTTCCCGGCGTTACCGCCCGCGCCAGATATACCAGCGTTACCGGTTGATATTCATCAACGGCAACCGCGGCCACAAAGCGATCGTCACGGAACTCAATGTGCTTAATGCTCGCTTGCTGCATTTGATTGAGCAAGTTTTGCACTTCGCCACCACTTTGTTCCAGACTGGCGCTGCCGTTCGCCAGGTTCTGGTTTTCCAGTTCCAGACCCGCTGGCAACAAATCAACCACCAGCGCATCCGGCACGCTGTTACTGGCTTTTACCTGCAACCAGACCAGCACCAGATCGCCACTACGCAACGAGTCCAGAGACTTGCTCTTACCATCAGTACCTAATATATGGCGCTCAATTTGCAGAACATTATTCGCTGGAAGCGGTGCGGACTGCGGATAACCGCTGGCATCCACACGCAGCCATAGCGGTTGGTCGCCACTGTTGGTTACCTGCAAAGTTGCAAGTTGATCGCTATTCAGATTGCTGTTTTGCGCTTTCTCGCCTGTCAGCGGTGCGGCAGAGAAAGACGTTTGCGCCTGCCATTTGCCCGGTAAATCCTGAATCGCACGGGCAGCCAGGAACAACGCGTTACTTTCCTGAGTTGATAGCCAACGTTCACCAAACGCCTGCTGCGAAAGCGTGTTCAATAAGGTGTTCTGATCATCTGGCAACAGTTTGTTCTCTTCCAGCAAGGAGAGCATCAACGCGTTGTCGCGCAGTGGGCTACCGTAATCGCCCAGCCATTTCCGCTCATCATTGCGCGGCGTTTTCAGCGCCAGTGCAATCGCTTCTTCACCACGCGTCGCATCGCCCATCGTTTTCAGCGCAACGCCAAGTTGCAACAGTGGCAAACCCGAAGCAGCATCTGCACGACGCTCCCAGATTTCACGCAGTGCACCCAGCGGTGCTTTTTGCTGCCGTGCCAGTACCAGCGCAGCATAAGACTGTATGGCAAACTTGCTGGCTTTGAGGTTATCCGCATACGGAATCGACATCATGCCCGGATCTTGTAAATAGCGCAGCAGACGCTCATTTCCCCGGTTAATGACTTCTGTCGGCACGCTGTAACCCTGCTCACCTGCGCGAACCAGAAAATCCATCACGTAGGCAGTCAGCCAGTACTCTTCGTCACCGTTTTTATCCCACAGCGCAAAGCCGCCGTTATCACGTTGCATTTGCAGCAAACGCGAAATGCCAATATCGACTGCCGCACGGCGTTTATCATCACTGTCGCCTTTGATACCCAATGCCTGTAGCTGGGCGGCATTGGTATAAAGTGACGGGAACAGGCCGCTGGTGGTTTGCTCCAGACATCCGTAAGGATACGCTTTTAACTCTTTAATATAACGAGCAATGTTCAGCGGTGGTTTGCCGCTCAACAACAACTGTCCTTCCAGCGTAACAGGCGAGAAGTTTTGCAATCCATCAGTTGGCATCGCCCATGTTTCACCAGGCTGCAACGCCGTACCATAATTGACCGTTTGTGCCGGGAATGCCGGACGGACGCCAATTTTCCACTGCTTATGCTGATCGGCAACGGTTTCACCCGGTAACACTAACCCGCTAATGGTGGCCCGAATTTCGCCATCACCATAGCCCGTCAGTGCGCGTACCGGGATAAACAGCGTAGTTCGCACGCCTGGCGCTAATTCAACGCCTGCGGGCGAGTTACTCACCAGTTCAAGCAAACCGCTGGCGGTCAGAGCAACGTTCAGTTTTTGCGGTTTATCGGTAAGATTAGTGATATCCAGCGTCAGACGCGAGGTATCGCCGCTGGCCATAAAGCGTGGCATATTCAGTTCCGCTATCACCGGTGCGGCAACAACCACTTTACTTTCGCTACTGCCGAAATCATCCGCTGTCCAGGCCTGCGCCATGACTCGTAGCTCACCATTAAAATCGCCAATGGGTAGCGTAACCGTGCCTTCCCCCTGTTCGTTGAGCGTTACCGGCTGTGCCTGTTGCGCAACAATATTGACGTGGTTCACGGGCGGTTTACCCCCGCGTTTCAGCTCATCGCCATCGCCACCAAAGCGCAGCGCTGCCAGACGTCCCTGACCTTCAATAACCTGACCGTAAATATCGTAAATATCAGCACCATAACGTTTCTGACCAAAGAATGCCTGCCACGGATCTGGTGTAACGTAATCAGTGATATTCAGCACACCACTATCAACGGCCGACACCAGCACATTCACCTGTTTTGGCATCTCACCATTTTTATTGCTGGCTTTGATTTTCACGGTTAATGGCTGATTGGGGCGCATTTTTGTTGGTGTTTCCAACGCCAGATCGAGGCGACGGTTTTCATCGCCAAGCGGCAAATGCAACACGCCAACCGCACGTTTTGGCGTCGCGGAACGAGATTTATCTCCCGGACGAACCACCAGCGTACTTAAATAGAGGTCATGTCGATTCCAGGTTTTATCGACCGGAATCATCAAATCCAGCCCTTGTGCCGGGACATCAATCTCTTGCCACCACAGCGGCCCTTCACTGGACTCGACCATCGCGTAGCCTTTACCCGCCGTTGGCGCAGCAATATGCAACTTGATCGTATCGCCAGGTCGATAACTGGCTTTATCCAGTTTCATCGTGACACGGTCTGGTCGCACCGCACCGCTACCGTCGCTATTATCCTGCCAGCTATATCCGGCCCAAAAACGCACGCTACTGACCGCTTCATTCGGCGCTTTAACTTCCAGACGATAAGCGCCCCACTCTACCGGGAAACTCACTTTGCCGGTTTCACCCGCTTGCAGATCCAGTGTTTGCTCATTTTCGATCAGATCTTTTTGATCAAACTGCGACCGCCAGCCTTCATCTTCCGACCAGTTCCAGTAGTAATCACGACGTTCACGAATCAGTCTCACCTGCAAGCCCGACACGGCTTTTTTCACGCCCTGTGCATCGCTATAAACGATATCAAAAGCAGCGTTACTGTCTTCATCAACAATGGGCTGTTTTACCGTGCTGTCAGTGCGGTAATCGTAAACCGATTTTGACGAGAACTGCGGGCGGATCCCTGGCAACGCATCCGCAGGCCAGATAGCCTGTTCAACACGGCGCGTCACCGGGCGGCCGCCGGATTCCAGTAAACTCCCCTGGAAAATAACCTGCAATGGAGAATGTGTTTCTTTCCACTGACTTTCTGTAGAAACTTCGCCGCGCCCTTTATCATCCAGCGTCAACTGGACTTCATCCAATGATCGGGAAAGGTTTTCGGCAGCAATATCACCAAATTCGAAACCGGGTAATGCAGCAACCGCTTCACGCAGTGGCCGCAGGAAAAGCTGCCCCTGCAAGGTATTACCGTTAGCAGGCGCTCCGTACAGGTAGTAACCCACCACAGAGAATTTCACCTCATCTTTCGGCGTTAACGGCGTTTTCTCGCCTGTCAGATTCAGCGCCATACGCTCAGGCATGAAATCTTCGACGTGGAAATCCCACATTCGATACTGGTTATCGCCCGTGTTAGCGCGGATATGCCACATGCCTGTTGGCGCACTGCTATCGAGTGGCCAGGTAAAGTGATAGAGGCCATTTTGCGGCTGACTAACGACGCTCCTAAGAACCTGCCCGTCGGGTTTAATCACGTCCAGTTTGACAGGTTGATCCGGTAACATTTTACCGTCCGCATCCCGCAATAACCCATTGAGAATTACCGTTTCGCCAGGGCGATAAAGATCGCGCGGGCCAAACATAAAGAACTGCTTGCTGTAGCCTGGCGCGCCAGCAATGTTAAATTCCGCTAAGTCCAGCGCTGGGAGTTTTAAATCAAGCAACGTTGTCTGACCGTCTTTACGCGCCAGCAGCAGTGCCGCGTTTTTGTCATTTTCCAGTTGCACATGGCCCTGTGCATCACTGGTCGCCTGAGTCAGCGTCTGCCCTTCCTCATTTAATAGCGAGACTTCAATTCCTTGCTGGGCCGCGCCGTTTTCCAGGCTTTGGGTAAAGATATCCAGACGATTGTGATAACGGTGGGCCGATACGCCAATATCACTTAACGTAAACAACGTAGCCGGATTACTGTAATCGTAACGTCCGGCCTGATTCATCACCGCCAGATACACGCCCGCCTGCTGAAGCGGCTTGATATCGCCCAGCGGCAGCAATAATTTTTCACGGGTGTTACGCGCAGGATTGAGATCAAAACGCCCGGTGTAGACCAAATCAGCCATCTGCAATAGTTTGTCCGATTGCCAGTTCGCCAGCGAATTGCGGTATTCCCACTGGCTAATGAAAGCAGGCAGAGATTCAGGCTTCACACGGAAGAAGTTAACATCGACATTGTTAACGTTGAGCGCCATTACCGGCAGCCCTTCAACGACTTTCCCGGGCAGCAGCGAACCACGGCTGGCAAAACCGACGCTGGGTTGGATATCGCGGGTAGAAATCGTTTTTTCGTAATCTTTACTGAAGGTTGCGTTATTGAGAGCTTTGACCTCCTTGCTAATAGTGACGATCAAATCACGTTTAGGTTCAAGGTGGCGCAAGCGTAGCTCTTTGAGATTATCTGATAGCTCCCAGGCACCATCCACTTTGCCGCTCTTTTTATCGACGACATGGATAACACGCGAGAAATCCTGATCCGGGTCGAGAGGGATGGAGAAAGTCAGCACCAGCGTGGCTGCGCCATCGAGTTGTACTTCAGAGAGATCCAGCAATGTCAGTGCTTTACCGGCACTCTGTTGTGCCAGTTTTTGTCGCTCTACCGCGGAGGTTTTTGCAGAATTCGTATTTCCCGACGATGTGTCTTTAGCAACTTCTGAGGACGCGTCTTTTTTCACCTCTATTGGCGCGTTATCGTTGTTGTCGCACCCTGCCAGCGCCAGCATTAACATGCAGGCGGCTATGCGTAATTTTTTCATCTCTCATCCCTGCCACAATGGCCCGTTAGCAACATCGAATAATTATTATGCGTGAGAAATGACGTTATGTAATTCACTATCACGCCTACAGAATCCGAATTTTAGTGAGAAATGTGGCTCAGACAGCCAAATCAGTCTCTTTTGCTTGTCGCTTTTCGGCAAACATCCGACAATTTAGCTTAACCCCGGCAAAAATGGAGATGCCTATGTCCACGACATGGTTTGTAGGAGCCGACTGGCTCGCTGAACATATAGATGATCCGGAAATTCAGATTATTGATGCCCGTATGGCACCGCCCGGACAGGAAGATCGTGACATTGCCCAGGAATATCTCAATGGACATATCCCCGGCGCAGTATTTTTCGATATCGAAGCACTTTCCGATCACACTTCCCCGCTTCCGCACATGCTGCCACGCCCGGAAACATTCGCAGTGGCAATGCGTGAACTGGGCGTTAATCAGGACAAACATCTGATTGTCTATGATGAAGGTAACCTTTTCTCTGCACCGCGCGCATGGTGGATGCTGCGCACTTTTGGCGTGGAGAAAGTGTCGATTCTGGGCGGTGGACTGGCGGGCTGGCAGCGCGATGGTCTTCTGTTAGAAGAGGGCGCGGTGGTATTGCCGGAAGGGGAGTTTAACACCGCGTTTAACCTGGAAGCCGTGGTGAAAGTGACCGATGTGTTATTGGCAAGCCATGAAAAAACGGCGCAAATTATTGATGCCCGACCGGCAGCGCGTTTTAATGCTGAAGTTGATGAACCTCGCCCAGGTTTACGTCGTGGGCATATTCCCGGCGCGCTGAATGTTCCGTGGACGGAGTTGGTGCGCGAAGGCGAACTGAAGACGACCGATGAACTGGATACAATATTTTTTGGACGCGGCGTCAGCTATGACAAACCAATTATTGTCAGTTGCGGTTCTGGCGTAACGGCAGCCGTCGTGTTGCTGGCACTCGCTACGCTGGATGTACCAAACATAAAACTGTACGACGGTGCATGGAGTGAATGGGGGGCACGGGCAGATTTGCCGGTTGAGCCAGTGATATAAGCTTTTTATTGCTGGTCTGGTTCGCGGCCTTTCCAGCAGATTGACTTGTGTTGCATAAGCAACGCAGGTGCTTCACAGCGCTTGCTATCGCGGCAATATCGCCAGTGGTGCTGTCGTGATGCGGTCTTCGCATGGATCGCACAATGAAGATACGGTGCTTTTGTATCGTACTTATTGTTTCTGGTGCGCTGTTTTCCCAGGTAAATAATAACCGGAGTTTCTCTGGTAATAATTTACTGGTGGCTAACAACCTTCAGTGCAGCAAGTAAGCCCGAATGCCGCCCTTTGGGGCGGCATATTTTATATTATCCGATTCTGTTTAAAATCACGCAGGAATCCACCCCAGCGACGTTCATAGAATGGCGCAATATGTTCGGTAATAAAGTGGCTAATTCCTTTTTCCCCTTTTTTCACCTGACAAATATCGATAGGTTCATCGCCCGGTAACGTATCGGTCGCCACGCTTCCCGCCGCCTGAATAATTTCTTCGATATCGCCATCTGCTTCAATACCAATAAGCAAATTAGGTTGTGCCTCTTCGCTTTCTTTAATTGAACAAATAAAAGCGCGCTTCACCGGCTTAATGGTTTTAAATAAGGTGGTGAGCGAATCAATCATTTGTGCTGGCGGCTCTGCGACTTCCGATAATATCAGCGACTCGCCACCTTCCAGCACTTCCTGACTGCTCAGTGGGTTTCCCTCTTCACCGATCAGCAAACTGATTTCACGCGGCATAAACTCTTTGCCGGTGGGCAGTTTTGCATTAAGGAAGAGCGTTTCACCAAGGGTCATCTCAAACAGCGTGCGAACGGGCATCACGACAAATGCTTGTTCGTCTTCAACCGCCTGTTGAAGTGCTTCTAACGAGGTGAAAAAAGGAATGACGCTGGTGCCATCTTCTTTTTCCCAGTGCTGTAAATCAAGTGCACTATCTTCAGCTACTGCCTCGCCCTGCGCCGCTGTACCCGGCACCCAGACAGTGGATTCCAGTAGCGTACGGAAAAAGGCCGGACGGTGTGCCGGTTCGGTTGCTGCTTTTTCCAGCAGGTCTTCAAGTTCATTTTTTGTTTCGGACATAAGAACCACAATTCATTCAACGTTCTGGGCGCAAGTGCCTGATGCGCTACGCTTATCAGGCCTACAAGTGAATCGCAATTTGTTGAATTTGCAATACTTTGTAGGCTGGATAAGGCGTTTACGCCGCATCCAGCATGAACAAATGCACTTTGCCAACGGTCTGATAAAAAAACCGGATGTGGCTTGAACCGCATCCGGCATAAAAGATTACGCAGTTAACAGATTGGCAATCGTGCGCACACCCAGCCCGGTCGCGCCCGCAGACCACTGCTCAACCGGCGCTTTACGGTAAGTCGCTGAGCAGTCAATGTGCAGCCAACCTTGCTGATAGTTCTCAACAAAGTGCGACAGGAAGCCCGCCGCCGTACTCGCCCCTGCCGGATAAGCCGCGCTTCCGGTATTGTTAAGTTCGGCAAAGTTTGACGGTAACTGGTTACGATGGAACTCCGCCAGTGGCAGACGCCAGAATGGTTCATTCTCCTGCGCGGCACTCGTCAGCAAACGCCCTGCCAGCGCATCGTCAAAACTGAACAGTGCGTGATAATCATTACCCAGCGCGGTTTTCGCCGCTCCGGTCAGGGTCGCAGCATCAATAATCAGTTCCGGTTTCTGCGCGCTGGCATCAATCAGGCCATCTGCCAGCACCAGTCGCCCTTCCGCATCGGTGTTCATCACTTCGACTTTTTTACCGTTGCGATAGGTGATGATATCGCCCAGTTTGAACGCGTTGCCGCTGATCAGGTTATCCGCACAGCAGAGGAACAGTTTCACGCGTTTATTCAGACCGCGCGTAATAGCAAATGCCAGCGCTCCGGTAACCGTTGCAGCACCGCCCATATCGGACTTCATCGAGTCCATAAACGCGGTCTGTTTGATACTGTAACCGCCGGAATCAAAGGTGATGCCTTTGCCTACCAGGCAAGCGTATACCGGCGCTTCTTTATCGCCCGTTGGGTTATAGTCCAGCGCCAGCAATACCGGGGAACGTTCTGATCCGCGTCCAACGGTGTGCAGCCCCATATAACCCTGCTCGCGCAGATCTTCGCCTTTAGTGATCCGGTAAGTCACACGATCGCCCGCAACGTTGCTGATCAGATCAACAGCACGCTGCGCCAGTTGTGATGGCCCCAGTTCTTCAGCCGGTGCGTTGATGGTGTCACGCACCCAGTCGATGATCATCAGGCGGTTATCCAGTTCCTGGCGTTGTGCATCGTCCAACTCCGGCCACTCGACTTTACGCGTACCTTTAGGCGCTTTGTAACCCTGCCAGAACGCCCAGCAACGATCCACATCCCAGCCTTCACCGCTTAACTGAACATGCTTAATGCCCAGACCGTCAATCTTGCGCGCCGCACGCTGGATCAGCCCCAAATCGTCAGCCCCGGTCAGGTGCAGGGTAATGCCATCATTATTAATGCTGTAAGTCGCTTTTTCTCCCCAACGCGCATCAGCAGGTTGGGAAGAAAGGGTAATTTTCATCGCTTCTGTCATTTTAGTTATCCTTATTTGTTTAACAGCAAAACGGGCTACCCCCAGGCAGCCCGTTTATTCACTCAGCTTCGTCCAGCCAGACTAACAAAATCGCTTCGAGGATTTTCTCGTTAGATGCCTGCGGGTCGTCGTCGAAATCTTCCAGATCGCAAATCCACTGATGCATATCGGTGAATCGAACCGTTTTCGGGTCGAGATCGGGATACGCATCGTACAGTGCTTCGCCAATTTCGCGGCTATCGGTCCACTTAAGTCCCATACTAACCTCTGTTAATGCTCACGCGCATGGTTGATAGTGTAACGCGGAATTTCGACCACTAAATCTTCATCGGTGACGCGCGCCTGGCAGCTTAAACGGCTTTCCGGCTCCAGCCCCCAGGCTTTGTCCAGCATGTCGTCTTCCTGCTCAGA
Organism: Escherichia sp. MOD1-EC6162; assembly: GCF_002965125.1. Lineage (NCBI taxonomy): Bacteria > Pseudomonadati > Pseudomonadota > Gammaproteobacteria > Enterobacterales > Enterobacteriaceae > Escherichia > Escherichia sp. MOD1-EC6162. Next base: position 354,657 of record NZ_PTSB01000001.1, read on the forward strand.
GCTTTCCGGCAACGAGTCAAAACCTTCACGAACGATACAGTGGCAGGTGGTGCAAGCGCAGGATTTTTCACAGGCGTGTTCAATCTCGATGCCGTTACGCAGCGCAGCGTCGAGAATGGTTTCACCGCTCTTAGCTTCCAGAACAGCACCATCAGGGCAGAGATCCTGATGAGGCAAAATAACAATCTTTGGCATATTAAACCTCGTCCACGGAATGGCCTTTCAGCGCACGACGAACCGACTGGTCCATGCGGCGAGCGGCGAAATCCTGGGTTTGTTTGTCTACGTTTTTAATCGCTTGTTCGATGGCGTCAACATCATCGCCCTGCGCTACTTCACTCAGGTGAGCAGCGGCATCGTCGATGACCTGACGTTCTGCGGTGCTTAACAGCGCGGCATCCGCAGCCAGCGCGCCGTTCAGACTTTCCAGTACGCGCGCCGCTTCGACTTTTTGTTCAGCCAGCATACGGGCTTTTACGTCCTGCTCGGCATAGCTCATTGAGTCTTTAATCATTGAGGCGATTTCGCTGTCGGTCAGACCATAAGAAGGTTTGACCTGAATAGACGCCTCAACGCCGGTGGATTTCTCCATCGCCGTCACACTTAAAAGACCGTCGGCATCGACCTGGAACGTTACGCGAATATGCGCACCGCCAGCCGGTAACGCCGGGATCCCACGCAGCGCAAAACGTGCCAACGAGCGGCAATCCTGCACCAGTTCACGCTCACCCTGCATAACATGGATAGACATTGCCGTCTGACCATCTTTAAAGGTGGTGAAATCCTGGGCGCGGGCCACCGGAATGGTGGTATTACGTGGGATCACTTTCTCCACCAGGCCGCCCATAGTCTCAAGGCCCAGCGACAGGGGGATCACGTCGAGCAGCAGCATTTCACTGTCCGGCTTGTTACCCACCAGAATATCAGCCTGAATCGCCGCGCCAATGGCGACAACTTTATCCGGGTCGATGGAGGTCAGTGGCGGACGACCGAAAAATTCGCCCACCCGTTCACGCACCAACGGCACACGGGTAGAACCGCCAACCATCACCACTTCCAGAACTTCATCAGCCTCAACGCCCGCGTCTTTCAGCGCGCGACGACAGGCCAGTAAGGTTCGTTTAACCAGTGGTGCGATCAGTTCGTTGAATTGTTGACGGCTGATTTCGCCCTGCCAGCCCGCAACATTAACAGTCACGGAATCGGCATCGCTCAGAGCGATTTTGGCCGCAATGGCGGCATCCAGCAGTTCACGCTGAACGCGGTTATCGCTACGGTCAGGAATGCCCGCCTGCTCGCGAATGTAATCCGCCAGCAGATGGTCGAAGTCATCACCACCGAGCGCAGAATCACCGCCGGTCGCCAGCACTTCAAACACGCCGCGACTTAAACGTAGAATGGAAATATCAAAAGTCCCGCCGCCGAGGTCATAAACGGCAATCACACCTTCCTGACCGGAATCCAGCCCGTAGGCGATAGCCGCAGCGGTCGGTTCGTTGAGCAAGCGCAGGACATGCAGGCCAGCCAGACGCGCTGCGTCTTTGGTGCCCTGACGCTGGGCATCGTCAAAGTACGCCGGAACGGTGATAACCACACCATCCAGCTCGCCTGCCAGGGCTTCAGTTGCCCGTGCTGCCAGTGCTTTGAGGATGTCCGCAGAAACGCGCACCGGGTTCAGCAGTCCCGCCGCCGTTTCAATCATCGGCAGACCATTCTCGCTGGCCTGGAATTGATAAGGCAGATGCGGATAGCGTTGCTGGATATCAGCCAGCGAGCGCCCCATCAGGCGTTTAACAGAACTAATGGTGTTGGCTGTGTCAAGCGCTGCATTAGTACGTGCGTCATACCCCACCGAATGCCCTTGCTGTTGATAGTGAACAACAGACGGCAGCAGGTGACGGCCTTCATGGTCGGCTAACGTTTCGGCCTGACCGCTGCGTACTGTCGCCACCAGCGAGTTGGTTGTGCCCAGGTCAATACCGGCCGCCAGACGACGCTGATGCGGCGCAGCACTCAAACCAGGTTCACTAATTTGTAATAAGGCCATGTTTAGCTTCCAGAAATTAAAAATCGAGCAGTTTTTCTTCGAGTTGTTCGGCACTGCTTCGCAGTTTATCGAGAAAACGCAGCTTACGCACGGTATCCGCCGCCGCGTCCCACGCCTCGTTGTCTAACTGTTCAACCATCAACTGATGGCGGGTATCAAACATCTTTTTGACGCGTTTGATAAAGCTTTCCAGCCGCGCTTCGTCTTTCGCCTGTTCGATCTCGTCCAGCTCCTCGCGCAGCTCCAGTTGTTCCATCAGGAACGCGGTGTCGCGCACTGTATGCTGCTCGCTGGCAAGATCAAAACCGTGCAGCGAAAGCAGGTATTCTGCCCGCATCAATGGATGACGTAGCGTTTGCCATGCCTGGTTAATGGTTGCGGATTGCTGGACGGCGGCGAGTTGTTCCGCCTGGCTTCCGCTGGCGAATTTATCAGGATGATACTGACGTTGTAGATCCTGAAAACGCAGGCTCAATGCCTGGGTATCGAGTTGATAACGGGCAGGCAAGCCAAAGAGGGTGAAGTAATCCATAACATTCTCAGGGCTGCGATCCGCCGCAATGACGGCGAATCAGGTAAAACAAACCCCACGCGCAGGCGACCACGGTGGGGTTATCGGTATGCGCATCAGACGTGGAAGCTTTCGCCGCAACCACATTCATCTTTTACGTTCGGGTTGGTGAATTTAAACCCTTCGTTCAGGCCTTCTTTTACGAAGTCCAGTTGCGTACCGTCCAGAAATTGCAGGCTTTTGCCATCGACCACGACTTTCACGCCTTTGTCTTCAAACACGATGTCTTCCGGCGTCGGTTCGTCAACAAATTCCAGTACATACGCCATACCTGAACACCCAGAGGTTCTCACACCCAGACGCAGGCCAAACCCTTTACCGCGGTTAGCCAGAAAGGTATTTACTCGCGCTGCTGCACTGTCGCTCAGTGTAATCGACATAACCAAACCTCAACTCTTATTTTGCTTCACGTTTGCTTTTATAGTCCGCAATGGCGGCTTTGATCGCGTCTTCTGCCAGAATAGAACAGTGAATTTTCACCGGTGGCAGTTCAAGTTCTTCAGCAATATCGGTGTTTTTGATCGCCTGTGCTTCGTCGAGAGATTTCCCTTTCACCCATTCGGTCACCAGAGAACTGGAAGCGATAGCGGAACCGCAGCCGTAAGTTTTAAAACGCGCGTCTTCAATGATACCTTCATCGTTGACTTTAATCTGCAACTTCATCACGTCGCCACAGGCTGGTGCACCCACCATGCCGCTGCCCACGTTTTCGTCGTTGTTGTCGAAGGAACCCACGTTACGCGGATTCTCGTAATGGTCGATAACTTTTTCGCTGTAAGCCATTATAAATTCTCCTGATTCCGATACCGATTAATGATGAGCCCATTCGATGCTGTTCAGATCCACGCCCTGCTTGTACATTTCCCACAGCGGAGAAAGGTCACGCAGACGACCGATGGATTTACGAACTAACTCGATGGTGTAGTCGATCTCTTCTTCAGTAGTAAAACGACCTAAAGAGAAACGGATAGAGCTATGTGCCAGCTCGTCGTTCAGCCCCAGCGCACGCAGCACGTAGGACGGTTCGAGACTTGCCGACGTACAGGCGGAACCTGAAGAAACCGCGAGGTCTTTCAGCGCCATAATCAGCGACTCACCTTCAACGTAGTTAAAGCTGACGTTGAGAATGTTCGGCGCACCGTGTTCCAGGTCACCGTTCAGGTAAACTTCTTCGATATCTTTGATGCCGTTCCACAGACGGTTACGCAGGCCGCGCAGACGTTCCATCTCGGTCGCCATCTCTTCTTTTGCGATGCGATAGGCTTCGCCCATACCCACGATCTGGTGAACCGGCAGTGTACCGGAACGCATACCGCGCTCGTGACCGCCGCCGTGCATTTGCGCTTCAATGCGCACGCGTGGTTTACGACGCACATACAGCGCGCCAATACCTTTCGGACCGTAGATTTTGTGACCGGAGAAAGACATCAGGTCAACTTTCAACTGGCTCAGGTCGATAGGCAGTTTACCCACGCTCTGGGTTGCATCAACGTGATAGATAATGCCACGGGCACGGCACATTTCACCGATAGCCGCAATATCCTGTACCACGCCGATTTCGTTATTCACGTGCATGATAGAAACGAGGATGGTGTCATCACGCATCGCCGCTTCGAGTTCTTTCAGATCGATAATTCCGTTACGCTGCGGCGCCAGGTAGGTGACTTCAAAACCTTCACGCTCAAGCTGACGGCAGGTGTCCAGTACCGCTTTGTGTTCGGTTTTGCTGGTGATGATGTGCTTGCCTTTTTTCTGATAAAAGTTGGCTGCACCTTTAATTGCCAGGTTGTCAGATTCGGTTGCGCCAGAGGTAAAGACGATTTCACGCGGGTCAGCACCGACCAGATCGGCAATCTGATTACGGGCGATATCTACTGCTTCTTCAGCCTGCCAGCCGAAACGGTGAGAACGGGAGGCCGGGTTACCAAAGGTTCCGTCCATCGTCATAAACTGCATCATTTTCTCGGCAACACGCGGGTCCACCGGCGTGGTTGCGGAGTAATCGAGATAAATCGGTAATTTCATTGCTCTATAAACTCCGTACATCACTCAATGCAAGGAATCAGGCTACCGGCTGGATGTACGACCGTGTTTACGAAGTGATAAACACTCCGGCCTGACTCTGAATTCTTTTTATTAAGCGCGTAACTTAACGTCGATCGCGTCTTGTGTGCGGGTACGTGGCGCGTCGTGAGTATGTTGACGACCAGACACATCCAGCACTTCCTGGTTATTGACCAGTTCGCCTAAAGTAATGTTGTTGAGAAAACCGGTGAGACGGTCGCTCAAATCACGCCACAGCGCGTGGGTCAGGCATTTATCGCCGCCCTGGCAGCCGCCTTTACCCTGACAACGGGTGGCATCTACAGATTCGTCAACGGCGCTAATCACTTCACCAACGGCGATGCTGCTGGCATCTTTGCCCAACAGATAACCACCGCCAGGTCCACGTACGCTGGAAACCAGACCATTTTTACGCAGACGGGAAAACAGTTGTTCCAGATAAGAAAGGGAAATTCCCTGACGTTCAGAAATATCAGCCAACGGAACCGGGCCTGCTTCGGAGTTGAGCGCAACGTCCAGCATTGCGGTCACGGCATAGCGCCCTTTAGATGTCAGTCTCATGTCTTACTTCACCTCAAACTCGCCCCTGCCCGGGGTTTTTTATTGTAAAAGTGGGGGTATTGCATAGCAGGGTCAAGTCTGACATTCCCGAGTAAATTGGTCAACTATTTACTTGACTGATTTAGTCAGGTATTTAGCCTTCAGTGCCATTTTCTTATCGTGGCATTTGTACCTGTTGTCGGATGCGGCGTAAACGCCTTATCCGACCTACGGTTCCGTGCACTTGTAAGCCTGATAAGACGCGTTAAGCGTCGCATCAGGCAATGACTGTTATTCGGCCTTGTTACCTTTATTCTGCTGCTCAATAGAAGCCAGAATCCCACGCAGGATATTTAACTCCTGACTTTCCGGACGCGCACGCGTAAACAGACGACGCAATTTATTCATCACCTGCCCCGGATGGTTTTCACGAATAAAACCGGTTGCCAGCAACGTTTGCTCCAGATGACCGTAAAAACGTTCCAGATCATCCACCAGCGGATACGGCGTCTCTGCATGCTCAACCTGCTCGCCGTTTTCCTGGGTCGCCAGCCAGGCCATACGCACTTCATAGGCGATAACCTGTACTGCCATCGCCAGGTTCAGCGAGCTGTATTCCGGGTTCGCGGCAATCGCGACATGATAATGGCATTTCTGCAGCTCTTCATTGGTCAAGCCGACGCGCTCGCGACCAAAGACCAGCGCCACCGGCGTGTTTGCCGCTTCAGCGACGCTTTTCAAACCGCATTCGCGCGGGTCGAGCATCGGCCACGGCAGCGTACGGGAACGCGCGCTGGTGCCAACGACCAGGCTACAACCAGCCAACGCTTCGTCGAGTGTATCGACAATCTGCGCATTACCAATCACATCACTGGCTCCCGCTGCCAACGCGATCGCCTGGGAGTCAGGTTTCACCAGAGGATTAACCAGCCACAGATTGGTTAATCCCATTGTTTTCATGGCTCGGGCAACAGAACCCATATTGCCGGTGTGTGACGTCTCCACCAGCACAATTCGAATATTTTGCAGCATTGTCTTTCTTCGTCTAAAGATTATTCGCGCATCTTATCATAAAACGAAGACAGATGCCGATCTCGCTGCTATACTCTGCGCCGTTTTCCCGTTCTTTAACATCCAGTGAGAGAGACCGATGCATCCGATGCTGAACATCGCCGTGCGCGCAGCGCGCAAGGCGGGTAATTTAATTGCCAAAAACTATGAAACCCCGGACGCTGTAGAAGCGAGCCAGAAAGGCAGCAACGATTTCGTGACCAACGTAGATAAAGCTGCCGAAGCGGTGATTATCGACACGATTCGTAAATCTTACCCGCAGCACACCATCATCACCGAAGAAAGCGGTGAACTTGAAGGTACTGATCAGGATGTTCAATGGGTTATCGATCCACTGGATGGCACCACCAACTTTATCAAACGTCTGCCGCATTTCGCGGTATCTATCGCTGTTCGCATCAAAGGCCGCACCGAAGTTGCTGTGGTTTACGATCCTATGCGTAACGAACTGTTCACCGCGACTCGCGGTCAGGGCGCACAACTGAACGGCTACCGTCTGCGTGGCAGCACTGCTCGCGATCTCGACGGTACTATTCTGGCAACTGGCTTCCCGTTCAAAGCAAAACAGTACGCCACCACCTACATTAACATCGTCGGCAAACTGTTCAACGAATGTGCTGACTTCCGTCGTACTGGTTCTGCGGCACTGGATCTGGCTTATGTCGCTGCTGGTCGCGTTGACGGTTTCTTTGAAATCGGTCTGCGTCCGTGGGACTTCGCCGCAGGCGAACTGCTGGTTCGTGAAGCTGGTGGTATCGTCAGCGACTTCACTGGTGGTCATAACTATATACTGACCGGTAACATCGTTGCGGGTAACCCACGCGTAGTAAAAGCCATGCTGTCAAACATGCGTGACGAGTTAAGCGACGCACTGAAGCGTTAATTTCTCTGGCGGGTGATTTCTCTCACCCGCCCTCGCCTTTCAGGCGCTATTCCGAAATACTTTCTCGCCGCTTTACTTTCCCTCACCGCTCTCCCACCATCTTTCCCCGATTAATGGATTACAAAAAAGTCGCAAGGAAAGGTTATGGTCCTGCCAGTAAACAAGCGCGTTTTCAAGATTCTGTTTATTCTCTTTGTTGTTGCCGTCTGCGTTTATTTAGTGCCGCGCGTCGCTATCAATTTTTTCTATTATCCTGATAACAAAATTTATGGCCCTGACCCCTGGTCAGCAGAATCCGTAGAGTTTACCGCTGAAGATGGCACACGCCTGCAAGGCTGGTTTATTCCGTCATCGACTGGCCCCGCTGAAAACGCCATCGCTACGGTAATCCATGCTCATGGCAATGCCGGAAATATGTCTGCACATTGGCCACTGGTCAGTTGGTTACCCGAACGCAATTTCAACGTGTTTATGTTTGATTATCGTGGGTTTGGTAAGTCTAAAGGAACGCCTTCGCAAGCCGGATTACTGGACGATACACTGAGCGCCATCAACGTGGTGCGCCATCGCAGTGATGTAAACCCGCAGCGACTGGTACTGTTTGGTCAGAGTATTGGCGGTGCGAATATTCTTGATGTTATTGGTCAGGGCAATCGTGAGGGCATCCGCGCGGTGATCCTCGACTCCACATTTGCCTCTTACTCAACCATCGCCAACCAGATGATCCCCGGCAGTGGTTACTTACTTGATGAAAGTTACAGCGGTGAAAATTACATTGCCAGCGTCAGCCCCATTCCGCTTTTACTGATTCACGGCAAAGCCGATCACGTTATCCCCTGGCAGCACAGTGAAAAGTTATATGCTCTGGCGAAAGAGCCAAAACGGCTGATTCTGATCCCCGATGGCGAACACATTGACGCTTTTTCCGATCGTCATGGTGATGTTTATCGCGAACAAGCGGTAGATTTTATCCTCAATACGTTGAGCCCGTAGAATTAACCTTAAGATTAAAACCCGATAAAACAGCATGAAATCACCTTAAGACATGGCATTCAACTGGCCATTGCTGTTTATATCGATAAAAATTCTGTGACGCCTGCCCGCATTTCTGATAAATAGCGTTCCATTCACCATTTCCCTAAGCAAACTTTAGCTATCCTTATCAATTATGCTTATGGGAGATCAACAGATGATGTCTACACTTGCTCCACCATCTGCCCTTTCTGCTCCCCAGCGCCGCTGCCAGATCTTGTTAACGCTATTTCAGCCGGGGTTGACCGCCACCACGGCAACGTTTAGCGAGCTTAATGGTGTGGATGATGATATTGCCAGTTTTGATATCAGCGAAACAGGACGGGAGATCCTGCGCTATCATCAACTCACGCTCACTACTGGTTATGACGGTAGCTACCGGATTGAAGGTACAGTACTTAATCAACGTTTATGTTTATTTCACTGGCTACGACGCGGTTTCCGTTTATGCCCGTCATTTATCTCCGGTCGTTTCGCCCCTGCCATAAAGGAAGAATTGAAGCGTCGGGGGATTGCTCGCAACTTTTACGACGATACAAACCTACAAGCTTTAGTTAATCTGTGTTCGCGACGATTGCAAAAATGCTTTGAAGCTCGTGATATTCATTTTCTGTGCCTGTATCTGCAATATTGCCTGCTACAACATCATGCCGGGATCACGCCACAATTTAACCCACAGCAACGTCGATGGGCTGAATCCTGCCTTGAATTTCAGATAGCACAAGAAATTGGCCGCCACTGGCAACGCCGGGCGCGCCAGCCTGTACCACCAGATGAACCGTTGTTTATGGCATTGCTCTTTTCCATGTTGCGGGTTCCCAATCCGCTGCAGGATACCCATCAGCGCGATCGGCAATTGCGTCAGGCTATCGTCCGTCTGGTACAACATTTTCGTGAGCTGGGAAATGTCCGTTTCTATGATGAACAGGGGTTATGCGATCAGCTTTATACTCATCTCGCTCAGGCATTACGCCGCAGTTTGTTTGCCATCGGTATTGATAACACCTTGCCAGAAGAGTTCAGCCGACTTTACCCTCGCCTGGTTCGTACAACCCGCGCGGCGCTGGCCGGGTTTGAAAGTGAATACAATGTCCGTTTTTCCGATGAGGAAAGTGGTCTGGTGGCGGTGATTTTCGGCGCATGGCTGATGCAAGCAAATGAAGTTAACGAAAAACAGATTGTTTTACTGACGGACAATGACAGTGAAAGAGAAGCAAGTATTGAGCAACAATTGCGCGAACTTACGCTACTGCCGCTCAATATTAAACATATATCGGTGAAGGCCTTTTTACGAAATGGCGCACCGAGAAACGCTGTGCTGATTATTGCACCTTATACCATCCCGTTACCGCTCTTTTCGCCGCCGCTGATTCATACGAATCAGACCCTGACCGCACACCAACAGGAGCAGATCCGTAAAATGCTGGAATAATCAGCATGAGGGAACCACTTTTGGGCGCAGAAACATTGCCGGAAGCGCCACCAATGCCATCACCCAGAACACGCCGTGCCCCAGATATTGATACAAGAATCCGGCGAAGACGGTCATGATAGCGATACTGCCGCCCATCGCGACGGCAGAGTAAACCGCCTGCAAACGGCTCACCTCACTACCCTGACGAGCGGCGATATAACGCATGGCGGCCAGGTGGCACACGGTAAAAGTGCCGCAATGCAGGATCTGCACCAATATCAACCACGGTAACTCAGTGGTTGCCCCCATAATGCTCCAACGCGCCACTCCGCAAATCGCTGAGATCAACAACATATCGCGAGCGCTACAGCGACGGAAAAGTTTGTTACTCAGCGCAAAGATGATCACTTCCGCCACCACCCCAAGTGACCACAAATAGCCCACCGCCGAAGCCGAGTAACCCGCTGCCTGCCAGTAAATGGCGCTAAAACCGTAATACGCCGCGTGCGCTCCCTGCAATAGACAAACACAAGCCAGAAAGCGCCAGTTCTGGCGAACCAGCGCCAGCCAGGCCGGCCATCCCGTGCTCTCCTGCTGGCGGCTTACCCCTTGTGGTTGAATGGTCGGGCGAATGAGAAAACCAAGTAGCATGGATGCCACGCCCAGCGTCAACATCGCGAGGATCACCCGATAATCAAACACCGTGACCAGTTTGCCCGTCAGCGCCGAACCAATGACAAATGCCACCGAGCCCCACAGCCGCACTTTGCCGTAATCAAGCGGAAACTGCTTTTGCCAGGTATTCGCCAGCGCGTCAGTCAACGGCACCAGCGGTGAGAAAAAGAGGTTAAAACCGACCATTACCACCATCAGCCACGCGACATGCGCGCCAGCCCAGAAGGCAACGGCAAACAGCAGCGTCAGCAACGCCAGCACCCGCAGCGCGGAAATCAGACGAGAAGGATCGCTGACGCGGGGCGCGATTATCAAACTACCGAGAAAACGGGCAACCAGACCGGCCCCTAACAACAGACCGATGGTTTCTGGCGTTAAGCCAATCCCCTCAAGCCAGACGCTCCAGAAAGGTAGAAAAATGCCGTAGCTAAAAAAGTACGTGAAATAACCGAGCGCCAGCCAGCGCGTGGATTGCAAAACCATGAGTCCCTCCCGTCAGGAGGCGTTAGTCTGGAGTTAATCGAATGTTGTTGCAAGTTGGAAAATAAGAATATTCGAGCGAGCTTCCCGGCATGAAGCAGCAAGCGCATTGTCAGCGACCTGCGCTATGCCGTTATAGCAAACCAGGATAATTAGCGAATATCTCAACGCCTGGGGCGTGGCGAGGTGCCAGAGTGTGTATTACGTTTAAATCACATCTTTTTGCAAAGGGATTGGTTATGAACACACTACGTTATTTTGATTTTGGCGCAGCCCGCCCCGTTTTGTTATTAATTGCCCGTATTGCCATCATCTTAATTTTCATTATTTTTGGTTTTCCCAAAATGATGGGCTTTGACGGTACGGTCCAATATATGGCCTCGCTGGGCGCGCCAATGCCGATGCTGGCGGCAATTATTGCGGTAGTTATGGAAGTGCCTGCCGCGATATTAATCGTGCTTGGTTTTTTCACTCGTCCGCTGGCGGTGCTGTTTATTTTCTACACGCTGGGTACAGCGGTGATTGGCCATCATTACTGGGATATGACGGGGGATGCGGTCGGGCCAAATATGATTAATTTCTGGAAAAATGTCAGTATTGCAGGCGCATTCCTGCTGCTGGCGATTACCGGACCGGGGGCGATTTCTCTCGATCGGCGTTAAAAACATGCCGGATGCGGCGTGAACGCCTTATCCGGCCTACCGCTCCGGCACCCATTGTAGGCCTGTGCATCCGGCATTTTATAAATTACAGCAACTCAACCCGCAACGACATCTCTAAGGTTGTTGACTCCCCCGGCGCAAGCGCAATGAGATCTCCGCCTTCGGGACGATGATGGTCATCCGGCGCATGACTCATCGGCTCCAGGCAGAAGAAATCAAACGCATACCCTTTATCAAACGTCGGATCCGAAACAAAGATGAAATAACACGGTGCGGGCGGCGTCGTTTCCATAGTGATGGCGTAACCCTGCTGTGGCTGCTCAATGCGTGCCTGACCATTCCATCCGGAAAAACCATTGTTCACCCACTGACGCGGCAACGGCGCGAGCTGATTGAAATCCAGCTCCAGCGGTAACTGCGCGCAAAACGCCCCCGCCAGCCACTGTTCCCGCTCCAGCCAGTAACCGCTCGCCTGCGCCTGAATCCGCGTTTGCGACGACAACGGAAAATAAGGATGCCAGCCCGTACCAAACGGCAGCGTCTCTGCACCTTCATTGGTGACAGAGAGCGTGACCGTCAGCGCATCTGCCGTTAAATGAAACGTCTGACTTACCCGATAATGATAAACGCCACCGCGATGTTCATACTCCAGACATAAACTATCATCGCTGCGCGTTACACATTGCCACTGGCCCAGCCAGCCATCGCCGTGCAGATAATGCGCGTCCCATTCAACGTTAGGATGTAGCGGATACTCACGCCCTTGCCAGACAAAGCGGTTGCCGCTCACCCGGTTAGCAAACGGCACCAGCGGAAAACAGGAGGCATCGGTTGCCACACCGTTTTTTTTACCCGGACGTAGCAACGCCGTCGTGTCGTGCCAGAAGCCTTCTATGACTCCGCCCTGGTCAGAGATATCCAGCTTTAGCGCCCCATGAAATAAGGTATAGATGGTCATCCGCTAACTCCTTAATCCGGGAAATTAATCACGACTTTCCCACATTTGCCGCTTGCCATCAGCGCATACGCCTCACCCGCCTGTTCCAGTGAGAAGCGGTGGGTAATGGCGTTACGCGGCCACAGTTTCCAGTCCGTCAGATCGTGAGCGCATTTTTCCATATGGAACAGGCTGGTCACCCAGGAGCCAATAATCCGCCGTTGATGGTGCATCAGTTCGGCGCTGACCTCGAACTCCACTTTTCCAGTTTCCCCGATGTAAACCACGCGTCCCCAGTCGGCGGTGGATTGCAATGCCAGCAAGCGCCCCGCAGCATTACCGGAACAATCGAGCGCAACATCCGCGCCGCCGTGGGTGAGTTCGGCAATTATCTGCGGCAGACCTTCAGTGGTTGCTAAATAACCGTGATCCATCACACCTAACTGTTTCGCCATCGCCAGACGTTCCGGCAACATATCAACGCCGATGATCCGTTTCGCACCGCGACCTTTCGCCAGCATCATCGCCATCATCCCGACCGGCCCCAGACCGACCACCAGCACGTTATCGCTGCCGGAGACTTCGCCGCGCAAAATCCCTTCATACGCCGTGCCAACGCCGCAACTGATAAACGCTCCATCTTCGTAGCTCAGTGCGTCTGGCAGGAGGATCAGATCTTTTTCTTCCGCCAGCAGATATTCGGCATGACCGCCATCACGCTGCCAGCCGTAAGCCGCTTTTCCTTTACCGGTACAAGAGATAGGAAAGCCGCGGCGGCAATTCGGGCAAAAACCACAGCCGGAAATGTGATACACCAGCACGCGGTCACCCTCTTTAAAATGTCGACAGCCTTGCCCCATAGCCACAATCTGCCCGCACGGTTCATGACCGTTGATAAATCCCTGATACAACGGTTTATCGGGCGCCGCCGCCGTGGCGCGGTGTTGATGATAGATATAGTGGACATCGCTTCCGCAAATCCCGGAGGATTTCATTTTGATCAGTACCTGGTTAATCCCCGGCGTCGGCACCGCAACTTCCCGTAGATCAACGGTCGAATTTCCTGGTAAGTAAGCTGCCAGCATCGTTTTCATAAGTCCCTCATTAACAATACGATTAATTTTCATCCCTGCCGCACCCGCGCCAGGGGCGTTAATATTTAGCGTTTCGCTTTACTGCTTCGCTGGGTCAGCAAGATATTCGCCAGTACCGCCACCACGATGATGACGCCGCGGACCACCTGCTGGAAAAAGGAGTTAATTCCGAGCAGCACCAGACCGTTACCGATTAGCGTAATGACCAGAACGCCAAGCAGCGTACCGAACAGGGAGCCGCGACCGCCGGAAAGCGCAGTACCACCAACTACCACGGCTGCGATCACGTCAAACTCCAGACCGTTTGCCGCGCCTGCGTTACCAGAACCGAGGCGCGCCGCCAGTAAAATGCCGGTCACCGCCGCTAATAATCCTGAAAGGGTAAAAATAAGAATGCGTACTCGCCGGACGTTAATCCCGCACAACTGCGCCGCCGTGGCATTACCGCCCACAGCAAAAACCGAACGCCCGAAGGCAGTTTTACGGCTGATGAACACAAACAGCGCAAACAACACCATCATGATCAGCGCGGATACCGGCACGCCGAGAAATTGCCCACCCAGCCAGTCCAGTACCTCGTTTTCGTCAATCGGCACAGGCAGGGCGTTAGTCATAAACAGCCCCATACCGCGCAGGGCGCTCCACAACCCCAGCGTGGCCACAAAACTTGGCACGTTAAACACGCCACGTAACACCCCGGCGAGCGTTCCCATCAGCGCGCCTAACAGCAACACCAACAAACACGCCACCGCCAGAGGAACCTCAAATTGCAGTAAAAATGCCAGGCACACCGAGACAAAAGCCACCATTGGCCCAACGCTGACATCAATTTCACCGGAGATAATAATCAGCGTCATCGCCCAGGCGGCAATACCGATGGTGGCGGCATCACGTAGCACGTTCATCTGGTTATTTAATGAGATAAAGCCTGGTGCGTTCAGGGAGAAGACCAGATACAAAATGGCTATCACCACCAGCAAACCGATCTCATTAATGTGGCGACTGACAAATTGTTTGAGCGAGACGCTCTTGCCCTGCGGCAATGGTAATGACGAAGCAGACATCTTCAGGTTCCTCGGTAAAATTCATCAGTGCACAGACAGAATGGCGGACATCAGCTCATCCACATTGACCGGCGAGTGAAACTCCTGCGAGAACGTGCCGTGCTGTAACAACAGGATGCGGTCGCACACCAGCGGCAACTCCTCCACTTCACTGGAGATAAACACCACGCTTTTTCCTTCTGCGGCCAGCTCGCGGACAATACGGTAAATCTGCTGCTTGGCTTCGATATCGACGCCGCGCGTTGGCTCGTCGAGCAACAGAATCTGGCTGGCGGCATAGACCCAACGACCGATCACCACTTTTTGCTGATTACCGCCGGAAAGCGTACCAATCGGCGTTTCGCTACTGGCAGCCTTGACTGTCATCCGTTGCATCACCTCTTCGGTCAGGCGGCGGATGGTGGACCATTGCAGCACGCCGTTAGCGCTGATTTTTTGCCGGTTGGTCAGCACTGTATTTTCGTCAACGCCCAGCCAGGGAATGATCCCCGCTTCTTTGCGATTTTCCGGGGTATAGCCGATGCCGCGTTTCAACATGTCGCCGTAATCCGGGCGCGTGATTTTCTCGCCGTTGATAACAATTTCGCCCTGCTCAAACGCTTCCAGTCCAACAATCGCTTTCAGCAATTCACTGCGCCCGGCTCCCAGCAGGCCAGCAATACCGAGCACTTCACCACGACGCAGTGAAAAATTGATCTCCGCAAGTTTTGGTCTGTGGCGTAACGCACGAACATCCAGCACGATCTGGTCAGCAATTTCCTGGGCGGCAACCGGCGCAATATCAACGTGATCGCGTCCAAGCATCAGCGACACAATATGACGGGTGGAGGTGTTTTCGAGCATCACATCGCCCGCCACCTGACCATCGCGCATGACGGTGGCGCAGGAAGCGATACGGCGGATTTCTTCCATCCGGTGGCTGACATAAATCACCGCCACGCCCAGTGCCGACATCTTTTTCACGGCGCTGATCACCAGTTCAACTTCCGCACTGGCAAGCGAACTGGTAGGTTCATCAAGAATGACCACGCGCGGCTCGCCCTTCATCACCCGCGCAATTTCCACCAGTTGCTTTTGCGCCGGACTTAGCGTCGATACAAGTTGTTCAGGGCTAACGTCGACACCCAGCGCCTGTAAGCAACATTGGGCATCCTGCGCCATTTGCGGGTAATCAATCATGCCGTTGCGGCGTGGCCATTGACCAAGGCAGAGGTTTTCCGCCACCGTCAGCCCCTCCACCAGACTTAACTCCTGATAAACCGCGCGTACCCCCAGTTCAGCGGCACGGCGAGTCAGCGTAGCTTCGTCACCTTCCAGCCGCGTCTCGCCAATCCAGATATCGCCGCTGTCCGGGCGTTCGCTGCCGGTGAGCATTCGAATGAGGGTCGATTTGCCCGCGCCGTTTTTACCTAACAGCGCGCGAACTTCGCCTTTATTGAGCGTGAAATTAACGTTATCCAGCGCAACGACGCCGGGATAACGCTTATTTCCTGCCACCACTTTTGCTACCGGGACTGCCTCTGTTGCCGTGAACATAGGGACCTCTGCGAATCAGCTATTAGGGCAGACCATCAACATGCGTTGCCAGCCACTGCTTACCGTCTTCCGTTTTGGTATAGAGATCGATAGGCACCTGAATCACTTTCTCACCGTCGGCTTTTTTATCGATAACCTTCAATGTTTGCGCAAAAACAGCGTTACCCATTTTCTTACCGGAAATATCCACTACCGCTTTCAGCACCTGGTTGTTTTCCAGTTCCAGGGCAATTTCAGTCGTCATATCTGAACCAAAGACGGCAATTTTCCCGGCCTGATTTTGATTACGTACTGCTTTAACTGCGCCGAGTGTCGCGCCGCCCGATTCCCCCATAATGGCGTTGAGATCCGGCGTGGAGATAATCAGTTTTTCACCGACAGAAATCGCTTTATCTAAAACAGTACCTTCCTGATTCGCGACAATTTGCGCTCCGGGAACACGGGCTTTTAATACTTCTTCAAACCCTTTACGCCGCTGCACACAAACTTCAAAAGCTTCGCAATTTATGACGGCAATTTTTGGTTGTTCAATTTTGTTGGCAATAAAATAATCGGCGGCGGCATTACCCAGTTTTTTACCGAATTCCAGAGGATCGCCCACCAGATACGCCGAGACATATTTATCGACCCCTTTCTGATTAATACAGGTGTTGTAGCAAATCACTGGAATACCCGCCTCACTGGCGCGTCGAACGGTGCGGCTACTGCCATTTTCAGACACTGCCGACAAAATAATGGCATCAACATTACGCGCCACGAGGGTATCAACAAAAGTACTTTCTTTTGAAATATCCCCCTGTGCGTTGGTTTCTATTAACTGTACCTGTACTGAGGAATCTTTTGCCGCATCCTGAACACCCTGACGTACACCGGCGTAATATCCCTGAGTATCAAGATATATTGCGCCAATGGTCATTTCTTTTTCCGCAGCCCTGGCGAATAGTGCGCTACCCAAAAGCGTAGCTATTAAAATTATATTACGGGTTGCTCTCATTTTTTCAGGCATAGTGCCTCCTGTAGGGTTTTTATTTACAACGGCTTATTTTAATTATTTAGTGATGAGCGGCAGCGCATGCCGCTCAAATATTACAGTTAATAGGGTTTAGTGAACGTAGTTAAAAATAAAAGGCATCACGGTGGTGAATAATGCCGCTTTCGGCCAGGCCGGATTAATCGCCGTCAGTTCAGCGCGCACAGATTCATATTGCGCAATCTCCCCTAATCCCGCAGCCGCCAGCATCGACACCATCAGGCATTTTTCTTTATGCTGCTGTTGTAAATCGCCATACAGCGACAACAAGTCCGGTTGTGAAACAGCAAAGAAATCCGCTTCGATACTGGTTTTCGCCATCTGTTGCGCCCACTGTTTCATTTTACTGAACAGTTGCTGTGCCGTTTGTTGTTCGCCCAGCAATCGCAGTGCCATCCCTTGCCAGAAGAGATAATCGACCGGCTGATCGTTGTAATAACTGTGGATGTTAATGGTGCGATCGCCGGTCGCCGCCATTCGTAAGCAGCGCGTCGCCTCAGCTTCATCGCCCTGCGTTTTCGCGCATACTGCCTGCCAGAACCAGATGTCGTTATCAGTCTGCCCAGGTAAACGACCTTCGCTTAAATTCTCCGGATAATGCAACGCGGCATGAAGCAGTTCGCTTGCCTGCTGCGGCTGTCTGGCATCAAGGTGTTGCCAGGCGCGTAACAACTGGTTGAGGATAAACTGGCAGGTAACTTTCCCTTCCCCGCCTTCCCACGGATGGAATTTGCGCGTGGCGAGAATGTCCGCCGCTTTGTCTGCCTGACCGGTGAGATGCCACAAATTGAGCAGTTCTGCGGTCATGTCGTCGCGTTTCAGGGCAATTTCCAGATTATTTTCCAGACGCGCCAGTCGTTTCTCCGGCGAAGATCCGGTTAACTTATCCAGCAAATCGCGTTCGAAAAGCAGACGTGCATCCTGTGGCGCAAGCTGATAAGCATTATCAAGATAACGCGCGGCCAGTTCATCATCGTGCTGCTTATTCCACGCATGGATCGCCAACCCGCGCCAGCCGTCGGCAAACTCCGGCGACATCTCTACGCAACGCTGCCATAAGGCAATGGCTTTGTCGTAGCAACGCTTGTTGTAGTAGAAGCAGGCCAGTAAATGACGGGCGAACCAACACTCTTCAATGCTCTCCAGTGCCGCCACTTCCTCCAGCGTATTCGGGAAACGGACAAACTGCGGAAAGACATCAATGGCTTTTGTCACCAGTTCGCCACGATCAGCTTTCGGCAATAAGCTCGCTTGCAGATAAAGCGGCAACGTGCGTTGGCAGTCCAGTGCGTTCAGCATCTCTGCCGCCAGGGCGGGCATTCCCCAGTTAATCAACTGCCCGGCAGTCATCAGGGCGTTCACGTCGCGCCCCTGACACAGACCTCGCCACTGCGTGAAGGCAGATTCAGAACGACCATCGAACCAGTTCAACCACCACAGGGTGGCGTTCAGCGGATAATCGCGCAGCAGTTTCTCGCGCTGTAAACGCGCATTATCCTGACGGCCGCTTAATACCAGCAGCAGATTATGCAGGCAAAGCACTTCCTGATTAGTTGGGCAGGCGCGCAGGCTTTGTTGGCAAAAATCCAGCCCTGCCTCGAAGTTGCCATTACGCGCCGCCAGTCGTGCCAGACCGTAATAGCCGCCCGCTTTACTGTTGCCGCTCCAGACTGCACGCCAGAAATCCTCTTCGGCTTGTTGATATTGCCCCTGACGTTCGTAAGCACTGGCGCGAATCAAACTTGCCTGTCCGCACTGCGGATTTTTATTCAGCGCATGTGCGCGTTTTAGCGCCTGACTGGCATATGCCACCGCTTGCGGGAAATCTGCGCGGTTATATTCCAGCATCGCCAGCGCCAGGTTGCAGCGATAATCGAGCGGATCCAACGCCACGCCGCGCAGGTAGTAATCGAACGGCGAACGGCTGGCGTGATGGTATTGCTCCAGATGCTGACCGACAAACCAGGCTTCATCTGTACTGGTAATGTCTTGTGCTGCCAGTGGCGCTTTAGCAACGTCCGGCAACGGTAGCTCTTGCGGCTGATGTTCTTGATAACTCAGTACAATATTGCCGTCAGCATCGGAAAGTTCGATAGTCAATCTGCCCGGATCAATACCGTATAACACGCCCTGGATGGCGGTCGCTGGTGTCAGGGCTACGGCATCGTCAAGTAACACGTTGCATTTGCCGATTTCGCGGATCGCCAGACGATATCCACTCAACGGGGAGATGGCATACAGCCCCCACTCAATCCCCCGCTCGCTACGCTCTAATTTAATCACCGCGTCGCGGGAGGCGTTTTGCACCATACCCAGAGAATGATAAGGCAGGAAATACTGCTCGAAACGCTTCTCTTCGTAAGCATCAAGCCAGGTAAAATCGGGCTGGTTGTCAGCAAAAATGCCAGTCATCAGTTCGATATACGGGCCGTTATTGTCGGTCAGGCTCTTATCCCACGCCTGACCAAATTCACTGTGTCCCCAGCTCCACTGTTTTTTACCTGGTGCAATATGGTGGTTGGCAACGTGAAGCAAACCGCCATCTTCATCGTGACACCACGCGCCAACAAAATCGTACTGTGATTTTTCGGCCATATATGATGTTGGAACGGGTACATTTTTATAACGAGAAATGTCCACCCCGGCGGAGTAGTCCACTTTGTAATAGGTTCCGGTGGCAATGGGGAAAGCTGAAACGGCCCGTTTGCCATGATCGAATACCGCAGTCACATCCGGTGGGAAAACACTCTGATGCCCTTCACCACCTTTCACCGCCGGATTGGCCCACCACAAAAAATGACGCGGCGTAGCATTGCCGTTATAGACGCGGCTGGCGATTTCCAGTGCGGCACGGTCAGGGCGCAGCGTGAAACCGGTCATCACCTGTAAACCGTGCATCGGCTCCGTTTCGCCAACCCATACAGTCTGTGCGCCATCTTCATGTGCTTCGATGGCGAAATCAACGGGCATAAAGGTGGTCGGGCGATGGTGTTGCGGCCAGTTAAACTCAATCCCGCCCGAGATCCACGGCCCCAGCAGCCCTACCAGCGCCGGTTTTATCACCTCATTGTGATAGACAAAATCGCGCTGTTTTACTTTATCCCACGCGCGATGCACACGACCGCCCAGTTCCGGCAGGATCATCACTTTGATGTAGTCGTTTTCCAGCCATACCGCCTGCCACGATTTCAGGGTTTTCTGCTCGCTCAGCGTATCCGTCACGCCATAAGGATAAACAGCGCCGGACGATCCCTGATAAACGCGATTTTCCAGAAACATGGGATGTATATCCTGCGGCCCGGTTTCATAGGTCGGGATCTCAACGCGCTCTTGCCACACTTTTACTGGAGTCATGGTGCCCTCAATATTAACAAGACATACTGAATTAAAAGATTTGTGGCAGTGTATTGAACAATCTGGCAATGTTTTCGCGGAATAATCACGCAATTAACTAAACAAGGTTTAGTGAAGATGAGAGCCTGCATTAACAATCAACAGATCCGCCACCATAACAAATGCGTGATTCTGGAGCTGCTGTACCGGCAAAAACGTGCCAATAAATCGACGCTGGCCCGACTGGCGCAAATTTCAATTCCGGCAGTCAGTAATATTTTGCAGGAGCTGGAAAACGAAAAGCGGGTGGTGAATATCGACGATGAAAGCCAGACGCGCGGGCATAGCAGCGGCACATGGCTCATTGCACCGGAGGGTGCCTGGACGCTGTGTCTGAACGTTACGCCCACCAGCATTGAGTGTCAGGTCGCTAATGCCTGTTTAAGTCCGAAAGGTGAATTTGAACGCTTTCAGATTGACGCTCCGACACCGCAGGCGCTATTGGCGGAGATCGAAAAATGCTGGCATCGCCATCGCAAACTGTGGCCAGAGCGCACTATCAATCTGGCGCTGGCAATTCACGGCCAGGTTGATCCGGTCACCGGCGTATCGCAAACCATGCCGCAAGCGCCGTGGACAGCGCCGGTTGAGGTGAAATATCTGCTGGAAGAAAAGCTCGGCATTCGGGTAATGGTCGATAATGACTGCGTGATGCTGGCGCTGGCGGAGAAATGGCAAAAAAATTCGCAGGGGCGTGATTTCTGCGTGATCAACGTTGATTACGGCATTGGCTCGTCGTTCGTGATTAACGAGCAAATTTATCGCGGCAGTTTGTATGGCAGCGGACAGATTGGTCACACCATCGTTAACCCCGATGGCGTCGCCTGTGATTGTGGACGTTACGGCTGCCTGGAAACCGTCGCCTCGTTAAGCGCATTAAAAAAGCAGGCGCGGGTATGGCTAAAATCACAGCCGGACAATACTCAACTTGATCCCGAAAAACTGACTACAGCGCAATTAATCGCTGCCTGGCAAAGTGGAGAACCGTGGGTCACCAGTTGGGTTGACCGCAGTGCTAACGCCATTGGTTTAAGTCTGTATAACTTCCTCAACATCCTCAATATTAATCAGATTTGGCTGTATGGTCGTAGTTGCGCCTTTGGCGAGAACTGGCTTAATACCATTATTCGCCAGACAGGGTTTAATCCGTTCGACCGCGATGAAGGGCCTGGCGTGAAAGCGACGCAAATTGGCTTCGGGCAATTAAGCCGCGCGCAACAGGTGCTGGGGATTGGCTATTTGTATGTTGAAGCGCAGTTACGGCAAATTTAATGCCGCGATAACGTAACAAGGCTTCCCGAAGGAAGCCTCGCGATGATCACAAACGTAAGATTGCCTGATGCGCTACGCTTATCAGGCCTACACGGATATTGCAATGTATTGAATTTGCAAAGTTTTGTAGGCCGGATAAGGCGTTCATGCCGCATCCGGCATGAACAACGAGCACATTGTCAGCAAACCACCGTTTCGCTTATGCGTAAACCGGGTAGCGAGCGCAGATGTCGAGAACTTTACCTTTGATGCGCTCGATAACCGCTTCATCATTGATGCTGTCCAGCACGTCACACATCCAGCCAGCCAGTTCTTTCGCTTCTGCTTCTTTAAAGCCGCGACGGGTAATCGCCGGAGTACCCACACGAATACCGGAGGTCACAAACGGGCTCTTCGGATCGTTCGGTACGCTGTTTTTGTTCACGGTGATGTTAGCACGGCCCAGAGCGGCGTCAGCTTCTTTACCGGTCAGGTTTTTATCAACCAGATCAACCAGGAACAGGTGGTTATCAGTACCGCCGGAAACCACTTTGTAGCCGCGCTCGAGGAACACTTCTACCATCGCTTTGGCGTTTTTCGCGACCTGCTGCTGGTAAGTTTTGAACTCCGGCTCCATCGCTTCTTTCAGCGCTACTGCTTTACCGGCGATTACGTGCATCAGCGGACCGCCCTGCCCACCCGGGAAGACAGCAGAGTTCAGTTTTTTGTACAGTTCTTCGCTACCACCTTTCGCCAGGATCAGGCCGCCGCGCGGACCCGCCAGGGTTTTGTGAGTGGTAGTAGTGACAACGTGAGCATGAGGAACCGGGTTCGGATAGACGCCAGCAGCAACCAGGCCCGCAACGTGCGCCATATCAACGAACAAGTAAGCACCGATGCTGTCAGCGATTTCACGCATTTTCGCCCAGTCAACCACGCCGGAATATGCTGAGAAGCCGCCGATGATCATTTTCGGTTTGTGTTCTTTCGCTTGTTTTTCCAGATCTGCGTAGTCGATATGACCTGTTGCATCGATACCGTAAGGAACGATGTTGTACAGTTTACCGGAGAAGTTAACCGGAGAACCGTGAGTCAGGTGACCGCCGTGTGCCAGGTTCATACCCAGAACGGTATCGCCTGGTTCCAGCAGCGCGGTGTAGACCGCAAAGTTAGCCTGGGAACCGGAGTGCGGCTGAACGTTAGCGTAGTCAGCGCCGAACAGCTCTTTCGCGCGATCAATCGCCAGTTGTTCGACGATATCAACATACTCGCAACCGCCGTAGTAACGTTTACCCGGATAACCTTCAGCATATTTGTTGGTTAGCTGAGAGCCCTGTGCTTGCATTACGCGCGGGCTGGTGTAGTTTTCGGAGGCGATCAGTTCGATGTGCTCTTCCTGACGTACTTTTTCCTGCTCCATAGCCTGCCACAGTTCGGCATCATAATCGGCAATGTTCATTTCACGCTTTAACATCCGCATCTCCTGACTCAGCTAACAATAAAATTTTTTCGCCTAATTTTGGCGGTCCTGATGGACAACGGCGAACAGTATAACCGAATCATTCTGCGATAACAGGTCTTGACAAAGGAATTTACGCAAACGATTACCTTCAAGCACGTCAAGGCTTTGGTGAATAAAGGACTTACTCCCGGAAACGGATTTCTTTTCAGGTTTGTGATGCAAATTTTTCACTTCATCACATTCCTAATGAAAAACACCAAGGAACCATTTACAGGACAGGGTTATTTTTTATAAGATGCATTTGAGATACATCAATTAAGATGCAAAAAAAAGGAAGACTCTATGCTTGACGCTCAAACCATCGCTACAGTAAAAGCCACTATCCCTTTGCTGGTGGAAACAGGGCCGAAATTAACCGCCCATTTCTACGACCGTATGTTTACTCATAACCCAGAACTCAAAGACATTTTCAATATGAGTAACCAGCGTAATGGCGATCAACGTGAAGCCCTGTTTAACGCCATTGCCGCCTACGCCAGTAATATTGAAAACCTGCCTGCGCTGCTGCCAGCAGTGGAGAAAATCGCGCAGAAACACACCAGCTTCCAGATCAAACCGGAGCAGTACAACATCGTAGGCGAACACCTGCTGGCCACCCTCGACGAAATGTTCAGCCCGGGTCAGGAAGTGCTGGACGCATGGGGCAAAGCGTATGGCGTACTGGCAAATGTGTTTATCAATCGCGAAGCAGAAATTTATAACGAAAACGCCAGCAAAGCCGGTGGCTGGGAAGGTACGCGCGATTTCCGCATTGTGGCTAAAACACCACGCAGCGCATTGATCACCAGTTTCGAACTGGAACCGGTCGACGGTGGCGCAGTGGCAGAATACCGTCCGGGACAATATCTCGGCATTTGGCTGAAGCCGGAAGGTTTCCCGCATCAGGAAATTCGTCAGTACTCTTTGACCCGTAAACCGGATGGCAAAGGCTATCGTATTGCAGTGAAACGCGAAGATGGCGGACAGGTATCCAACTGGCTGCACAATCACGCTAACGTTGGCGATGTCGTTAAGCTGGTGGCTCCGGCTGGTGATTTCTTTATGGATGTAGCGAATGACACGCCAGTGACCTTAATCTCTGCGGGTGTCGGTCAGACGCCAATGCTGGCGATGCTCGACACGTTGGCAAAAACAGGCCATAGCGCCCAGGTGAACTGGTTCCATGCTGCAGAAAATGGCGATGTTCACGCCTTTGCCGATGAAGTTAAGGAACTGGGGCAATCGCTGCCGCGCTTTACCGCGCATACCTGGTATCGTCAGCCGAGTGAAGCCGATCGCGCGAAAGGTCAGTTTGATAGCGAAGGTCTGATGGATCTGAGCAAACTCGAAGGTGCGTTCAGCAATCCGGCAATGCAGTTCTATCTCTGCGGCCCGGTTGGCTTCATGCAGTTTGCCGCAAAACAGTTAGTGGATCTGGGCGTGAAGCAGGAAAACATTCATTACGAATGCTTTGGCCCACATAAGGTGCTGTGATTTGATATTGCCGGATGGAGACATCCGGCAACCCCGACGCGGTTTAAATTGCCGCGTCGTCCTCTTCACCGGTACGGATACGAATGACCCGTGCCACGTCAAAGACGAAGATTTTACCGTCACCAATTTTACCGGTTTGCGCTGTGCGAATAATGGTGTCTACACAGGTATCCACAATGTCGTCGGGTACGACGATCTCAATTTTCACCTTCGGCAGAAAATCCACCATATACTCCGCGCCGCGATACAGCTCGGTATGGCCTTTCTGGCGGCCAAAACCTTTCACTTCGGTTACCGTCATACCGGTAATGCCGACTTCAGCCAGTGCTTCGCGGACATCGTCCAGCTTGAAGGGTTTAATAATCGCATCAATCTTTTTCATGCTATTCCTTGAAAAGGTCGCCTGTCTTTTGATCTGCTAAACGTAACACATTACGCCAATTCATTCCTTGAAATCGTTTGCATCCAGTTCGTGTCGGGAAAGCAGTTTATAAAATTCTGTCCGGTTGCGCCCCGCCATTCTCGCCGCGTGGGTGACATTGCCTTTGGTGATTTGCAGCAGCTTGCGCAAGTAGTTGAGTTCAAACTGATTACGCGCCTCAACAAAGGTAGGTAGCGCCGTGTTTTCTCCTTCCAGCGCCTGCTCCACCAGCGCATCACTAATCACCGGAGATGACGTCAGCGCCACGCACTGTTCAATCACATTCACCAACTGGCGCACATTGCCCGGCCAGGTGGCGGTCATCAGGCGCTTCATCGCATCGGTGGAGAACGCACGGACAAACGGTTTATGTCGCTCTGCCGCCTGACGCAATAAATGGTTTGCTAACAACGGAATATCTTCCGTGCGCTCCGCCAGTGCGGGGATCTTCAGACTAACAACGTTGAGGCGGTAATAGAGATCTTCGCGGAACTCACCTCGCGCCATCGCTTTTGGCAGGTCGCGATGAGTGGCGGAAATAATCCGCACGTCGATATCAATATCGCGGTTGCTGCCCAGCGGACGGACTTTGCGCTCCTGCAACACGCGCAGCAATTTTACCTGTAACGGCGCGGGCATATCGCCAATCTCATCGAGAAACAGCGTACCGCCTTCCGCCGCCTGGAATAAACCTTCGCGATTGCTGACGGCACCAGTAAACGCGCCGCGTGCATGACCAAACAGTTCTGACTCCAGCAACTGTTCAGGCAATGCGCCACAGTTAATGGCAATAAACGGTTTGTTGTTGCGTGGGCTGGCGTTGTGGATCGCCTGGGCGAAAATCTCTTTCCCCGTGCCGCTCTGGCCGTTAATCAGCACACTAACGTCAGACTGCGCTACCAGCCTCGCCTGTTCCAGCAAACGCAGCATCAGCGGACTGCGGGTGACAATAGCCTCGCTCCAGCGTCCGTCGGTGGCTGGCGCGGATTGCTCCAGCGCATCGTCAATTGCCTGATACAACGCGTCTTTATCGACGGGTTTGGTGAGGAAACTAAACACGCCTTGCTGTGTCGCGGAAACGGCATCGGGAATGGAACCATGCGCGGTGAGGATGATAACCGGCATCCCCGGCTGCACTTTCTGGATTTCGGCAAACAGTTGCATACCGTCCATTTCATCCATCCGCAGGTCGCTGATGACTAAATCTATTTTTTCGCGATTCAGTACCCGCAACCCTTCAGCGCCACTTTCCGCCGTGACCACGCTGTAGCCTTCGCTGGTCAGGCGCAGACCAAGTAATTTCAACAATCCGGGATCATCATCGACCAATAATAAATGCGCAGGTTTATGGCTCATCAGGGGTGACCTCATTGGTAGATGGCGCGGGCTTTTCACTCTCGTGCGTCGCGTCCGGCGCGAAATTTCCGGCAGGTTTACGGGTCGAGAGCTGACGTTCAATATCGGTCAGATTTTCCAGTTTACGGGTGGTAAGTTCCAGTTGCTGCTGTAGAACGTGATGTTGCTGGCGCAAAGCATCCAGCTCGCTATCGCTGGACTGCTGGAGTTTACTGTAGCGTTGACGCTCTTCCGCCAGTTGCAATTGTAACGCCTGACCATCGCGCCAGAGCTGATACAGCGGGCGAACCTGCGCCGGGATCTCGGTACTTAACGCGTCAATGCGCGCAACTAACTGGCGGCGCTCAAAAGGCGTAATTTTAGCGTCGGCCAGCAAAATTCCCTGTTTAAAGGTATTTTGCCAGCTACCGTCGCCATACTTGCGGGCTTCCTGACGCGATTGCGCTGGCATTAAGCGGTTGGCACAATCCATCGCCCGTAGCCAGTAAAGCGGGTTAGTTTCGGTTGATTTCCCTTGCAGCGCCCAGATGTCACTACATTCAGTAGGAAGATAATCAGCCAGTTGATAAACCGGAATTTTTTCTTCTGCTGGCGTATTAAGAGCTGGTTTATTGTAACTCTGCACACAGCCCAGCAATGCCAGACAAGGCAACCCCGCCAGCCATAGCCGCCGGGGCAAAATTTGTTGAAAAATGTGTCGCATATTCACCAGACTTAGAGCCTTTCCCAGTGGGCGTAATTGTTGCAGGAAGTTTGGACATGGACAGCGCGGAGAAACCAGAGCGTACACGTAGTACGTGAGGATTTCGAGCACTGCCCGGGGCCAAACTGGCAAATAAAATAGCCTAATGGGATAGGCTCTTAGCATTATTTCGTGTTTTTTGACGCAGGCAATTCAATACGGAAACAAACGTCTTGCCCGCTCTCATCGACCAGATACAGTTCCCCTTGCATACGGCGAATACAATCCCTGGCAATGCTTAATCCCAGACCGCTGCCCTTCACCGCCCCTTTTCGCTGGTGACTTCCCTGAAAAAAGGGTTCGAAGATCATGGTGCGTTCCTCTTGCGGAATGGGCATACCTGTATTGATGACATCAATGTAAACCCGCGCGCCATGTAAGCTGCTGTGAAGGCAAATGTTACCGGATTCAGCCCCGTAGTGCACCGCATTGGAGTAAAGATTATCCAGCACGCTCATCAACAACATTGGCTCTGCCTGGCAAACTGTTGCCTGCAGATCGACGTCGGTATGCATCATTTTAGCCCGTGCAGGCAAGCTGTGAGCGGAAACTACCATCTCCACCAGTGGTGCAAGCTCGACGTTCTCCAGTGCCACCGCGCCGTCCGCCTGTTTACGGTTGTAATCAAGCAGTTGTTCGATCAGCTTTTGCAGATTGCGACTGCTGTTATCGAGAATGCTCACCACCTCTTTCTGCTCTGCCGTGAGCGGCCCAACAACCTGATCAGCAAGTAATTCAGTACCTTCGCGCATACTCGCCAGCGGCGTTTTTAATTCATGAGATAGATGTCTTAAAAACTGATGGCGTTGAGATTCCAGCCATGACAGGCGCTCGCTTAACCAGATAATTCGTTGCCCGACCGAACGTAATTCACGAGGGCCGCTGAACGAAACGCTATTCCCCAGAGAACGCCCTTCCCCCAATCGGTTGATCATCCGTTCAATATTTTTTACCGGACCGATAATCATCCGTGTGAAAAGCAGCACCATTACCAGGCTTACCAAAAACAGTACCAGCGATTGCCAGCCGAAATATTGCCCACGTTCGGCAATTTCTCGTTGCAGTTGCTGCCCACGAGAGAACACCACGGTGCGCGTGGCCTGTACCATTTCAGTATTCGCGTTGGCGAAGGCTTCCAGACGCGCAGCAGCGGCGGCATCGGGGCCGCTGTTGTTGCACTGAAGTTGGGCGAGATTGTTCAAATCCTGACGCAATGCCTGGTAGAGTTTATCGTCCGGCAGCACGCCTGCGTGGGCGTCGAGCATTTCGCTGTAACGCTTGCGCTGGCTTTGGTAGACCTTCGCCAGGGTGGGATCGTCCAACACGCAATACTGACGGTAGCTACGCTCCATCTCCAGCGCCGCGTTGGTCATCGCTTCACTGCGCCGGGCATCGATAAGCGTCGTGCGGTTGACCAGCGCCGCCTGATCGCTAAGTACATTCAGGCTTTGCCAGGCTTGCCATGCCAACACTAACAAGGGCAGCAGGATCAGCAGGAATGCCAGCGTTACCAGTTGTCGTAATGAATGGGGAAAAACGGGCCAGCGTTTCAAGGCATTACTCTCGTCAGACGCGAATAACGTGATGCTAACCGAGGGGCTGTTCAGATACAACAAAGCCGGGAATTACCCGGCTTTGTTGTGGAATAAGGCGGTGCCTAACTCGACGTTTCGCCCGATGGTTGATATAGCTACGCTGATATCAGAAGTTGGACGGCAGGCACCTTGTTGTGCGTCATTCGGTTTTTATGTAGCACGTCCCGAAGGGGCTGACATAAGTGGGTGAATGAGCCACTGGTTACTATTATGCATTAACTGTGCCAATAAACAAAATAGTTTGATAACGTACTGATTGTACGTTGTTTTGATAGGTTTATGAGTGCTTCACGATTTGACTATAAATCAGCCGTTGTGTCGCCTAAAAGAGACGGTCAAAGATAAAATTATTAGTCTTAAATAAAATCAATAGGTTAAATGTCGCCAATGAGCGACACGGTAAACCACCCATTGTCGTGATTTACAGACACAAAAAAGCTCCCGGAGTTGGGAGCATATGATAGTGGTTGGTGTTTAATGCCGGATGCGGCGTAAACGCCTTATCCGGCCTGTAAAACCAATGCGTTGCGTAAAATACCCGCAGTCTTACCCCAACTGCTTACGCGCATTGCGGAAAATACGCATCCACGGGCTATCCTCACCCCAGTTTTCCGGGTGCCAGGAGTTGCTGACAGTGCGGAAAACACGTTCCGGGTGCGGCATCATGATGGTGACACGACCGCTTTCAGTCGTGACCGCCGTAATGCCGTTCGGGGAACCGTTCGGGTTAGCCGGGTAAGTTTCAGTGACTTTACCAAAGTTATCAACATAGCGCAGCGCCACCAGCCCTTTGCTTTCCAGTGCCGCCAGATGCGCAGCGTCACGCACTTCCACGCGCCCTTCACCGTGAGAAACAGCTATCGGCATCTGTGAACCCACCATCCCCTGCAACAGCAGTGACGGGCTTTGGGTCACTTCAACCAGACTGAAACGCGCTTCAAAGCGATCGGAGGTGTTACGCACAAAACGTGGCCACAGGTCGCTACCAGGGATCAATTCACGCAGATTAGACATCATCTGGCAACCGTTACATACCCCCAGCGCCAGCGTTTGCGGACGATGGAAGAAGGTTGCAAACTCATCGCGCACACGGTCGTTGAACAGGATAGACTTCGCCCAACCTTCACCTGCGCCCAGCACGTCACCGTAGGAGAAACCACCGCACGCGACCAGGGCGTGGAAATCCTCCAGGCCAGTGCGTCCAGCCAGCAGGTCGCTCATATGCACGTCGATAGCATCGAAGCCCGCACGGTGGAACGCTGCCGCCATTTCAACATGCGAGTTCACACCCTGCTCACGCAGCACAGCAACTTTCGGGCGCGCGCCAGTGGCAATAAACGGTGCCGCCACATCTTCGTTGATATCGAACGACAATTTCACATTCAGACCCGGATCGGCATCGTTAGATTTCGCCTGGTGTTCCTGATCGGCACACTCCGGATTGTCACGCAGACGCTGCATCTGCCAGGTGGTTTCTGCCCACCAGACACGCAACGTGGTGCGACTTTCGCTGAATACAGCCTGCCCGTTGGCCGTAATCACAAAACGGTCACCAGAAACAGCCTGACCGACATAATGGACACAATCAGCAAGTCCGTGCTGTGCCAGTACGCCTTCTACGGCTTCACGGTCTGCAGCGCGTACCTGAATCACCGCCCCCAGCTCTTCGTTAAACAACGCGGCCAGGCGATCTTCACCCAGAGTTGCGATATCTGCTTCAATGCCGCAATGACCGGCAAACGCCATTTCCGCCAGCGTCACCAACAGGCCACCGTCAGAACGATCGTGGTAGGCGAGCAGCTTACGTTGGGCGACCAGCGCCTGAATGGCGTCGTAGAAACCTTTCAGTTGAGCAACATCGCGCACATCTGCCGGTATATCGCCAAGCTGACGATATACCTGCGCCAGCGCCGTTGCGCCCAGCGCGTTATTGCCTTTGCCGAGGTCAATCAGCAGCAGTGCGTTATCTTCGGTAGAAAGCTGCGGCGTAATGGTGTGACGCACATCTTCCACACGGGCAAATGCAGAGATTACCAGCGACAGCGGGGAGGTCATTTCGCGCTCTTCATTACCTTCCTGCCAGCGGGTTTTCATCGACATAGAGTCTTTACCGACCGGGATCGTCAGGCCGAGCGCCGGACAAAGTTCTTCGCCCACCGCCTTCACTGCTTCATACAGGCCCGCATCTTCACCAGGGTGGCCTGCCGCCGCCATCCAGTTGGCGGAAAGTTTGATGCGTTTAATATCGCCAATCTGCGTAGCAGCAATGTTGGTTAACGCTTCACCGACCGCCAGACGAGCAGAGGCGGCAAAATCCAGCAGCGCAACCGGCGCACGTTCACCAATTGCCATTGCTTCACCGTAGTAGCTGTCGAGGCTGGCGGTAGTAACCGCACAGTTAGCTACCGGTACTTGCCACGGACCGACCATCTGATCGCGCGCCACCATGCCGGTTACGCTACGGTCGCCAATGGTAACGAGGAAGGTTTTCTCTGCCACGGTCGGCAGATGCAGCACGCGTTTCACCGCGTCAGCAATAGTAATCCCTTCACGAACCAGCGCGTCGCCTTTCGCTTTCAGCGTTTGTACATCGCGGGTCATCTTCGGCGTTTTACCAAGCAACACGTCCAGCGGCAGATCGATCGGCTGATTATCAAAATGACTATCGTGCAGAGAAAGATGCAGTTCTTCGGTTGCTTCACCAATCACCGCATATGGCGCGCGTTCACGCTTACACAGTTCGTCAAACAACGGCAACTGATCGGCGGCAACAGCCAGCACGTAGCGTTCCTGGGATTCGTTACACCAGATTTCCAGCGGACTCATCCCCGGTTCGTCGCTAAGAATATCGCGCAATTCGAATTTACCGCCACGCCCGCCGTCACTCACCAGTTCCGGCATAGCGTTAGAAAGACCACCTGCACCAACGTCATGGATAAACAGGATTGGGTTTGCATCGCCCAACTGCCAGCAGCGGTCGATCACTTCCTGGCAACGACGTTCCATTTCGGGGTTGTCGCGCTGTACAGAAGCGAAATCGAGGTCGGCATCAGACTGACCGGAAGCCATAGAAGACGCTGCTCCGCCGCCAAGACCGATGTTCATTGCCGGACCACCGAGGACGACGAGCTTAGCACCAACGTTGATTTCGCCTTTCTGCACATGATCGGCGCGGATGTTGCCGATCCCGCCCGCCAGCATGATCGGCTTGTGATAACCACGCAGCTCTTCGCCATTGTGGCTGTTCACTTTTTCTTCATAAGTACGGAAGTAACCGTTCAGTGCCGGACGGCCAAATTCGTTGTTAAACGCCGCGCCGCCCAGCGGGCCTTCGGTCATAATGTCCAGTGCGGTAACAATACGTTCCGGTTTACCAAAATCTTCTTCCCACGGCTGTTCAAAGCCTGGAATACGCAGGTTGGAAACGGAGAATCCAACCAGGCCGGCTTTCGGCTTCGCGCCGCGTCCGGTTGCGCCTTCATCACGGATTTCACCACCGGAACCGGTCGCCGCACCCGGCCACGGAGAAATTGCCGTCGGATGGTTGTGGGTTTCCACTTTCATCAGGATGTGAGCCGGTTCCTGATGATAATCGTAGCGCCCCGTTTCATGGTCGGCAAAATAGCGGCCTACTTCGGAACCTTCCATCACGGCGGCGTTATCTTTATATGCAGAGAGAACGTGATCTGGTGTGGTTTCGAAGGTGTTTTTAATCATCTTGAACAGCGATTTTGGCTGTTGTTCACCGTCGATAATCCAGTCGGCGTTAAAAATCTTGTGACGGCAGTGCTCAGAGTTCGCCTGGGCGAACATATAAAGCTCGATGTCGTTCGGGTTACGACCAAGCTTTGTGAAAGCGTCTTGCAGATAGTCAATCTCATCTTCTGCCAATGCCAGGCCAAGACGCAGGTTAGCGTCGATCAGGGCCTGACGACCCTGTCCCAGCAAATCAACGCTGGTAACCGGAGCCGGTTGATGATGAGCAAACAACTGCTTTGCATCATCTAACGCAAAAAAGACCGTTTCCATCATGCGGTCGTGTAGTTCAGCGGTAATCTGCTGCCATTGTTCGTGAGTCAGCGTACCGGCTTCAACATAGTAAGCAACGCCACGTTCAAGACGGTTTACCTGTTGCAGCCCGCAGTTATGGGCAATATCGGTCGCTTTCGAAGACCAGGGAGAGATGGTGCCAGGACGCGGAGTCACCAGCAGTAGTTTGCCTTGCGGGGCATGGCTGGCGAGTGCCGGGCCATATTTCAGCAGGCGTTCAAGTTGCGCGTGCTCATCATCGTTTAACGGTGCATTGAGGTCAGCAAAATGGACATACTCGGCGTAAATGTTGTGAACCTGGAGCCTGGCAGCCTGAAAACGTGCCAGCAGTTTATTGATTCGGAATGCCGACAGTGCAGGCGAACCACGCAGAATTTCCATCATAAGTCTCTCGTCTTCTAAGCTTTCGGTGTACCCAAAGGGGGGAAACGGGCGTCATTATAAAGAATCTGGCGTGCTGACGAAACCGTTTGCGTGGAAATAAAATCGCCGCCGTGGATTAGCAACGCGTGCCGCCAATATCTGTAATAAGTTGCCAACTGGCGCGGGTTTACGCAAAATGCCGCTCATTTATGATGAAACCTTTCTACATTATTACGATTTTTCAGGCAGGGAAAAGCACGACGCAGAGAATTAACTAATTGAAAAAATTAAAGATTAATTATCTGTTCATCGGTATTCTGGCACTGCTTCTCGCGGTCGCTCTCTGGCCATCCATTCCCTGGTTTGGTAAAGCCGACAACCGTATCGCCGCCATACAAGCGCGGGGAGAGTTGCGCGTGAGTACTATTCACACACCTCTCACCTGGAACGAAATCAACGGCAAACCCTTCGGGCTGGATTATGAACTGGCCAAACAGTTTGCTGACTATCTTGGCGTTAAACTGAAAGTCACCGTGCGGCAGAACATCAGCCAGTTATTTGACGATCTCGATAACGGTGATGCCGATCTGCTGGCTGCAGGGCTGGTCTATAACAGCGAAAGGGTTAAAAATTATCAACCCGGCCCAACCTATTATTCCGTTTCACAACAACTGGTCTATAAAGTGGGTCAGTATCGACCACGTACGCTGGGTAATCTGACGGCGGAAAAGTTGGCCGTCGCACCTGGGCATGTTGTCATTAATGATCTGCAAAAACTGAAAGAGACTAAGTTCCCGGAATTAGGCTGGAAAGTGGACGACAGAAAAGGGTCTGCGGAGTTAATGGAAGATGTTATCGAAGGTAAGCTGGATTACACCATTGCCGATTCTGTCGCTATCAGCTTGTTCCAGCGCGTTCACCCGGAACTCGCCGTGGCGCTGGATATTACCGATGAACAACCCGTGACCTGGTTTAGTCAATTAGATAACGATAATACGCTTTCTGCTGCCCTGCTCGATTTCTTCAATGAAATGAATGAGGACGGCACACTGGCGCGTATTGAAGAGAAATATCTCGGGCATGGCAATGATTTTGATTATGTCGATACGCGCACGTTTTTACGCGCCGTTGATGCTGTTCTGCCACAGTTAAAACCGCTATTTGAGAAATACGCCGAGGAAATTGACTGGCGTTTGCTGGCAGCGATAGCTTATCAGGAATCGCACTGGGACGCGCAGGCGACTTCTCCGACTGGCGTGCGCGGCATGATGATGTTAACCAAAAATACCGCGCAAAGCCTGGGCATTACCGACCGTACTGATGCCGAACAAAGCATCAGCGGCGGCGCGCGTTACCTGCATAATATGATGAGTAAAGTGCCAGAAAGCGTGCCAGAAAATGAGCGGATCTGGTTTGCGCTCGCCGCCTATAATATGGGCTATGCACACATGCTGGATGCCCGTGCCCTGACGGCAAAAACTAAAGGTAATCCTGATAGCTGGGCCGATGTTAAACAACGTCTGCCTTTGCTTAGCCAGAAACCCTATTACAGCAAGCTGACTTACGGCTATGCACGTGGGCATGAAGCCTATGCTTATGTAGAAAATATTCGTAAGTACCAGATTAGCCTGGTGGGTTACTTGCAAGAAAAAGAAAAGCAGGCAACAGAAGCGGCGATGCAGTTGGCTCAGGATTATCCGGCGGTATCGCCAGCGGAATTGGGTAAAGAAAAATTTCCCTTTCTCTCATTTCTTTCGCAGTCGTCATCTAATTATCTGACGCACTCCCCTTCTCTACTGTTTTCCAGGAAGGGAAGTGAAGAGAAACGAAATTAATCTGTCGCGGATTGCGCTTTTTTCTGCGCTTTGATTTCCTGACGGCGCATTCGGAAAAAATCGCTGAGTAGCGCCGCGCACTCATCCGCCAGTATTCCTTCCGTAATTTCCACTCGATGATTCATGCCCGGGTGGTGAAGTACATCCATTAATGATCCGGCGGCGCCAGTTTTCGCATCACGCGCGCCAAAGACCACGCGACCAATACGGCTGTGGATCATCGCTCCGGCGCACATCACGCACGGTTCCAGCGTGACATATAATGTCGCGTCGATCAGGCGATAGTTTTGCAGCACCAGCCCTCCCTGCCGCAGCGCCATGATTTCTGCATGAGCTGTAGGATCATGGCGACCAATAGGTCGGTTCCAGCCTTCACCGATTACCCGGTTGTTATGCACCAATACCGCGCCGACCGGCACTTCCCGCTCGTCCCAGGCACGTTTCGCCAGCGTCAGCGCATGACGCATCCAGTATTCGTGACTAAATTCGACTTCAGACAAAAAGAAAACTCCGGTTATAAAAGCGCGGCGCATTATACACGGACGCTATGCGTTACTCTATTCCAGTTGCTGGAGTTCGCCGCGAGGCGTTACCCGCCAGCGATGCTGACAGAAATAGAGTAGCGGGTTGTCCTGGTTACTATCACTATAGCCACTGTAAAGTCGCAGCGGCGTGCCGATTTTGCGTTCCAGTTGCGCGACCTTTTCATGGCCGAGACAGCGCATGGTCAGCACCCAGCCGCCATAGCCGCGCTGGATCTGACTGGCGATAAGATTAACGCGTGGTAACCAGGGCGTATCGAAATAAACCGCTTCGACCAACGGCTGAGGGGAACCGGTAATCAACCAAATGTCGGCATCGGAACTTAACAGATAGCTGGTCAGACGTTCCTGCACTAGCGGAAAGACTGTAACATTGTCGCGAAACCAATGCACAAAATCGGCCTGCAACGCCTGTATACGCGCTTCGCTATGACCAAAGGTACAACCCCATAGCAGCAGGCTCATCGGCCAACGTGCCGCTCGGCCCTTGATTAATAATGCAATGACAATGATCGGCAACAGCGGCAGAACAAGTAGCGCATTCAGCGGCTGGCGGCGCAGTAAGTAGCGCAGAAAACAGCCAAACATATCCTGTTGATGCAATGTTCCATCTAAGTCAAAAAACACCACACGACGCTCGTGAGTTGCCAAACCATACCCCTCTGGACTGATACATCCTGATTAATTTTTGCTACTACATAGCCTAACAGATAGATCATCACTTTTCCGGCATCAATCTATCGCATAATGGCTGACTGGAATTTTTAATTCATGGTAATTGACTGTGATGGAATATAATATTCGCTCGCTTGTGTCTCATATTGCCTGTTGTCGCCATTAATTCATCGCGAGGAAAGATATGAACGGCTTACTTCGTATTCGTCAGCGTTACCAGGGACTTGCCCAGAGCGATAAAAAGCTGGCGGACTATCTCCTGCTACAACCTGACACTGCCCGCCACCTTAGCTCCCAACAACTGGCCAACGAAGCCGGAGTCAGTCAGTCCAGCGTAGTGAAGTTCGCGCAAAAACTCGGTTATAAAGGTTTTCCGGCCTTAAAGCTGGCATTGAGTGAAGCTCTGGCAAGCCAACCGGAATCTCCCTCCGTACCCATTCATAACCAAATTCGTGGTGATGATCCGTTACGGCTGGTGGGCGAAAAACTGATTAAAGAAAATACTGCTGCCATGTACGCAACACTGAACGTCAATAGTGAGGAGAAACTACATGAATGCGTAGCGATGCTTCGTTCTGCACGGCGGATTATTCTGACCGGCATTGGCGCTTCCGGCCTGGTGGCGCAGAATTTTGCCTGGAAGCTGATGAAGATTGGTTTTAATGCTGCCGCTGAGCGTGATATGCACGCGTTACTCGCTACAGTACAGGCTTCATCGCCGGACGATTTGTTATTAGCCATCTCATACACGGGCGTGCGGCGCGAGTTAAACCTGGCAGCAGATGAGATGTTACGAGTGGGCGGTAAAGTGCTGGCCATCACCGGTTTCACCCCCAATGCCCTGCAACAGCGCGCTTCTCATTGCCTGTATACCATAGCCGAAGAACAAGCGACGAACAGTGCTTCGATCTCTGCATGTCATGCTCAGGGAATGCTAACGGATTTGCTGTTTATTGCACTGATACAACAAGATCTCGAGTTAGCCCCAGAACGCATTCGCCACAGCGAGGCTCTGGTGAAAAAACTGGTTTGAGTAAAGAATGCGCGTATAATGCCCGCCCGGTTTGTGTTGTTTTGAGAGTTTCCTTATGGCGCTGTTAATCACTAAAAAATGCATCAATTGTGATATGTGTGAACCTGAATGCCCGAATGAGGCGATTTCAATGGGCGATCACATCTACGAGATTAACAGCGATAAGTGTACGGAATGCGTAGGTCACTACGAGACGCCAACCTGCCAAAAAGTATGTCCGATCCCCAATACCATTGTGAAAGATCCGGAGCATGTCGAGACGGAAGAACAGTTGTGGGATAAGTTTGTGCTGATGCATCACGCGGATAAAATTTAGTATTTTGCTTCTGGAGCAGAATATTGATTATTTACTCTTGTAAAACGAAATTATTATATTTATTTTTATGTTGCCATTAATAAACACATTCATTAAATAAAACCCCATAATATCTGCGCAGACACTTAATTATCATTATTAAAGGCGCGCCCGGCGGGTTCACCCGACGCGCCTTAATTACGTTTTCTGGTGTTACAAGAACAGAGGGATCAACTGTAAAATAGCAATGACGACTTTAATACCCTGTTTAATAAGGTATATCGACAATCCGTCATTTGTTTTTCCTTAAACAAGGAATACAGCCATTCAGATTAGCCCTTACATCTCCCCAAAACTGAACGTGCGAGTTACTGGAATCGAGTGCCGCAAGCTTTGATGACACCACTCGTTTCAATGGGGGAATTCAGTAATATAGTGTAGAACACAGCAAAATCTCCAATAACGACGCCAATTCTAATGTATTTATGAAAAAGTGGTCACGTTAATCTTCTCATCAATATTAAATTCTTCGTCCCGGCTCGCATTTTTATGCCAGAAATTGCAAGTTGCTTATACAGACCAACTAAACTGCTCCATAATCATTTCTGTTGGAATCGTGTGCTGCACAATATTAAAATAGTAAAGTACCCCCCTGCTCCTTACCTGTTCGGGGGTTTTACTTTTTAAAAAGAACGGTACTTTTTTGATATTCAGGAAGGGCTTTTAACTTTCAATGATTACCGTGGCACAAGCGTAGTGGCGTTCATCTGCCAGCGTTACATGCATATGTGCGACGCCCAACTTTTCTGCCAGTTTTAACGCCTCGCCCCACAACCGTAGTCTTGGCTTGCCGAGCTCATCGTTAAACACTTCAAACTGATTAAATGCCAGGCCATTACGGATCCCAGTACCAAACGCTTTTGCCGCCGCCTCTTTCACAGCAAAACGTTTTGCCAGAAAACGCACCGGCTGATGATGCGTTTTCCAGATCTCCCATTCATTATCGCTTAATACACGTCGTGCCAGGCGATCACCGGATCGCGCGATTACCGCTTCTATGCGAGCGATCTCCACGATATCCGTGCCTAAACCTAATATTGCCATTAGCCACGCGCTTCCAGCATCAGGCGTTTCATTTCTGCCACGGCATCTTTCAGTCCGGTCATTACTGCGCGACCAATAATGGCATGACCTATATTCAGTTCGTGCATCTCTGGGATAGCGGCAATAGCTTTCACGTTGTGATAGGTCAGACCGTGACCAGCATTAACTTTCAAACCGAGGCTTGCGGCAAAGGTCGCGGCTTTCTCGATTCGCGCCAGCTCTTGCGCCTGTTCAGCGTCTGTTTTGGCATCAGCGTAACAACCGGTGTGGATTTCGATAAATGGTGCCCCCACCTCTGCTGCAGCTTTGATCTGCTCTTCGTCAGCGTCGATAAACAGAGAAACCTGAATCCCGGCATCTGCCAGACGTCTGCAGGCATCGCGCATTTTGTCACGCTGACCCGCGACGTCCAGGCCGCCTTCGGTTGTCACTTCCTGACGCTTTTCCGGCACCAGACAGCAGAAATGCGGCTTCGTCTCAACGGCAATCGCCAGCATCTCTTCAGTTACCGCCATCTCCAGATTCATGCGGGTATCTAGCGTCTGACGGAGGATGCGCACGTCACGGTCTGTAATGTGGCGGCGATCTTCACGTAAATGCACGGTAATGCCGTCCGCCCCCGCCTGTTCGGCAATAAATGCGGCCTGAACCGGGTCCGGATAAGCAGTACCGCGTGCATTGCGCAGCGTTGCGATATGGTCAATGTTGACGCCCAACAGTAATTCAGCCATGACAATCCTCATCAGTCATTAAATGTTTTCACTGCCCGCTTAGGTATAAACTGCCGGAACAGTTCCCTGCTTTTTAAAGGTTTACCGCCAAGATAAGGCTTA
Organism: Escherichia sp. MOD1-EC6162; assembly: GCF_002965125.1. NCBI lineage: Bacteria > Pseudomonadati > Pseudomonadota > Gammaproteobacteria > Enterobacterales > Enterobacteriaceae > Escherichia > Escherichia sp. MOD1-EC6162. Next base: position 394,240 of record NZ_PTSB01000001.1, read on the forward strand.
AGGGCCATACGGGTAAAGCGTTTTGCGGCGCGCAATGTGTCTGCGTCAGGAAATTCCCGCGCATGTAACGCTTTCAACTGCCGTCCGGTAAAGGTTTTATTGTCGATAACCACACTGGCGATAAATCCTTTTTCTTCGCGGTAACGATACGTCATGTTGTCATCCACCGGCTCACCGCTACCTGCGCAATGGGTAAAATTGACGCCATAACCCAGATGCCCAAGGAGCGCCAGTTCAAAACGACGCAACGCCGGTTCTGGCGTACCTGTGATCCCTGCCAGTGCCTGGATACAATGCAAATAATCGAAAAAAAGTTCCGAAAAGCGTGTTTCGTATTCCAGTACGCGGGAGAGGAGTTCGTTGATGTAAAGCCCGCTGTAAAGCGTGATACCGCTTAGCGGCAGTGCCAGCGAGACGGCTTCAGCACTGCGCAGCGTTTTGACTTCACCGCGCCCGCCAAAACGAAGCAAGAGGGGGGTGAAAGGCTGCAATGCGCCTTTCAGGGTAGAACGTTTTGAACGTGCGCCTTTAGCAACCAGACGCACGCGTCCCGATTCCTCCGTGAAGACGTCCAGCATCAGGCTGGTTTCGCTCCAGGGACGACTATGCAGTACGAATGCGCGCTGCCAGCCTTCCATCGGTGTAACTCTTAGAGATCGTCAACGTAACCGAGACTACGCAGTGCGCGTTCATCGTCGGCCCAACCAGATTTCACTTTCACCCATAGCTCAAGGTGGACAGGCGCTTCGAACATTTCTTGCATGTCTTTACGCGCTTCAATACCGATGGTTTTGATCTTGGCCCCTTTGTTGCCAATTACCATCTTCTTCTGCCCTTCACGCTCAACGAGAATCAAACCGTTGATGTCATAACCACCGCGCTCATTGGTGACAAAACGTTCGATCTCCACGGTTACAGAGTACGGCAGTTCTGCACCGAGGAAACGCATCAGCTTTTCACGAATGATTTCAGAGGCCATAAACCGCTGCGAACGATCGGTAATGTAATCTTCCGGGAAGTGATGCGTCGCTTCTGGAAGGTGTTTGCGTACAATTGCCGCGATAGTGTCGACGTTTAGCCCAGTTTCGGCTGAGATTGGCACGATATCGAGGAAATTCATTTGGCTTGCCAGAAACTGTAAGTGCGGCAGTAGATCGGCTTTCTCCTGCACGTTGTCTACTTTGTTCACCGCGAGAATCACCGGCGCTTTACCGTCACGCAGCTTGTTGAGCACCATTTCATCGTCCGGCGTCCAACGGGTGCCTTCAACGACAAAAATAACCAGCTCAACGTCGCCAATGGAGCTGCTTGCCGCTTTGTTCATCAAGCGGTTAATGGCACGCTTCTCTTCCATATGCAGGCCCGGGGTATCAACGTAGATCGCCTGATACGCACCTTCAGTATGGATACCCACAATACGGTGACGTGTAGTCTGCGCCTTGCGGGAGGTGATGGAGATTTTCTGCCCTAATAGTTTATTCAACAATGTGGATTTGCCAACATTCGGACGTCCGACGATGGCAATAAATCCGCAGTAACTTTTATCGATGCTCATTCCAGCTCCAGTTTTTTCAACGCCTGTTCGGCGGCAGCCTGTTCAGCCTTACGACGGCTTGAACCTGTGCCAACCACCGGTTCGCTCAGGCCGCTAACCTGGCAGTGGATCGTAAATTCCTGATCGTGCGCTTCGCCACGTACCTGAACCACCAGATAAGTTGGCAGAGGCAGATGGCGCCCCTGCAAATATTCCTGCAAGCGCGTTTTCGGATCTTTTTGTTTATCGCCCGGACTAATTTCGTCCAGACGAGTTTGATACCAGTTAAGGATTAATTTCTCGACAGTCTGAATATCGCTGTCGAGGAATACGCCGCCAATTAATGCTTCAACGGTGTCAGCAAGAATTGACTCGCGACGAAATCCACCGCTTTTAAGTTCACCCGGCCCTAAACGCAAGCACTCGCCTAACTCAAATTCACGAGCCAGTTCTGCCAGCGTATTACCGCGTACCAGCGTGGCGCGCATCCGGCTCATATCCCCTTCATCCACTCGCGGGAAACGGTGATACAACGCATTAGCGATAACGTAGCTTAGAATAGAGTCGCCTAAAAATTCCAGACGCTCGTTATGTTTACTGCTGGCACTGCGGTGAGTTAATGCCTGCTGCAGCAGTTCCTGATGATTAAAAGTGTAGCCCAGCTTCCGTTGAAGCCGATTAATTACGATGGGGTTCATGCGATACCAATAAATAAATGCGTCAACAATTCAGCACACGAAACAGACCTGATATGCAGGGTTCTGCTAACAGCTTTTCAGCAGTTTCAGTTGACCTGTATATGGGGACCAACGCTGTTTCGTGTGCCGTGGCGACCAGAAGGCGCCAACCTGAAACTTCGGGGGAATATTCTATACACAACGACAAGGGATGTCGTTAGCCACGGGAGATTTATCTCATAAATAATTCACGTTGCCACCATAACAGTGACAACGTGAACGGATAACGACAATTAGTGAATGCCGCCGATGCGACTTAAACGAACGCCAGTTGGCCATTCGCCTTCCTGTTTATCGAAACTCATCCAGATAGCCGTCGCCCGACCCACCAGGTTAGCTTCTGGCACAAAACCCCAGTAACGACTGTCCGCGCTGTTATCGCGGTTGTCACCCATCATGAAGTATTGGCCCGGCGGGACAATCCAGGTTGCCAGTTGTTGCCCTAGCTGCTGGTAATACATCCCTACCTGGTCCTGAGCGATAGGTACTGTCAGGATGCGGTGTGTAACATCACCCAGTGTCTCTTTACGTTCAGAAAGACGAATACCGTTTTCTTTAGTTTCGTTTTTCGGCACTTCAAAGAATCCGCTGGTCGCTTCCCCACCATTACGACGAGAGAAGGTTTGAACAAAATCGCTCGGCTCCACGTTGGAATACGTTACCGGTAGCGCGTTTTCACACGCCTGACCGGAACTGCATCCAGGTTGAATAGTCAGCTCTTTCGCAACCGGATCGTAAGTGACTTTATCGCCCGGTAAGCCAACCGCACGCTTGATGTAATCAAGCTTTGGATCTTCCGGGTATTTAAAGACCACAATATCACCACGTTTCGGATGGCCGGTTTCGATCAGCGTTTTCTGGTAGATAGGATCTTTAATACCGTAGGCAAATTTCTCCACCAGAATGAAGTCACCGATTAACAGAGTCGGCATCATCGAACCTGACGGGATCTGGAACGGTTCATAAATAAATGAACGCACAATTAACACAAGTGCCAGCACCGGAAATACAGAAGCACCGGTTTCCAGCCAACCTGGTTTTGGCGCAACTTTTTTCAGCGTAGCTTTATCCAGTGAGTCTCCAGCAGCCGCCTGCGCTGCTGCCTGACGTTCCCGCCGTTTAGGTGCGAAAAAGAATTTATCCACGCACCATAAAATGCCCGTCACCAGTGTGGCAATCACCAGAATCAGGGCAAACATATTCGCCATGCCAACTCCTAAAGATTATTTGTTGTCTTTGCCGACATGCAGAATGGCGAGGAACGCTTCCTGCGGCAGCTCGACGTTACCGATCTGCTTCATGCGTTTCTTACCTTCTTTCTGCTTCTGCAGCAGCTTTTTCTTACGGCTGATATCGCCGCCATAACATTTGGCCAGTACGTTTTTACGAAGCTGCTTCACGGTGGAACGCGCGATAATGTGCGTACCAATCGCTGCCTGAATGGCAATATCAAACTGCTGGCGTGGGATTAGATCTTTCATCTTCTCCACCAGCTCGCGACCACGGTTTTGCGAATTATCACGGTGGGTGATCAACGCCAGCGCATCGACACGTTCACCGTTGATTAAAACGTCAACACGCACCATGTCGGAAGCCTGGAAGCGTTTGAAGTTGTAATCCAGAGACGCATAACCACGCGAGGTAGATTTCAGGCGATCGAAGAAGTCGAGCACCACTTCCGCCATCGGGATCTCGTACGTCAGCGCCACCTGATTACCGTGGTAAACCATATTGGTCTGTACACCACGTTTTTCTACGCACAGCGTAATAACGTTACCGAGATATGCCTGCGGCAGCAGCATGTGACATTCCGCGATCGGCTCACGCAGTTCGTAGATGTTATTCACTGCTGGCAGCTTAGACGGGCTGTCGACGTAGATAACTTCTTTCCCCGTAGTTTCTACTTCATACACTACTGTCGGTGCCGTGGTAATCAGGTCAAGATCGTATTCACGTTCCAGACGTTCCTGAATGATCTCCATATGCAGCAGGCCGAGGAAGCCGCAGCGGAAGCCAAAGCCCAGCGCTGTAGAACTTTCCGGCTCGTAGAACAGAGAGGCATCGTTCAGACTCAATTTGCCCAGCGCGTCGCGGAAGGCTTCATAGTCGTCGGAACTTACCGGGAACAGACCGGCATAAACCTGAGGTTTAACTTTCTTAAAGCCTGGCAGCGCTTTTTCTGCCGGATTACGCGCCAGCGTTAAGGTATCGCCTACTGGTGCACCGTGAATATCTTTAATCGCACAAACCAACCAACCTACTTCACCACATTTCAGTTCAGTACGATCAACTTGTTTCGGCGTGAAAATACCCAGGCGGTCGGCGTTATAAGTCTGCCCGGTACTCATGACTTTCACTTTATCACCCTTACGCAGGGTGCCGTTTTTAATACGGATAAGTGAAACAACGCCCAGGTAGTTGTCGAACCAGGAGTCGATAATCAGTGCCTGCAATGGGCCTTCTGGATCTCCCTCCGGCGGCGGAATGTCACGCACCAGACGTTCCAGTACATCCTGCACACCAACACCTGTTTTTGCCGAGCAACGCACTGCGTCGGTAGCGTCGATGCCGACGATATCTTCGATTTCTTCCGCAACGCGTTCAGGATCGGCTGCTGGTAAGTCAATTTTGTTAAGTACCGGCACCACCTCGAGGTCCATTTCCATCGCGGTGTAGCAGTTTGCCAGGGTTTGCGCTTCTACGCCCTGCCCTGCATCGACCACTAACAATGCACCTTCACAAGCAGCCAGCGAACGGGATACTTCATAGGAGAAGTCCACGTGACCCGGGGTGTCGATAAAGTTAAGTTGATAGGTTTCGCCATCGGACGCTTTATAGTCCAGCGTCACGCTCTGCGCTTTGATAGTAATACCACGCTCACGCTCAAGATCCATGGAATCGAGAACCTGTGCCTCCATTTCACGGTCAGACAGGCCACCGCAGATCTGGATAATACGGTCAGACAGCGTCGATTTACCGTGGTCAATGTGAGCTATGATCGAAAAGTTACGTATATTCTTCATAAAGTATGATTATTGTGCCTTAATGCCCGGTTAACCAGGCTTTTAGAAGTCGCTGTTCTGAGCTTAACGTCTGTATTAATAGAAACGCCGCATTCTACACTACAACATTGAGGCGAGGAAATGTTCATACCGTATGGATTGTGGTATCTGGAAACGTCCTCGCATTTGTTATGCAAAATACAATAAAGCCAGTGAAATCACTGGCTCGCGTCTTCCGAAGATGCTTCATATCGCACAAGGCCAGGCGGCAATGCCACACTTAAGATGATCGGTTGCCATTCTGTTCGGGCGGCAAACTTACGTGAGTATCCTCGCGCAATCAGGAATCCACCAACGCCGCCGAGGATTGCTCCGCATAATGCTGCAATATCTGAAGCAAAGAGTAGCTGAAATAACGAAGCGACAAGGAATAATCCCACCAGCGGCGACATATAAACCAATAATGCGGAGCTAAGCAGGCTGCTTTCAGCGATTCCCAATTCAACTTTCTGCCCCGGCACTAACGGTTCATCACAGGATACGACGATGGTATGTGTGGTTTGCGGGCCTAGTTTATTCAACACGCGACTGCCGCAACCTGCGCGGGAAGCGCAACTGCTGCATGAAGCTTTAACATCGCAACTGACCAGCGCCTGCCCGTTTTGCCAGGAGACGACAGTAGCCCACTCTTTGATCATTCCGCTGCCCCAAACTTAATATTCTCGGCAATTCGTTTCGCCGTTTGCGGTGGCAGTTCACCAACAATGGTGATTTCCGCGTTGTCGCGTATGCTGGTGCTGACTGTTCGGCGTCCGGTTCGCAACATCTGATCGGTACTGGATGGCGTAGCGCGGTTAACGTTTACCGAGAAGCTGAACAACCCGTCGGAATAGAGACGCGATTCGATAGGCATGTTATCCATCGTCGGTAACGGACGTCGACTGCTGGAAACTTCGCTAAAGCCCTGTGGCAACCAGGTTGGAGCCCAGTTAAATTTGGCTTTCTCACCAACAGGTACAGAAAGCAGAGGCGGCAAGTTTGCCTTCGCCAGTGTCTGCATACTGTTGCTGATATCCTGATTAACGTTGAAAGCGATCACGCGGAATTGCTCCAGTGTCTCACCATCGCGATCAAGGAGATCAACCCGCATCGGTAATTTCGATTCGGTGTCCATCCACACGATGTAGCTGTAGCGTGTGCCATCACGGGCTACCACGCGGATTACCTCACATAAGCGGTCAGCAATACGGGTGCGCCCCACAGAGATAAAGTCGTAGTAAGGAGAAAGGCGTTTGAAATCGGTATAGATGAGCGATGGCAGAGAATCAACAATGTAATCGCCATTAAGAGTGAACGGTTCAAGACCCGGTTCAAAGTAGCTGATTTCATTGCCGCGCTGTACCACTTCCCGGCGCGGGCCATCCATTTGCAACAACTGTGCAAGAGGACGGTTATCGAGGCGTGCATGTCGATAACGCAGAGACTCAACACCTTGTTTATTGATGCTGATGAATGACAGCTCGTAATTCAGTGACTGGCTAGCCAGGTTCATCTGCTGTAATAACGCCCCGGACGCGGGAGTGGCCGAGGCGTTAGCAGAGAATAACAGGCTACCTGTCACTAATGACATGGCAAACCAAAGTTGCTTCATTACTGCGATTGCGTTCCTAAAGTTTGAATTCCTGGCACCTGTACAGCGGCTTGCTGTGTCTGTGCCTGCTCAAACTGAAGCTGTTCGGAGTGGAGTCGACGTTGCAATTCGTAATCCTGCAACATGGCATTAATGCGACGACGCTGCTCCTGTACCTGCTGCTGTTGACCATTGTTCGCGGTCGCTTCAGAAGGTACTCCCAGGCTTACCGGACTGGCTTTACCCATCATCGGCAGAGTATTAAATACCGGTGTTTCGGGCTGCTGGGACGTTTCAGATTGTCCATTATAGTGCTGGACGCCAACGATAACTGCAAGCGATACGCATGCCGCTACACCCATTTGGGTGAGCTGTGCCGCCCACGGACGAACTTTCTGCCAGAATGGCATTTTCTGCCATTGATGCGGCGCAGGCTGAGCCTCTGGGATCAATATCGTCGGTTGGCGAACGGGCTCTTCTTCAATGGCGGCCATCACGCGTGAAGAGATATCGAAATGGAGTACCTCGGGAGTATCACCCCGCATAGAGTCACGGATTAAGTGATAATTTTCCCAGGTTTTCTGCATCTCCGGGTTGTGAGCCAGTTCGTTAAGCAGCTCACTATCCAGCGTTTCACCATCCATTAAAGCGGAAAGTTGTTCTTTCTGCATGCCTAATACCCTTATCCAGTATCCCGCTATCGTCAACGCCTGATAAGCGGTTGAACTTTATTATCAATAGCTTCCCTCGCTCGGAAGATACGTGAACGCACCGTACCCACCGGACAATCCATGATAGCGGCTATCTCTTCATAGCTCAGGCCATCCAGCTCCCGCAAGGTTATTGCCATGCGTAAATCTTCCGGGAGGGACTCAATAGTTCGGAAAACTATCTGTCTCAGTTCTTCTGACAACATTAAGTTCTCAGGGTTCGAAATTTCTTTCAGCGCGCCGCCACTTTCGAAGTTTTCTGCTTCAATGGCATCCACATCGCTGGAAGGTGGACGACGCCCCTGAGCAACCAGGTAATTTTTTGCCGTATTAACAGCAATCCGATACAGCCATGTATAAAAAGCACTATCTCCCCGGAACGAATCCAGCGCACGATAGGCTTTAATAAAAGCTTCTTGTACCACATCGGGAACATCACCCGACGGCACATAGCGGGAAACCAGACTCGCCACTTTATGCTGATAGCGCACTACCAGTAAGTTAAAAGCTTTCTGATCTCCCTTCTGGACCCGTTCAACCAGGACCTGGTCCGTTAACTGCTCGCTCATCCGAGGTAAAGTCTCCCCAAACCAAATTTCCACGCGCTGTCGAAACGCCACTCCATTAGCTGCAATTTGAGCAAGCAAAAGATTAGAGTGTCTCGTTTTTGTAAAGTTCCGTAACGCATCTGTTTTTGTTTGTCATGCTGTAGACGGATCATTATCTATCATTATAAGTCTACAGAATCTGAATAACGCATTATCTGTGCAGAAATGCCCATTTAACTGCCTGAAGAGTAACCCAACGGCCTTTTTATTTCACCACCTAATCCTCCGTCGACGAGCAACTTCCCTTTTTTCCGCCTCCCAGAAACAATATGTTTAGCCATTGTAACAAACATTAAAATAGCAGGTGTTTAATTGTACAACATGATGCTATGCTGACCGGACTGTGTTTAGTAAATTAAACAACAAAAATGAATACTTTCCCTGAATATTCTTGTGATGTGTTGATTATCGGTAGTGGCGCTGCCGGGCTTTCACTGGCACTACGTCTGGCAGATAAGCATCATGTCATCGTTCTTAGCAAAGGCTCTGTTACTGAAGGCTCGACGTTTTACGCCCAGGGCGGAATTGCTGCCGTGTTTGATGAAACTGACAGTATCGATTCACATGTGGAAGATACGTTGGTTGCCGGTGCCGGAATTTGCGATAGCCATGCGGTTAAGTTTGTTGCCAGCAATGCGCGTTCCTGTGTGCAATGGTTGATCGATCAAGGGGTATTGTTTGATACCCAGGTGCAACCAAATGGGGAAGAAAGTTACCATCTGACCCGTGAAGGCGGTCATAGCCACCGCCGTATTCTTCATGCCGCCGACGCCACTGGTAAAGAAGTAGAAACTACGCTGGTGAGCAAGGCGCAGAGTCATCCGAATATTCGTGTACTGGAACGCAGCAACGCAGTCGATCTGATTATTTCCGACAAAATTGGTCTGCCGGGGACGCGACGAGTGGTCGGAGCATGGGTGTGGAATCGCAATAAAGAAGCGGTAGAAACCTGTCATGCGAAAGCTGTGGTGCTGGCAACTGGCGGCGCATCGAAGGTTTATCAGTACACCACCAATCCGGATATTTCCTCTGGTGATGGTATTGCCATGGCCTGGCGCGCCGGTTGCCGGGTTGCTAATCTCGAATTTAATCAGTTCCACCCAACGGCGCTGTATCATCCACAGGCGCGGAACTTCCTGTTAACAGAAGCTTTACGTGGCGAAGGTGCTTATTTGAAGCGCCCGGACGGCACACGCTTTATGCCCGATTTTGATGAGCGTGGTGAACTGGCTCCGCGCGATATTGTTGCCCGCGCTATTGACTATGAAATGAAACGCCTCGGCGCGGATTGTATGTTCCTGGATATTAGTCATAAGCCTGCGGATTTTATTTGTCAGCATTTCCCGATGATTTATGAAAAGTTGCTGGGTCTGGGTATTGATCTCACTAAAGAGCCTGTGCCGATAGTACCTGCTGCGCACTATACTTGCGGCGGTGTAATGGTGGATGACTATGGGCGTACTGATGTTGATGGGCTGTATGCGATTGGCGAAGTGAGCTACACAGGATTACATGGCGCTAACCGAATGGCCTCTAACTCATTGCTGGAATGTCTGGTCTACGGCTGGTCGGCGGCGGAAGACATTGAAAGACGGATGCCTTATGCACGTGGCGTCAACCGCTTGCCGTCATGGGATGAAAGCCGCGTTGAGGATCCTGACGAGCTGGTGGTGCTCCAACATAACTGGCATGAGCTGCGTCTGTTTATGTGGGATTACGTCGGTATTGTGCGCACAACAAAGCGCCTGGAGCGTGCCCTGCGACGGATCAATATGTTGCAGCAGGAAATAGACGAATATTATGCCCACTTTCGGGTGTCGAATAATTTACTGGAACTGCGTAATCTGGTGCAGGTTGCCGAGTTAATTGTTCGCTGCGCGATGATGCGCAAGGAGAGCCGGGGCTTGCATTACACGCTGGACTACCCGGAGTTGCTCACGCATTCCGGTCCGTCGATTCTCTCGCCTGGCCATCATTACATAAACAAATAAAAAGCCTGGGTCAGCGCCGTATACGCTTCAGAATAGTTCTGGTCTGGCCCACGAATCACTAACCGATCGCTAAAGTATTCCCCCGCCAGTGGGGAGAATGCCAGTAGCACCCGATGCGGTAATCGAGCCTCGTTTTCCGCCACGTCCGTCCGTAAACGTAAATGCCATCCCATGGTTAATGCCAGTTCAGTAAAACCATTACCGATCTGCTCCGGCAGCACCACGCAGAAAAAGCCCTCTTCGGTAATGCATTCTGCCGCACAAGTGAGCAACGTCTGGTGATCCAACGTAGTGGTATAGCGCGCCTGTTCCCGTTGCGGCGTCGCGCACTCAACCCCCTGCTGATAATACGGCGGGTTACTGATAATTAAGTCAAAACGCGCGGCCTGCTGGGTTATCCACTGCTGAATATCCGCCGTATGGATATTAATCCGCTCTGCCCACGGGGACTGCGCGATATTTTCCTGCGCCTGAGCCGCTGCCTCACTTTCCAGTTCAACTGCATCAATCATCACGCTGTCATCAGTTCGTTGCGCCAGCATTAGCGCCAGTAGCCCGCTACCACTGCCGATATCAAGGCAGCGTTTTACCCCTGCCACAGGAGCCCATGCGCCCAGTAAAATTCCATCCGTTCCCACTTTCATCGCACAGCGATCGTGCGCGACAAAAAACTGTTTAAAAGTAAATCCATTACGACGAAGCACGGATGTAGACTGTGACATGAAAATAAAACCTTGCTGTAAAAACGGCGATAGCACCGGGTAAGAACAATACCTGAGAAGCGATATCCATACAAACAGATGAAGATTGCAGCCGTAACGTCTATAATCAGCGCCCCACACAGAGGTAGAACATGACTGTAACGACTTTTTCCGAACTTGAACTCGACGAAAGCCTGCTGGAAGCCCTCCAGGATAAAGGTTTCACTCGCCCGACCGCCATTCAGGCTGCCGCCATTCCGCCTGCGCTCGATGGCCGTGATGTACTCGGTTCTGCGCCGACAGGCACCGGTAAAACGGCGGCGTATCTGCTGCCAGCGTTGCAGCACCTGCTCGATTTCCCGCGTAAGAAATCCGGTTCACCGCGTATTTTGATCCTCACCCCAACTCGCGAACTGGCGATGCAGGTGGCCGATCATGCCCGTGAACTGGCGAAACATACACATCTGGATATTGCCACCATCACCGGCGGCGTGGCCTATATGAACCACGCGGAAGTGTTCAGCGAAAACCAGGACATCGTGGTCGCCACGACCGGACGTCTGCTGCAATACATAAAAGAAGAGAACTTCGATTGCCGCGCGGTTGAAACACTGATCCTTGACGAAGCAGACCGTATGCTGGATATGGGCTTCGCCCAGGATATCGAACATATTGCTGGCGAAACTCGCTGGCGTAAGCAAACCCTGCTCTTCTCAGCTACGCTGGAAGGCGATGCCATTCAGGATTTTGCCGAACGTCTGCTGGAGGATCCGGTGGAAGTTTCTGCTAATCCATCCACCCGTGAGCGCAAAAAGATTCATCAGTGGTATTACCGTGCCGATGATCTTGAGCATAAAACTGCGTTGCTGGTACATCTGTTAAAACAGCCGGAAGCGACTCGCTCAATCGTATTTGTGCGCAAGCGTGAGCGTGTGCATGAACTGGCAAACTGGTTGCGCGAAGCAGGCATCAACAACTGCTATCTCGAAGGTGAGATGGTACAAGGCAAGCGTAATGAAGCGATTAAGCGTCTGACTGAAGGTCGCGTAAACGTGCTGGTTGCCACCGACGTTGCCGCACGTGGTATCGACATTCCGGATGTCAGCCACGTCTTTAACTTCGATATGCCGCGCAGTGGCGATACCTATTTGCACCGAATCGGGCGTACCGCTCGCGCCGGTCGTAAAGGGATCGCGATTTCACTGGTTGAAGCCCATGACCATCTGCTGCTGGGCAAAGTTAGTCGTTATATTGAAGAGCCGATTAAAGCTCGCGTTATTGATGAGTTACGCCCGAAAACGCGTGCGCCAAGCGAGAAACAGACGGGTAAACCATCGAAGAAAGTCCTGGCAAAACGCGCCGAGAAGAAAAAGGCTAAAGAGAAAGAGAAGCCACGGGTGAAAAAACGCCACCGCGATACCAAAAATATTGGTAAGCGCCGCAAACCAAGCGGAACAGGCGTGCCGCCGCAAACGACAGAAGAGTAAAAATAATGCCGGGTTTTATCCCGGCATTATTTTTGTCTATAGATAACCACCAGCCTGACTGATGGTTATCTATATAGACAAAAAGCGGAAGAGGTCACCCTCTTCCGCTTCTGTAATATCTTGCTACTTAAGCCTTACAGGCTTTCAGTAAAGGTACGAGCGATAACGTCGCGCTGCTGTTCCGGAGTCAGAGAGTTGAAGCGAACTGCATAACCGGATACACGGATAGTCAACTGCGGATATTTTTCCGGATGCTTAACAGCATCTTCCAGAGTTTCGCGACGCAGAACGTTTACGTTCAGGTGCTGACCACCTTCCACGCGAACTTCTGGTTTAACTTCTACTGGAACTTCACGGTATTCAATATCACCCAGTTTGCTTACTGCAACCACTTCGTCTTCTGCAAATCCTGCTTTCGCAACGATGCAACGCGCTTCGCCTTTTTCGCTGTCCAGCAGCCAGAAAGAGTTCAGCAGATCGTCATTAGCGGCTTTAGTAATCTGGATACCTGTAATCATGTGATGCCTCCCCGGCAAAATTATTTGATTTGTCAGCCTGTCGCGGCCAATTGGTAAAACCATTGTTGCTTGAGTGTATATATACTCCTCAAACACCCTTGATTCTTTGATTTAAATCAATAAAAACCACACAGCAAGCGTGGTCGCAAATAGATTTTATTGTTTTACATCAACTTATGCGGGTGTGAAATTTTACCAATTTACATTTTTTTGCACTCGATTATGTCTAAAAAATGAGCTTGATTTTGTTCTGTAGAAAGAAGCAGTTAAGCTAGGTGGATTGAAGATCCGCAGGAGAGCGAGATGGCTAACGAATTAACCTGGCATGACGTGCTGGCTGAAGAGAAGCAGCAACCCTATTTTCTTAATACCCTTCAGACCGTCGCCAGTGAGCGGCAGTCTGGCATCACTATCTATCCGCCACAAAAAGATGTCTTTAATGCCTTCCGTTTTACTGAGTTGAGCGATGTCAAAGTTGTGATTCTCGGCCAGGATCCTTACCACGGACCTGGACAGGCACATGGTCTGGCATTTTCTGTTCGTCCCGGTATTGCGACACCGCCGTCACTGCTGAATATGTATAAAGAGCTGGAAAATACCATCCCAGGCTTTACCCGCCCGACGCATGGTTACCTGGAAAGCTGGGCGCGCCAGGGCGTGCTGCTGCTCAATACCGTATTGACTGTACGTGCAGGTCAGGCGCATTCCCACGCCAGCCTCGGCTGGGAGACGTTCACCGATAAAGTCATCAGCCTGATTAATCAGCATCGCGAAGGCGTGGTGTTTTTACTGTGGGGGTCGCATGCGCAAAAGAAAGGGGCAATTATAGATAAGCAACGCCATCACGTACTGAAAGCACCGCATCCGTCGCCGTTATCGGCCCATCGTGGATTCTTTGGCTGTAACCATTTTGTACTGGCAAATCAGTGGCTGGAACAACGTGGCGAGAAGCCGATTAACTGGATACCTGTATTACCGGCAGAGAGCGAGTAAATTTGCGGGAAAATGCCGGATGGCAGAACTGCCATCCGGCTGATTTATCAGGCTTTATTCTGACGCCACCATTCACCAAGCAGAACACCCGTTGCGACAGAGATATTCAGACCAGCAACATTGCCAGTACCGTCAATCTTCACTCGCAGATCGTTTGGATCACGCGCAGCATCTGGTAACCCTTCATATTCCTGCCCCAAAACCAACACCATTTTCGCTGGCAAACTGGTTTTGAACAGTGGTTGGCCCTGTTCGCTGGAAGTGGTCACCACGGTGTAACCCGCCTGACGGAAATCATCCAGCACATTGACAATGTTGTCGCCAGTAATCGGTTGCACATGCTCTGCGCCACCTTCTGCGGTACGGATAGCCGCACCCGATTCCAGCAACGCCGCATCCTGCACAACAACACCTTTCACGCCGAAGTGCGCACAGCTACGCATCATCCCGCCCAGATTATGTGGGTTAGATTCATTTTCCAACGCCAGTACGCAATCCTGTGCACCTGCCTGGCTTACCCACTGCTGCACGGTTGTGCCGTTGCGCTTTTTGATCAGGAAGCAAACGCCGCCGTGATGTTCCGTGCCTGACGCTTTTGCCAGCTCGGCTTCATCTACCACGTGGTACGCTTTGCGGTTTGCCGCCATCCAGCGCAATGCTTCTTTAAAACGCGGCGTTACACTCTGGATAAACCAGGCGCGAACAATCGCTTCCGGACGGCTCTGGAACAGTGCCTGACATGCGTTTTCGCCGTAGACGCGGGTTTCTTCCGCACGCTGACGACGCAACACTTCCGGATCAATAAAACTTTTACCACTGATGCCACCGTGATCGGCCTTTTCCGGTGCCTCATCACCCGGCGCGCGGGAAACAGTTCGCCACGGCGACTCTTCCCACTTGCGGTCACGGGGCTGACTCTGTTTGTCATCGCGGGCGGGGCGACGGCCACCGTCGGCACGAGATTTTCCTGGACGCCCGCCCCCTTTCCCGGTTCGCGGGTTGTGGGTTCGTTTATCAGAATCATCATCACTGCGGACATACATCACTTTGACCTTGCCGCTTTTGCTTTTCATTTCATCGTTCATGCTTTTCTCCACCAGCGCTGCGCGAAGCGCGCAGATTACCCGAAGTGCGCGCGGTTCGCCATGATTTCGTTCCAAAGCCTGCGACTATCATACCCATTGAATAAAACAGATTGTTGTCTGGAACAATGCCCTCGATAATATGTAACATATTAGAAACATACCGGCGTCGTTGCCGATAAGTCTCCTTACTCATCCCGAGGTTAGTTATGAATACCGTTTGTACCCATTGTCAGGCCATCAACCGCATTCCCGACGAACGGATTGACGATGCGGCAAAATGCGGACGCTGCGGTCACGACCTGTTTGACGGAGAGGTGATTAATGCGACCGGTGAAACACTCGACAAATTGCTGAAAGACGATCTGCCTGTGGTGATCGACTTCTGGGCACCGTGGTGCGGCCCTTGCCGTAACTTCGCACCGATTTTTGAAGATGTTGCACAAGAGCGTAGCGGTAAAGTGCGTTTTGTAAAAGTGAATACCGAAGCTGAACGTGAATTAAGCAGTCGCTTTGGTATTCGCAGTATTCCGACGATCATGATTTTCAAAAATGGTCAGGTTGTCGACATGCTTAACGGCGCAGTGCCGAAAGCACCGTTTGATAGCTGGCTGAACGAATCTCTTTAATCTTATCGGGGCGCATCTTGTGCCCCGTTTTCTCCTCTGCGACAATGGCATTTTTTCGACGCTCTCTTATGACCGAAAACGCTGTTCTCCAGTTACGCGCCGAGCGTATTGCGCGCGCAACACGTCCTTTTCTTGCCCGTGGTAATCGCGTTCGTCGTTGCCAACGCTGCCTTTTGCCAGAGAAATTATGCCTCTGTTCAACCATCACCCCAACGGAAGCAAAAAGCCGCTTTTGTTTGCTGATGTTTGACACCGAGCCAATGAAACCCAGCAATACTGGACGTTTGATTGCCGATATCTTGCCAGATACCGTCGCGTTTCAATGGTCACGTACCGAACCATCGCAAGAACTGCTGGATCTGGTGCAAAACCCGTATTATCAGCCAATGGTGGTTTTTCCTGCCTCATATGCGGATGAGCAACGAGAAGTGATCTTTACGCCTCCTCCTGGTAAGCCACCGCTATTTATCATGCTCGATGGCACCTGGCCGGAAGCGCGGAAGATGTTTCGTAAAAGTCCGTATCTGGATAATCTTCCCGTCATTTCCGTCGATCTTTCGCGTTTGTCTGCCTATCGCCTGCGTGAAGCTCAGAGTGAAGGCCAATATTGCACCGCTGAGGTAGCCATCGCACTTTTAGATATGGCGGGTGACACCAAAGCCGCAACGGGCTTAGGCGAGCATTTCACTCGCTTTAAAACGCGCTATCTGGCAGGAAAAACGCAACATCTGGGTAGTATCACAGCAGAACAGTTAGAAATCGTTTAAAATCATTCGGTCACTTCTGCGGGAGACCGGCATGAGTCAGCGAGGACTGGAAGCACTACTGCGACCAAAATCGATTGCGGTAATTGGCGCGTCGATGAAACCCAATCGCGCAGGTTACCTGATGATGCGTAACCTGCTGGCTGGAGGCTTTAACGGACCGGTGCTGCCGGTGACGCCAGCCTGGAAGGCGGTACAGGGCGTGCTGGCATGGCCAGACATCGCCAGTTTGCCTTTTACTCCTGACCTCGCAGTGCTATGTACTAATGCCAGCCGCAATCTTGCTCTTCTGGAAGAGCTTGGAGAGAAAGGCTGTAAAACCTGCATTATTCTTTCTTCACCGACATCACAACACGAAGACCTACGCGCCTGCGCTCTGCGCCATAACATGCGCCTGCTTGGACCAAACAGTCTGGGATTACTCGCTCCCTGGCAAGGGCTGAATGCCAGCTTTTCGCCAGTGCCAATTAAGCGCGGCAAGCTGGCGTTTATTTCACAATCGGCTGCTGTCTCCAACACCATCCTCGACTGGGCGCAACAGCGTGAAATGGGGTTTTCATACTTTATTGCGCTCGGTGACAGCCTGGATATCGACGTTGATGAATTGCTCGACTACCTGGCACGCGACAGCAAAACCAGCGCCATCTTGCTCTATCTCGAACAATTAAGCGACGCACGACGCTTTGTGTCGGCTGCCCGTAGTGCCTCGCGAAATAAGCCGATTCTGGTGATTAAAAGCGGACGTAGTCCGGCGGCGCAAAGATTGCTGAACACCACAGCGGGTATGGATCCGGCGTGGGATGCAGCTATTCAGCGTGCCGGTTTGTTGCGAGTGCAGGACACCCACGAACTGTTTTCGGCGGTGGAAACCCTTAGCCACATGCGTCCGTTGCGTGGCGACCGGCTGATGATTATCAGCAACGGTGCTGCTCCTGCCGCACTGGCGCTGGATGCCTTATGGTCGCGCAATGGTAAACTGGCAACGTTAAGTGAAGAGGCCTGCCAGAAACTACGCGATGCCCTGCCAGAACATGTAGCAATCTCTAACCCGCTTGATCTACGCGATGACGCCAGCAGCGAGCACTATGTCAAAACGCTGGATATTCTGCTCCACAGCCAGGATTTTGATGCGCTGATGGTTATCCATTCCCCCAGCGCCGCTGCGCCTGCCACAGAAAGCGCACAGGCATTAATTGAAGCAGTAAAACATCATCCTCGCAGCAAGTATGTCTCTCTGCTGACTAACTGGTGCGGCGAACACTCCTCGCAAGAGGCGCGACGTTTATTCAGTGAAGCCGGGCTTCCGACCTATCGCACACCGGAAGGAACTATCACCGCTTTTATGCATATGGTTGAGTACCGTCGAAACCAGAAGCAGTTACGCGAAACACCGGCGTTACCCAGCAATCTGACCTCCAATACCGCAGAAGCGCATATTCTGCTACAGCAGGCCATTGCCGAAGGAGCGACATCGCTCGATACCCATGAGGTTCAGCCAATCCTGCAAGCATATGGCATGAACACGCTTCCCACCTGGATTGCCACTGACAGCACCGAAGCTGTGCATATTGCAGAACAGATTGGTTATCCGGTGGCGCTGAAATTGCGCTCGCCGGATATTCCGCATAAATCGGAAGTTCAGGGCGTGATGCTCTATTTACGTACGGCTAATGAAGTCCAGCAAGCCGCGAACGCTATTTTCGATCGGGTAAAAATGGCCTGGCCGCAGGCACGGATCCACGGCCTGTTGGTGCAAAGTATGGCTAATCGTGCTGGCGCTCAGGAGCTGCGTGTAGTCGTGGAACACGATCCGGTTTTCGGGCCGTTGATCATGCTTGGTGAGGGCGGTGTGGAGTGGCGTCCTGAAGATCAAGCTGTCGTGGCGCTGCCACCGCTGAACATGAATCTGGCTCGCTATCTGGTCATTCAGGGAATCAAAAGTAAAAAAATTCGTGCACGCAGCGCACTGCGTCCACTCGACATCGCGGGCTTAAGCCAGTTACTGGTGCAGGTTTCCAACCTGATTGTCGATTGCCCAGAAATTCAGCGGCTGGATATTCACCCTTTACTGGCTTCCGGCAGTGAATTTACCGCGCTGGATGTCACGGTGGATATTGCACCGTTCGAAGGCAATAACGAAAGTCGCCTTGCTGTGCGCCCGTACCCACATCAGTTAGAAGAGTGGGTAGAATTAAAAAACGGCGAACGTTGCTTGTTCCGCCCGATCTTGCCGGAAGATGAGCCACAACTTCAGCAATTCATTTCGCGAGTCACCAAAGAAGATCTTTATTACCGTTACTTTAGCGAGATCAACGAATTCACCCATGAAGATTTAGCTAACATGACGCAGATCGACTACGATCGGGAAATGGCGTTTGTGGCTGTACGGCGTATTGATCAAAAAGAAGAGATCCTTGGCGTCACTCGGGCGATCTCCGATCCTGATAACATTGATGCCGAATTTGCCGTACTGGTGCGCTCGGATCTCAAAGGGTTAGGCTTAGGTCGACGCTTAATGGAAAAGTTGATTACCTATACGCGAGATCACGGACTGCAACGTCTGAATGGTATTACGATGCCAAACAATCGTGGCATGGTGGCGCTGGCCCGCAAGCTCGGGTTTAACGTCGATATCCAGCTCGAAGAGGGGATCGTTGGGCTGATGCTAAATCTTGCCCAGCGCGAGGAATCATGAGTAAGGTACTGGAAATGTTGACCACTTAACCGGGACTGGTGTTATTATTGCCCGCTTATGTCGTCTGCATTGCACAGAGGACCCTTCAATGAACAGAGAAGAAATGCACTGTGATGTTGTCAAAATTTAAGCGTAATAAACATCAACAACACCTTGCCCAACTACCCAAGATTTCTCAATCAGTTGATGATGTCGATTTTTTTTACGCTCCCGCCGACTTCCGGGAGACACTGCTGGAAAAAATAGCCAGCGCGAAGCAGCGCATTTGCATTGTCGCCCTGTATCTTGAGCAGGATGACGGTGGCAAAGGCATTCTGAGCGCGTTGTATGAGGCTAAACGGCAGCGTCCGGAACTGGATGTGCGGGTGCTGGTCGACTGGCATCGTGCACAACGTGGGCGCATTGGCGCTGCGGCATCTAATACCAATGCTGACTGGTACTGCCGCATGGCGCAGGAAAACCCGGGCGTAGATGTTCCGGTTTATGGCGTTCCGATCAATACCCGTGAAGCCCTGGGCGTTCTGCACTTTAAAGGCTTTATCATCGACGATAGCGTACTTTATAGCGGTGCCAGCCTGAACGATGTTTACCTGCATCAGCATGATAAATACCGCTACGACCGCTATCATCTGATCCGTAACCGTAAAATGTCAGACATTATGTTTGAATGGGTTACACAGAATATTATGAATGGTCGCGGTGTTAACCGTCTGGATGATATTCACCGTCCGAAAAGCCCGGAAATCAAAAACGATATCCGCCTGTTCCGCCAGGAGTTGCGTGATGCTGCTTATCATTTCCAGGGCGATGCCGATAACGATCAACTCTCCGTAACGCCATTAGTGGGTCTGGGAAAATCGAGTCTGTTGAACAAGACTATTTTCCATCTTATGCCGTGTGCCGAGCAAAAACTGACCATCTGCACACCATACTTCAACCTACCGGCCATCCTCGTGCGCAATATCATCCAATTGCTGCGCGAAGGGAAAAAAGTCGAAATTATTGTCGGTGATAAAACCGCAAATGACTTCTACATTCCGGAAGATGAACCTTTCAAGATTATCGGCGCACTGCCGTATCTCTACGAGATTAATCTGCGTCGTTTCCTGAGCCGTTTGCAGTATTACGTCAATACTGACCAGTTAGTGGTCCGGTTATGGAAAGATGACGACAATACCTATCACCTGAAAGGGATGTGGGTTGATGATAAGTGGATGCTGATCACCGGTAATAACCTGAACCCTCGCGCCTGGCGTCTGGATCTGGAAAACGCCATTTTGATCCACGATCCGCAACTGGAGCTTGCGCCGCAGCGTGAGAAAGAGTTGGATCTGATCCGCGAGCATACCACTATCGTTAAGCACTACCGCGATCTGCAAAGTATTGCCGATTATCCGGTGAAGGTTCGCAAGCTTATCCGTCGCTTGCGTCGTATCCGTATCGACCGATTAATTAGCCGTATCCTGTAATCTGAACCCCGTCCTGTACGGGGTTTGTTTTTTGGAGGCCACGTTGCGTATTCTTTTTGCCTGTTCGCTATTGTTGCTTTCTGGTTGCAGCCATAGGGCTAACGATGGCTGGAGCGGACAGGATAAAGCGCAACACTTTATCGCCTCGGCAATGCTTTCAGCGGCTGGAAATGAATATGCACAGCATCGGGAGATAAGCCGCGACCGCAGCGCCATGTTCGGGTTGATGTTCTCTGTAAGTCTGGGCGTGTCAAAAGAGCTGTGGGATAGCCGCCCCGAAGGGAGCGGCTGGAGCTGGAAAGATTTTGCCTGGGACGTAGCCGGTGCCACCACCGGTTATACGGTCTGGCAAATGGCTCATCACTAAAGACGCATCCCCTTCCCTTTATGATGTAGCATCAAAGAAACCAGAAACGCGACTACGGCCATCAATGTCACATACCAGAAGAATGCCGTTTCCATTCCTATCGATTTTAGCGACAACGCCACATACTCCGCTGAGCCACCAAATATGGCATTCGCGACCGCATATGACAGACCAACACCTAATGCGCGAACCTGTGCCGGGAACATTTCCGCCTTCAGGATCCCACTAATTGAAGTGTAAAAACTCACAATCAGCAGGGCACACATCACCAAACCAAAAGCCGCATAAGGTGAGGAGACGTTCTGCAATGCCGAAAGAATGGGGACGGTAAAAATAGCGGCCAGAGAGCCGAAACATAACATTGAAGTCCGACGGCCAATCTTATCCGACAATGCTCCAATTATCGGCTGGATGAGCATAAATACAAACAGCGCCGCCGTCATAATGCCGCTTGCTACGTTGGCGTGCATACCCGCAGTATTCACCAGATACTTCTGCATATAGGTGGTGAAGGTATAGAAACAAAGAGAACCCGCAGCCGTAAAGCCGAGAACCATGATGAATGCACGGCGATTGCGCCATAATCCCTTCATTGAACCCGCTTCTTTTAGAGCTCGCGTTTCTTGTTGCGAAGTTTCATCCAACTGACGACGTAACCATAACGCCACAACGGCTAACACCGCGCCTAATGCAAAGGGAATACGCCACCCCCACTCTCTAAGCGCGATATCTTCCATTGTATGCTGTAAAACCACCACAACCAACAATGCCAGAAGTTGCCCGCCTATCAACGTGACATACTGAAATGAAGCGTAAAACCCTTTGCGTCCTTCTACTGCAACTTCACTCATATAGGTGGCGCTGGTGCCATATTCTCCACCTACAGATAATCCCTGGAATAAACGCGCGAGAAGTAACAACGCCGGAGCCCAGGTGCCAATTGTTTCATAGCCTGGCAAGCAGGCTATGACCAGTGATCCAAAACACATCATACATACCGATAGCAGCATCGATTTCTTGCGGCCATGTTTGTCAGCAATACGACCAAATAACCAGCCGCCTATTGGACGCATCAGAAATCCTGCGGCAAAAATACCGGCAGTTTGTAGTAGTTGAGTGGTTGTGTTATCTGAAGGGAAGAAGATGTGGGCGAAATAGAGGGAACAAAATGAGTAGACATAGAAATCGAACCACTCAACCAGGTTACCTGATGAGGCCCCTACAATTGCCCAAATGCGGCGACGAGTATCACTACTTGTCAGTTTGCCGTCTGCCGTTACAGTGTTTTCTGCCATGCCATTATTTCTCCTGCCATAATCCGATGCTTTTGTCGGTTGTTATTTATTTTTTAGTAAGACAAATGTTATACATTTGTTATTTTGCTTGCACAACCATAACTGAGAATTTAGTTAGCAGAAGAATAATTATTGCGGATATTAAGGATGGATTGCAGGTGAGGCGATCGTATGGAAGCGGACAGGTTGGGGAAACCGTATCCGCTACTGAATCTGGCGTATGGGGGGGAATAATGCGCTGCTGACCCCTACCGTAACCCTGCGCAGGACAGATAAGGCTCGCCAGCATCGCATCCGGCATTTTTCCGGACCAGCGCAAAAAGGCCATCCTTACGGATGGCCTTTCGCTAAATTTGATGCCTGGCAGTTCCCTACTCTCGCATGGGGAGACCCCACACTACCATCGGCGCTACGGCGTTTCACTTCTGAGTTCGGCATGGGGTCAGGTGGGACCACCGCGCTATCTCCGCCAGGCAAATTCTGTTTATTAACCCGCTTATCGCCGGTTAATCTAATCTGTATCAGGCTGAAAATCTTCTCTCATCCGCCAAAACATCTTCGGCGTTGTAAGGTTAAGCCTCACGGTTCATTAGTACCGGTTAGCTCAACGCATCGCTGCGCTTACACACCCGGC